>JAEUIV010000081.1 GCA_016795005.1 Phycisphaerae bacterium
CGTGCGGAGGAAGCACGCCTCCACGATCACACCGCGATCGTCCCCTCCATGTACGTCACCGCGCGCCCGGCGATCACGACGCGATCGCCGCGGTGCTCACACCGGAACTCCCCGCCGCGCTTCGACACCTGGTGCCCCGTCAGGCTCTTCTTGCCCAGCCGCCCGGACCAGTAGGGCACGAGCGTGCAGTGCGGCGACCCGGACGCCGGGTCTTCATCAATCCCGGCGCGCGGCGCGAAAAAGCGGCTCACAAAGTCGTGCCCCGCCCCCGGCGCCGTGACGATCACCCCGAGGCAGTCGAGCTCGCGCACGGCCGCGAAATCCGGGCACATCTCATGCACATCGCGCTTGTTGTCGAAGACCGCCAGGTAGTCGCGCGCCTTGAACAACTCCACCGGCTCGCGCCCCAGCGCCCGCGCCAGCCGCCGAGTGTCGCCCACGCGCTCGCCCGGGCGCGCGGGAAAGTCCAGTTCGATCCACTCGCCGCGCCTCGCCACCGGCAGCGGGCCGCTCTTGGATTCAAACACGATCCGGCTGCCCTTCAGCCCCAGGTGCTTCCACAGCACATGGGCCGATGCGATCGTCGCGTGGCCGCACAGGTCGATCTCGATCGTCGGGCTGAACCATCGGATCCCGAAGCACGCCGTGCCGTCGTGGGCCTTCACGGGCGCGACGAACGCCGTTTCCGCCAGGTTGTTCTCCGCCGCGATCGCCTGCATCACGGAGGCATCGAGCCACCTTTCGAGCACGAGGACGCCCGCCGCGTTGCCATGAAACGGCCTGTTTGTAAACGCGTCAACATGGAACATCACCAGTCGAGAAGCCGGACCGGTCGCCCCCTTCGACGCCGCGGTCCGGCGAGCGACCGGCTTCCTCTTTCGCGAGGCCTTCGACGAACCAGCCTTCGGACGAGCGGCCCTCTTTCCGCCCGCCTGCTTCTTCAGACCTTTCTTCACCGCCCCGCCCTTCGCCCGCTTGGCCATGGTCCGATCTCCTTGGCCATAGCGTACTTCGCCGCCCATACACCTCCGCATCACGGACGGTACTCTGCACCGTCCATGCCGCCCGCTCAAACCGCGCTCAACCTGCGACCCCTTCGCCCGGACGAGGTGCCGAGGCTGCTCGACCTGATCCGGTGTTGTTACGCCGAGTACGGCCTCACCCTGAACCTGCAGGATGAATGCGAGCGACACCTCGCCGATCCCATCAACTACTTCCGCGCCCAGGGTGGCGACCTGTGGGTGCTCCCCGACCAGGAAGGAGCCGTCCGCGCCTCGGGCGCTCTCTACCTGCACCGGCACCAGCCCGCGCCCATCGCGGAACTGAAGTGCATGTACGTCGATCCTTCGCTCCGCCGCCGAGGAATCGGCCGATCCATCACCGAGCACATCCTCAACGCGGCCCGGCTCGCGGGCTGCAACACCATCGAACTCTGGTCCGACACGCGCTTCGAGGCCGCCCACCGAATGTACGAGGCGTCCGGCTTCGAGCGCTTCGGTCGGCGCGACATCGCCGATTCCAACAACTCATCGGAATGGGGCTACCGGCGCACCCTGTGAACCGGAGTCCCTCACGGACAGGTCATGCCGAAGTTCGCCAGCACCGTCGTCACGTCGCCGAAGTTGATGACCCCGTCGTGGTTCGCGTCGCCGGGACCGTTGAGGACGCCCGCCGGGTACGTGTTCCCGAAGTTCGCCAGCACCGAGGTGACATCCGCGAAGTTGACGAACCCGTCGTTGTTGGCGTCCCCCTGGCACAGGGGCGGAACAAACGACAGCCCGGTCATCTCCTCCGTCACGGAGGTCACGGCGTCGATCGGATCGGGCAGGATGCCGGGGAAGAGCGGCGCGCTGCTGCCCGTGAGGTGCGAGTAGTACAGCCGCCTCGGGCTGAGTCCCGCCGATTCATCCGGGATCGTCGTCGGATCGTCCGGGTGAACCGCGAAGATGAGCGCCAACTGCACCGGCGAGCCGTGGAGAGACGCATTCTCGAGCCAGACGAACTCGAAATCCGCCAGGTCCACCGTCGAGGGCAGCCCCAGGTGCAGCCGCGGATCGATGACCTTCACCGGCGCGCCGCCGGGGACCACCTCGTAGATCGCGCCGGGTTCAAGAGCCGCGCCGCTGAAGGGATCAACATGCGTCGCCTCGTGGTCCACCCCGAAGTACCGATATCCGCACGCCGTCACGTCTCGGGGCGCGTCGAGCGAATCGACATCATCATCGTCCGCTTCCGCTCCCGGGGGAGGATCGGGAGTCAGGCTCACGTGAACCTGCGATTCGCTCGCGACCGGGTAGAAGTTCAGCAAGGCCGCCGGGAACGATGTCGAAAGCGTCAGCCCCATCACCTCGTCGCGCGCCCCCCCGCTGCCGTAGGTCCACCCGCTCGAAGCGGTCGTCGTGCTCGGCACGTCGCACTGCGTATAGGGCAGCGCGCCGTCATCCTCGAACGAAATCAGCAGGTAGTCCGCGCCGTTGATGCACGCCGAGTCAAAGTACCCGTACGGCGGGAGGTTGCCCAGTTGCTGCGCCAGGCTCAGCGAAAACTCGAGCGCATCGTGACCGTCCAGGTCGAGGTGATGCCACGACACGGCCCCGATCGGCCCGCCGTTGCACACCGGGGGCAGCAGCCCACCGGGCAGCCCGGGAACCGGGAAGGGGTCCGTCCCGATGAAGGCATCCGCGTCATTCTTGTAACCATTGCCGCCGCCGGGAGGAAGCGCAGCGCTCCGCCACAGGTACACGTCACCCGGATCGAACACCTCGTCGCCGTCCGCCGGCTGGGCGCTCAGCTCCGTGTCACCCGCGATGTCAACCGAAAAATCAATCGCCGGCGTCTGCGGTACCTCCGGCGTCGGGATCGGAGGCGTGCCCACGTTGAATCGGATCTTCCCGAAGTACAACGCGCTCGCCGCATCCTCCATCCCCGTGAACCCGCCGCCGGTCTGGAACACCCCCGACTCCGCGATCCCGCGGATGTCCACACGCAGGGTCGCGGGCACCGTCAGCGTGATCGTGCCCGACTGGTTCTTCAGCGTGTTGTCCACCCCGACCACCGGAGGCTGGATGTCGAACGAGAAGTTCCCGGGCAACTGCTCCACCCCGTCGATCTGGAGCGAAGCGCCGAGCATCCGCGCGTAATCGAGCGGCGCCGGCGCCCC
This sequence comes from Phycisphaerae bacterium, assembly GCA_016795005.1. GTDB lineage: Bacteria > Planctomycetota > Phycisphaerae > Phycisphaerales > UBA1924 > JAEUIV01. The sequence goes on from JAEUIV010000081.1 coordinate 3,161, forward strand.
GGACCACAACTGCCCGGCCGGTTCGATGCGGTTGAATCCGCGCGTCGCCGCGTCCCATGAGTAATACACGATCACCGCCGTCCCCGCGGGCACGCTCAGCGGATTGACCTCCAACTCGACGAAGAAGTGATCACCCGTCGCCGGGTCTTCGATCCGCGCGTGCGATTCCGCGTCGTACCCGTCCAGCGCGTCGCTCTCGGCGCTCGCCCGGATGAGCCATTCGATCGTCACGAGTTGCGTTCCGTCGCCGTCGATCGTCGCCTTGGCCTTTGAGGAAGCGACCACCACCGACTCGCGCCCGCCGACGATCGAGAAATCCTTCGCGTCGAACCCGTACCGTTGGCCGTACGACAGTCCCTGGAAGCCGGAGATCAGCGCATCGCGCAGCGCGTTCAGCTGCACCACCGAGGGCAGCGGGTTGTTGTTGATGTACTCGTCGGCCCGCCCCTCGCCTTCCAGGTGGACATCCGCGTTCGTCACCTGCCACAGGGGCAGCGCCAGCGCGGGACCGCCCACCCCGACACCCGAAGCCAACGACAGCAATACGACGAATGTGCGTGGATGGACCATGATTGAAGCGTTCCTCCGAACTGGGACGTGGGCAAGGAGGCGAGCGCCGAAACCCGTCCGAAACGGCGCGCCCAGGCTCGAAGACGCCGAAAAGAGGCGAGAGGGGTAGACTAGGGGGAGTCCGGGTGGGTTCCGATATCAAGTTTCTCGTGGAGATTGCGGAGGCTCAGCCATGAGCGAACTCACGGTTCGAACCGAAAAGCGGGCAGGTGGCGCGGTCCTGACGATCGCGGGCGCCGTGTCATACGACGATGCGAGGACACTCGAGACCGAGATCGCACAGGTCGTCGAGGCGAAGCCCGGTGTCGTCGCCGTCGATCTCAGCGGGCTTTCGTTCATTTCGAGCGTGGGGATCGCCGCGCTCGTCACCCTGCACCGAGGGCTTCACGCCACCGGCGGCGCCGCGCGAATCGTCGGGCCGTCCACCAACGTGTTCGGCGTGCTCGAAAAGGCCCACCTCGTCGAACTCATGCCCGTCTTCCCCACCATCGAGCTCGCGCTCACGCGCAAGCCCTGAGCCCGTCCCCCGCTACATCCGCTCCAGCGGCACGATGCCGAGCACGTCAAGACCGTCGCGGAGCACCCGGCCGACAAGTCTTGACAGCCGCAGACGCGACATCCTCGTCGCCTCATCCTCCGCCTGGAGCACCGGGCACGATGCGAAGAACGAACTGAACGCACCCGCCAGGTCGTACAGGTACGCGCACAACCGATGCGGTTCGCACGACTCCGCCGCGGCACGCACGGCGCCGGGATACCTCAGGAGCAGCAGCGCCACCGCCTTCTCCTCGGGCGCCACGATCGTCATCGCCGGGGGAGACCGCTCGAACACCGACTCCTCGATCCCGAACTGTTCCTTCGCCTTGCGGAAGATCGAGCGCACACGCACCAGCGCGTACTGAAGATACGGCCCCGTGTTCCCCTCGAACGCCAGCATCCGATCAAAGGAAAAAACATAGTCCTTCACACGATCGTTCGACAGGTCGGCGTACTTGATCGCGCCCGTCCCGACCGCCTCCGCGATGGCGCGACGCTCCACCTCGGACAGTTCGGGACTCTTCTCCTTCACCGCCGCCTCGGCCCGCGCGACCGCCTCGTCCAGCAGGTCCGACAGCCGCACGTTCTCGCCGCTCCGCGTCTTGAAGGGCGTCCCGTCATCCCCCAGCACCGTCCCGAACGCCGCGTGAAAGAGCAGCGCTTCAGCACCGTCCGATCGGCGCGTGTACCCCGCCTTCCGCGCCGCCGCGAACACCTGGCGGAAGTGCAGCGATTGCCGCGCGTCCACGGCGTAGATCACCCGATCCGCCCCGAAGCTCTGCACGCGGCGCCGAATCGCCGCGAGGTCCGTGGTCGCATAGAGAAACCCGCCTCCCGTCTTGCGGACGAGGCAAGGCTCCTTGATCCCGAACTCCTCCAGGCGCACCACGAGCGCCCCCTCGCTCTCGACCGCCACGCCGCGTTCCACGAGGTCCGCGACCAGCCCCTCCAGTTCGTGCGCAAAGACGCTCTCACCCGCCGTCGCCTCCGCCGTCACGTTCGCGTGCAGGCGGCGGCAGATCTCGAAGCACGATGCCAGCGTGATGTCGCAGATGCGCTTCCACACGCTCACGTACGCGGGATCGTGCGATTGAAGCGCCACCAGCGCCGCGCGTGAAGACGCCTGCGCCTCGCGCGCTCCGCCGACCTGCGCCTCCAGTTCCGCCATCGCCTTGGGACCAAGCCCGAACCGCACCGCGGCCGCCAGCCCCTTCTCGTCCGCCTCGCACACCCTTTGCGAGGAGCGATACAGCCTCTCCAGACGTTCGAGCGTCAATGTCCCCAGATCAATCTCTCCACGATCGACCCCCCGCTTCACCGCGGCCGTCACCATCGCGATCGGCAGCCCCCAGTCACCGAAGTGATTCTGACGGATCACCTTGTGTCCGAGCCGCTCCCACAGCCTCGCCAGCGCATCACCGATCACCGTCGCGCGAAGATGCCCGACGTGCATCTGCTTCGCCAGGTTCACGCCGCAAAGATCGACCACCACGGTTTCGACCGCGCCCGCGTTGGGTCGGTCGATCCCGAGCGCGACCCCGTCCAGCGCCGCGAGCGCCCGGCTCAGCGCCGCCGACTTCAAACGGATGTTGATGAACCCAGGCCCGGCAACCTCGGGCGACTCCGACACCGCCATGAACCGCTCGTCCTTCTTCAACTGTTCGGCGATCGCGGACGCGATCTCTCTCGGCGGCTTGCCCATCGCCTTGCTCAGCCCCATCGCCGCGTTTGCCTGAAAATCACCGAACTGGGGGTTCTTCGACGCCGCCAATGAGGGCGACGCCCCCTCGGGCAACGCGCCGCCGAACGCGGCGCGCATCGCGCTCAGAAAACATTCATGCAACTCGGTCACCGGGTCGGTCATCGCCAGAGTGTAAGCCCCGACCCGCGCCCCCTCTCACGTCAGCCGCTTCACCACGCGCTCGGCCGCTCGGCGGATCGTCCCTTCAACATCATCCCCCTCCACACGGACCCACTCGGCGTCCGGCACCGTCCGCAGCCGGCGCAGCCATGTCCGCTGGTTCCTGGCGAACCGCCGAGTCTCGATCTTGATCCGCTCGATCGCCTCGTCCAGGCTCGACCTCCCCTCGAAATGCTCGATGAGTTGCTTGTACCCCAGCGCCTCGCGTGACTGCGGGCCGAACGCCCCCGCCGACCACAGGCCACGCGCTTCCTCGACCAGTCCACGCTCGATCATCGACTTCACACGGGCGTTGATCCGACGGTTGATCGCCTCCGTGCTCCACTCCAGCCCGACCAGCAGCGCATCCGAACGAACTCCCCCGCGGTCCCATTGCGACTGGTGCTCGCTCAGCGGCTTCCCCGTCAATCGGAAGACCTCGATCGCCCGGATCGTCCGCCGAAGATCGTTCGCGTGAAGCCTCCGCGCGCTCGCCGTGTCGATCCGCTCCAGTTCGGCGCGCAACGCCGAGGCCGGAAGCGCCGCCAGTTCCGCGCGCAGCCCCTCATCCGACCCCGGACCCTCGAACAGCCCCTCGAGCAACGCCTTCACATAAAAATGCGTCCCCCCCACCACGATCGGCACGCTCCCACCTTCCCGAATCCGATCAATGCACCCCTCGGCCCGCGACAACCACCGTTCCACCGAGAACGAGTCTCTCGGCTCGGCAATGTCGATCAGGTGATGCGGAAGCCCCCCGCGCTCCTCATCCGTCGGCTTGGCCGTCCCGATGTCCAGCCCGCGGAAGACCTGCATCGAATCGGCCGTCACGATCTCCGCCGCGCGACCGCCCGCGCGCAGCAGCAGGCCAACCTGCACCGCGAGCGAGGATTTTCCCCCAGCCGTGGGACCGACAATGATGGGAAAACGCTGTAGCATGGTGCCGCTCGGAGCGTACACGGACTGTAGTTCATCGGGGCCGAGGACATGAACCGCCAGGCCCCCACTGCGAGGCAGAGCGACGTGGCCAAGAAACGGATAGACCAGATCGACGTCCGCGGCAAGCGGGTGCTCATGCGCGTGGACTTCAACGTCCCCATCAAGAACGCCGTCATCACCGACGACCGGCGGATACGGATGGCCCTCCCCTCGATCGAGAGCGTCCTGTCACGCGGCGGACGACTCATCCTCGTTTCCCACCTCGGCCGACCGAAAGGCGAGGGGTTCGAGAAGGATTTCTCCCTCGAACCCTGCGCCGTCCGACTCGTTGAACTCCTCGGACACAAGGCGCGGGGGGGCGTCAAGTTCCCATCGCACGATTGCATCGACGGCGCCGCCACCGCGGCTGTCAACATGCTCGCCGACGGCGAGTGCGCCCTCCTCGAAAACCTCCGCTTCCATAAGGGCGAGCAAAAAGGCGATCCGGCATTCGCCTCCCGTCTCGCGGCCTTCGCCGACATCTACTGCAACGACGCCTTCGGAACATGCCACCGCCCCGATGTCTCGATGGTCGGCGCGCCCAAGGCCATGACGGGGAAACCCAGGGTCTGCGGCTTCCTCGTCGAAAAGGAGATCCGATACCTCGCCGGCGCACTCTCCAATCCCGCAAAGCCGTTCACCGTCGTCCTCGGGGGCGCCAAGGTGTCCGACAAGCTCCCCGCCATCACGAACCTGCTCCCCAAGGCCGACAACGTCCTCATCGGCGGAGCCATGGCCTACACCTTCCTCAGGTCGCGCGGCGCCGCGGTCGGCAGCAGCCGGATCGAGGAAGATCGACTCGCCGACGCCGCACGCATCCTCGAACAGGCCTCGAAGACCTCGTGCCGCATCCACCTCCCGACCGACCACGTCTGCGCGCAGAAGTTCGAGGAAAACGCCGCCACGAAGACCATCGCGGGAGACATCGCCGACGGCTGGATGGGGCTGGACATCGGCCCCAAGACCATCGAGGCCTACGCCTCGGTCCTGAAAGCATCCAAGACCATCGTGTGGAACGGGCCGATGGGCGTCTTCGAGTGGCAGGCCTTCAGCGCCGGAACACGAGGCGTCGGCGAGGGCATCGTCGCCGCGACCGCCCACGGAGCCGTCTCCATCGTCGGCGGGGGAGACTCCGCCGCCGCCGCCGAGGAAATGGGATTCGCCGAAAAACTCAGCCACGTCTCCACCGGCGGCGGCGCCAGCCTCGAAATGCTCGAAGGGAAGAAGTTCGAGAGTGTCGATCTCCTGGATGAAGCGTGAGCCACCCTCGACGAAACCCGTGGCGCGACGCCGCGATCCTCACCCTCCTCTGCGCCGTCGCCTACACCGCCGGGCTGACGACCCACGGCCTGACCAACTGGCAGGAAGCACGCCGCGCCGTCGTCGGCCGCGAGATGTTCCGCAACAACGAATGGATCGTCCCCACCTACTTCGACGAGCCGTACATCGCCAAGCCCCCGATGATCTACTGGGCACAGATCCTCATCGGGCACACCCGCGCCGCCCTCGGCGCCACGCCGTTTCATGACGAAACCGAGCTTCGTCTCACCGTCGCCCTCGCCGGAATCCTCGGAGTTCTCGCCACCTACTTCGCCGCCCGATCCATACTTCTTCATCGAACGGACCCCGCCCTCAGCGACGACGCGGCATGGCTCGGCGCGCTCGGCCTGGCGGCGGGCGTGCTCTACTTCCGATCCTCACGCATCGGCGAACTCGATGTCCTCACGGTCCCCTTCGTCGTCACCGCCGTCGCCGCGCTCGCCCACGCCCACCGGCAATCGCGCCACCTGCGACGCACGCCGTGGACCGCCGTCGCCCTCGCCGCCGTCGCCGCCACGCTCGCCGCGCTCACCAAAGGCCCGCCCGCCCTCCTCGTCATCGCGCTCGCCGGATATCTCCCGATGCTCCTCTCGGACCCGTCAGGCACGATCGACGAGCCGCGTTGGAAAAGGGCCGCTTCCATCGCCGCCGCCCTCGGCTTCTGCCTCGCAACATTCGCCGCATGGCTTATCGCCCCGCGCGTTCACTTCCCGATGGACTGGCTCGGCCTGATCTTCTTCGGGGCGGTCGGAGCCGTTATCGCCGTCGCCATTGTCCGCCTCTCCGACCCGCCGCGCGCCTGGGAAAGTTTCCTCACGCTCGCCCACACCCACCCGCTTCTCGTGCTGGGACTCCCAATGCTCGCGGTCTGGGCCTGGGGACGCATGGTGTCATCTCGCATCGGCGCCGAAACCGTCACAACCCTCGCCGCCGCGGAACTCGACGACAACCTTCGGCTCCTCGTCCTCGACAGCCCCGCGAAAAACATCGGGTTCATGCTCTACGGCCTCGCGCCGATCTCGCTCGCCATGATCGCGGGCCTGGCATGGATCGCTCGCACCCGGCCGCCTCTCACCGCCGGTCAACGTGTCCCGATCGTCTGGTGCGCCGCCGGACTCGCCGCGTTCAGCGTCGCGGGCAAGGGTGTCGCTCGCTACCTCACCCCCGTCTGGCCGGGCGTTGCGATGCTCGGCGGATTCTGGCTCGCGCACATCATCCGCGACTCGGAGAGAAAACTCGGGCACCGCAGGCTCCGGTTCGCCGCCGCCGCCGTCGCGATCCTCTCGATGCTTGTCCAGACGTGGTGGTACGGCCTCGGACGCGAGATCTATTTCGGCGACCGCTCGCCGAGAAAGTTCATGCAGGAACTTCTCCCCAAGGCCCCGGCCACCGCCCTCGCCACCTGGAAGATGGACGAGCCGGCGATCGACTTCTACGCCGAGCACCGCCTCCCGATACTCGAAACGGATGCACGCCTCATCGACCTGGCAACCGAGCACGGAACACTCGTCCTCATCGGCCGAACCGCGCAGGCGAACGAGTGGGTCAGCCAGGCGCTCCACGCGGGATTGACGGTCAACGGCATCGAACTTCGCGCCCGCTACCGCTGGCGGGCCGACGGGGAGCGCATCGGCGCCTGGCGCATCGCACGATAATCCGACCCTCGACGTTGCTTCAGCCCCGAGGCCTCACGGCCGCTACCGAGTGCATCCCCGCGATCCGCTCGATCACATCCGCCGCGCCGGACGACGCCACGCGCCCCGCGAATCGGCCGCACACCTCTTCGATCGCGCGCCGCTGCGCGTCCTGTGCCTCCGGGTCCGAGATCAGCGCGTCAACCGCCCGCGTCAACCGCTCATGACCCTTGAAATACGGGAACAGTTCCGTCACCGCCTCGCGCCCCGCGATCAGGTTGGGCAAAGAGATGAAGCGCGTCGTGATCAGGTGCCTTCCCAGCCAGTTCCACGCCAGCTCGTTGGTCTTGTACATGATCACCATCGGCTTCCTCTGCCGAGCGATCTGCAGCGAGACGGTCCCCGACACCGCCACCGCCGCCGTACACCACCGCACCACCCGATCCGTCGCCGCGACAACAATGTCCAGGTTCGCCGGCCAGCCGCCCAGGTCACGCGCGCGCTGCTGCAACTGATCGGCCACGCGCTCCGTCGTCGCCGCGACCACTCCCACAAGCCCCGGATGACCCGCCGACAGTTCACGAAACGCCGCGAGCATCACCGGAAAGTTCCGCCTCAACTCCGCCGCACGCGAGCCGGGAAGCACCGCCAGCCGGACCTCGCCCCGCGGCAGGGATTCACCCTCCGCATCAAGCGCCGCCGTATCCAACTGCTCGTCGAAAAGCGGATGCCCCACGAACGTCGCCGGAACCCCGCGAACCTTGAACCACGCCTCCTCGAACGGCAGCAGGCACATCACATGGTCCGTGCGACGCCGCAACTTGTTGATCCGCCACGGTCCCCACGCCCATAACTGCGGCGCCACCAGGTGAACCACCCGGCAGCCCTGACGCTTGGCCGCCTTCGCGATTGCAAAGTTCGCCCCCGGAGAATCCACCGGGACATGAACCGTCGGCTTCGAGCCTCGCAGCCACAGGTCAATCTCCCGACGCATCCGCAGGTGCCGCTTGATGTCCTTCCATCCCGGAAAACCGACCACCGCGTCGTCACCCGTCCGGTGAACCAGGATCGCCCCCGCTTGCTCCATCTTCGGCCCGCCCCACGCATAGATCGGCAGGTCCGCGTGCCGACGCCGCAACTCGCGGATCACCGCCGAGGCGTGATCGTCGCCCGAAGGCTCGAACGCCGTGAAAACGATGGATGGGTGAGGCAACGCCACTCGCCCTAGATTACAAGTGAACGACCGGACGAGTCGCGGGGGTATACTCGCGCCCCCCCGCTCAGGCTACGGGGCGCGCGGCGGCCCGGACGCCGGAACCATCTCTCATCCAATGGGGTCGCACACACCGTGAGCAACGCCGAAGACATCACTCCCTCACCCTACCGCCGGACCCACACCTGCGGCGAACTGCGACCCACCCACGTCGGCGCAAACGTCGTCCTCACTGGATGGGTCAATACCTACCGCGACCACGGCACCGGACTCATCTTCATCGACCTCAGGGACCGCTACGGCCTCACGCAGGTCGTCTTCGAAAAGGGCGAATCCCCGGAGGAACTCCTCACTCGAAGCGACAAACTCCGGGGCGAGGACGTCATCGCCGTCGAGGGAAAGGTGCGCATCCGCAAGGGCGGACCCAACCCCAAACTCGAGACGGGCGAGATCGAAGTGGTCGTGACCCGCCTCGAACTCCTCAACAAGACCGACACCCCGCCCTTTGTCCCCGACGAAACCACCGACCTTCCCAACGAGGAACTCCGACTCAAGTACCGATACATCGACCTCCGACGACCGACCATGCAGCGCATCCTCTCGAAGAGGCACCGCGTCATGCAGGTCACCCGACGCTACTTCGACGAGCACGGCTTCCTCGAAGTCGAAACACCCATCCTCTACAAGAGCACCCCGGAGGGCGCGCGCGAGTTCCTCGTCCCCAGCCGGCACCAGCCCTCCGACTGGTACGCGCTCCCGCAATCGCCGCAACTCTTCAAGCAGATCCTCATGGTCAGCGGCTGCGACCGGTACATGCAGATCTGCCGATGCTTCCGCGATGAAGACCCGCGCGCCGACCGCCAGGCGGAGTTCAGCCAGATCGACCTCGAGATGTCCTTCGTCCAGCGCGACGACGTGATGAACCTGATCGAGGGGTTCATCAGGCGCCTGTGGAAAGAGGTCGCGGGGTTCGACCCGCCCCCCTTCCCGCGGATGAAGTACCGCGACGCGATGGAACGCTTCGGAATCGACCGCCCCGATACCCGGTTCGACCTCTTCATTCAGGACATCTCGGACATCGCCGCAAAGACCGACTTCAAGGTCTTCAAGGACGCGCTCGCCAAGGGCGCCGACGCGCCGAGGTACGCCAGCCGCCGCGGAGTCGTCAAGGCCATCCGAGTCCCCGCGGGAGGCGGCGCCGAAAAACTCACACGAAAACTCACCGACGGCTACAGCGAATGGATCAAGGGCTTCGGCGCCGGGGGCGTCGCCGTGGTCAAACTCAATGCGCAGGGAACCTTCGAAACGGGCATCGCCAAGTTCGTCGAGGTCCCGGGAATCAAGGAAGAGTTCATCTCGACACTCGCCCTCAAGCCCGGAGACACCGTCCTCTTCGTCGCCGATACCTACGCCATCGCCACCAAGTCCATCGGCGAACTCCGCCTCAAGATCGCGCGCGATGTCGGCCTGGTCCCGCCTTCAGGTCCGGAAGGAGGTCCGTGGAACTTCCTCTGGGTCATCGACTTCCCAATGTTCGAGCGCAACAAGGAGACCGGCAAGTGGGTCGCCAGCCACCACCCCTTCACCGCGCCGCTCCCGGAACAACAGAAAAAATTCGTCGAAGCAAGCCTCGACGACGACGACACCATCGAGAGCATGGTCAGCGCCGGCTATGACGTCGTCCTCAACGGCTCCGAGATCGGCGGCGGCTCCATCCGCATCCACGATCAGGCCGTCCAGAGCAAGGTCTTCGCCCTCCTCGGACTCACCCCGGAACAGGCGAAGGAAAAGTTCTCCTTCCTCCTCGAAGCGCTCCGATACGGCGCGCCGCCCCACGGCGGGCTGGCCTTCGGCCTGGACCGCCTCGTCATGCACCTCGTCGGAACCGACAACATCCGCGACGTCATCGCCTTCCCCAAGACGCAGACCGGTGCCGACCTCATGACCCGCGCGCCCAGCCACGTCACCGACCAGCAACTCAAGGACCTCCACGTCAAGAGCACATGGGTCCCCACGCCGAAGACCTGATCCACCTCTCCTCGACCCGAAACATGAACCGCCGAATACTCACCCTCGTTCCCCTCGCCCTCGCGCTCGCCCTCGGCGGATGCGCCTTCACCCGGCACGATCAACTCCGGCAGCAGTCAACCCGCGTCGAGACACGCCTCAAGAAGGAGCAGTCGCGCGTCCTCAGCCTGGCGCGCGAAGACGCCGAGCGCGCCGCACGACTCGATCACCTCACCGAACTCCGATGGACACTCTCCGCCGCGAACATCGGCCTCGCCGCCGTCCCCAGGCTCGTCCCGATCGACAAGCGCGACCTCGCCTACGACGTGCTCGAGGAAACCTACGACACCATCGATTGGAACATCCCGCTCGGCCCCGCCGACCACGCACGACCCCTGCCCGCGAGGTTCAACGCCGGAACACTCAACCTGGATTGAGAACCACCGCCGCCCGTCTCACGCGAGAAAATCGTTGATGAGCGCGTCGAGCGCCTTGTCCAGCTTCTCGTCGGTCAGGTACGTCCCGCGCTCGATCTCGCCCTTCACGCGATCGACCACCTCGGGACGGAAATCGGGCTGGCTGCGCAGCGCATCCAGCAGACGCGCCCGCTCCGAGAGATCAACCGTGTCCACAGGCTCAGCATGGACCTGTACCTCGACCGCGGGCCGACGCTCGGACACGCGCGCCGCGTCGCCGCGAAGTGAGGTGGAGGAGGCGATCGGGTTCAATGAGTTCATGACAGGGAAACTCCGTTGGACAGTCGCCTGCCTTGGCGTGCGTCTCGGCTTTGCTGGTCCTTCAACAGGGGTCCGACCCTGTCGCCGAGCGCGTGTCTGGGTTGTACGGTCTCACGAGCCTTCGCTGTCATCCATGGCTGCGTCGGCATAACCTGTATCGACGGGCCAAGTCGGCCATCTTCAACTTTGTCTTCAATCAGCCGAACGATTCAACTCTTTATCCTGCAATCATTTAGAGGAATAACCACCACCCGGACGGAGCGAGAATTCTTCATGAAGTCCGCCAATCACCCAAAGTCACCCTCCGCCAAGCGAACCGTCGCCGCCGCCGGCCTCGCTCTGCTCGTTCTCGCCACAACCGCCTCCGCGCAATGGCCGGATCGCCCCAGGACCAAACCGCCCGCTCCCGCGAAATCCACGACCCCGGCCGCCCCGCCCCCCTCCAAGCGCGACGCCCCCTCCGAAGAATCCCCCCCCCTCCGACTCACCGGATGGTCGATCGTCCTCGAATCGCACACCGGGTCCGACGCCGTCGCCCGCGCCCAGGCCCGCCTCGCCGCGGTGTCGAACGAGTCCGGACGCTCCGATGTCCGCGTCCGTGCAACAGGACGGGGCGCGGCGATCGTCGCGGGGGCCTACCGCAGCCCGGACGCCCCCGAGGCCCGGGCCGACCTCGCCCTGGTCCGGGCGCGCGTCGTAGGCGACCGAATGCCTTTTTCACAGGCTTTCTTCGCCCCACCTCCCGAAACGGTTGATCCCGGACTCGCCCCGGAGGTCAACCTCCTCGCGGCGAAGCAGGTCTTCGGCAAGGACAAGGAATACACCCTCCAGATCGCCTTCTACCAATCCAAAAAGCCCGAAGAAGCGAAGCGAGCCGCCGAGCAGGCCGCACTCCAACTCCGCCGCGACGGGGAACTGGCCTTCTACTACCACGGCCCCACCATGAGCCTCGTCACCGTCGGCGTCTTCAGCGACAGCGATTTCGATCAGGGCCTCCGCCCCAAGACCGCCGCGATCCTGGCCCTCCAGGAACGCTACCCCCTCAACCTCCACAACGGGCAGTTCCCCGTCATCGAGAAGCGACCCGGCGCCCCCGATACGAAGCAATCGAGCCAACTTGTGAAGATTCCCTAGAACGCCGCCGCCACCTACCGAAAATAGGCACGGAATCGCTTTTCGCCTCGGTAGTTCGGGCAAGATGCACCCATGTCGCCAGTCCGATAGGGCCGACCACATCTGGGAATCTTGCAATCCGCGCTGATCGTGCAAAATCCGGGTTGCCCCGTGGTCAGGTTTGAGTATGTTTGGTGGTGGAGTTCCTCGGCGTACCCCGGCACAGGGACCGCCAAGGGCGAGAAAACTTGTTCGGAGAGCGGGATGGGCGCTATGCCCTGGGTTCTTCATTTTCTTGGACGCCCCGCGGATCGATCCGTCGAAAGGCGGAAGAGTCGCGCTGCACTTGGACGATGGATTCCTCAGGAAATCGTTCGTCTCGACAGGAGAGATCTTCGGTCGGTCCGGCCCGCTGGCGCCGGGGCGTTGGTGTCCGCAAGCGGACGAGTAAGAGGTGAAGCACCCCCAAGTTTGTGACGCATGGTGAGCCGGTCAGACCCCAGCCGCCCGCGAAAGGCATAGTCGCGGGCGGCTCTTTTTTTTGTCCCTATTCCCCGACCGAACCGGACGGAGCGCCGACCAGGATCATCGGCCTCCCCAGGATCACCCAATCGCGGATCGGCCCGAATCGCCCCGAATCAACCGTGATCGTCAGCGAATGCCCGTTCACCGGCACGCTGATCGAAGCGGCTGGCGCGTCCGTGTTCAGCCGACGCCGCGCCACCTCGCCCCCGTCGATCGTCACGATCACTTCGCAATCTCCCCACGGCGCCGTCCCCTCTCCGAGCATCGCCGTGAACGAGAGCCGCCGCGCCGAATCGGGCAACGTCCACGTCACGCTCATCGGGCCGGGCATGACGATGTCCTGCGCATCGAGCGGAGCCGACCCGGACAGGCGGATCGGGGGCGCGTACCGCCTCCCCGCCGCGGCGGATTGCGACAGCGGCGCGATGCTCGCCAACGGCACCAGCCGACCGGAATCAAACGAGATCGCCCTCAACTGGCTCCACACGACCATCGCGGACGCGCCGTGCTCGAGAACAAACGAAGAGCGGAGCGACGCATCGATCGTCAATCGCGACGCATTCACCGCCGTTCCGCCGTCCAGCCAGACCCGCGCCCCGGCGGCGGCCCGCCGCGGATTCGCCAGCACCGCCCCCACGACCCGCTCGGGAGGCAGATCGATCACTCCCTCCGGTGTCTCGATGCGGATCGGATCGCCCGCCGAGGCGAGGAAGCCCGACAGTTGATCCTGGTTGTTCAGGAAGAGCGTGTCGCTCGTCACCGCCGAGGCCGACGAAGCCCGGAGCGCCTCGGGCGCCGACGGACGCCAGAACGAAAGCGCGTGCTCGATCGGAAAGGACAACTGCCCGAGGATCGGATGTCTCCACGCCAGGGATTGGTCCGTCCCCCCCGTCGGCGTCAAGTCCCCCTCGAAGCGCTGCCCGTCGGTCAACTCGAGCATCCCGCCGCCCGAAGCACGAGCCGCCCGATTCCGCTGGGGCACGGTGTCGATCTTCACCTCGGGGATGAGCGCGAGCACCGCCGCCCGCGTCAGCGTGCGTTGACGCTGCTGCTCATCGACGAACTCCAGCAGGCGCTCGTCGAGCGACACCACGATGATCGAACGCGACGCCAACTGATCGTCGATCAGCACGGCCCGCCCTTCGCCTCCGGCCGGCGTGTCGGCCGCGGACGCCGAACCAGAGAGCGCGAGCATCGTGCATCCCGCCGCGCACCAGGCGGCCACCACCGCACGAGCCTCGAAAAACGAGTCGCCCGCGGAACGCAACCAACGGAAATCAGATGAGTTGAGTGTCACTTCTGAAAGATCGGCAGGTAACGCTTGGGCATTTGCAGAATGATGAGCGCCATCGCCGTACCATAGGCCGGCCCGGCGTACGAGTCGTCCCACGTTCCGTCCGCGCTCTGGGTATTGATGAGTTCGTCACGGATCGCGGGCCACCACCCCGCCCAGCGTTCGCCCCCCGCCAGGTACATGCTCTGCACCGCGTAGTAGTGCCCGTAAAAATAGTGACTCCCCGGCGGAAGCCCGCGGTTGGGCGAGGCGTGGTCGACCAGGTACGTCAGGCCGCGGTCGATCGCCTCGTCCGTGTAGATCCCCGAATAGAACAGCGACGCCACCCCCGCCGCCGACCGGGGCCACGCGCTCCCGCCGGGCATCAACTGGTACCGGAATCCGCCGTCGGGATTCTGACACCCGCGCACGTACTCCACCGCGCGGTCGATCGTCGCCTTGGGGATCTCGATCCCCGCGTTCCGCGCGCTCCGCAGACCCATGATCTGACAGATCGTCACCGACACGTCCGCATCGTTCGGCACGGGGTTGTAACGCCAACCGCCCTCCGCGTTCTGCGTCTCGACGATCAGGCGGCACGCCTTCACCAGCGCCTCGTACAGCCGGGTCGATTGCGCGGTGTTCGGCCCCCCCGCCGTCATCCCGTACACCTCACCCAGGAAGAGCGTCGCGAACCCGTGACCATACATTGGGCCGTGCGACGTGTCCTCCGCGATCAGACCCGTCTCCGCCACCGCGCTCAGCAGGAAGTCCAGCGCCCGCTGCACCTCGTCCGCGTACGCCCCGCGCCCCGGAAGATTCCCGTCCGCCAGGTACGCGATCCCCGCGAGCGCCGTGATACCGACGTGTCGCTCGAAACGCATCCCACCCCACGAACCCTCCTTCACCTGCAACATCTTCAACGCGCGGAAGCCCTTCTCGACCGCGAGGTTGAGTTCGGGAGTGATCTCGTTCTCCAGCGGCGCGTTCTCCGCCGTCTTCTTCTCCGGGCCGACGACCGCGGGCGCGACCCCGCCCGCCGGCTCCTCGACCTGCGCCGACGCGGCGCACGCGCCGACCGCCAGCATCGCGCACGCCGAACGAACCGCCACCCACGCGACCGGCCGGATGCTCATTCCTTGGCCTCCTCGGCGATCTTCTTGTAATACGCCTCCGTCATCGCCTCGTACAGAGAACTGAAATAGTCGCTCGACCCTTCCAGCAGCGAATCACGCACGCGCTCGGGCAGATTGCCCCACGCCGCCCGCGCCATGTCCAGCCTCGCCTGGCGCTGCGCATCGGTCATCGCCGGCGGCATCCGCTCGCCCATGTTCTCCCCCTGCCCCGCCTGCTGGTTCATCCCCCCCTTCTGCTGCTTCTGCTGGGCCGCACGCTTGGCCTCGTCCGACTGGCTCGACGAAGACGAGGACGAACTCGACGAACTGCTGCTGTCCTGCGACTGCTTGATGAGCACATCGAGATTGCGCAGGATCTCCTCGTGCAGACGCTGCGTCGCGATCCCGATGTCCCCCGCGCGCTGCATCCGGTCGGCGGACTCGCCCATCTGCCTGACCGCGTTCTCGAACTTCTCCGCCAACTCCTTCGCCGTCAGCTTCCGCTCAAGTTCGAGCTTGTTCACGTCAAGCCCGGGATCATCGGGCAACAACTCCTTCCCCTCCGCCCCCGGCTCCGTCGGCTTCTTCTGCGAAGGAAGCCCGAGCAGTTCATCCAGGTCCGGCAGCGAATCGGGCTTCTTCTTCGTCGGCTCCACCGGCGCGGGATCGGAGGGCGGAACCTGTGCATCGGCCCGCTCGCACGTCGCCACGCCGCACACCAGCGCCGCCGCGGCGGCCAGCGCGCGTACGCCGCGCTTCGCACCATCGGATTGTGCCGTCCAGTCAGGGCGCATCGGGCACCTTCTCCTTCTGCCCTTCAGGCTCGACCGGGTCGGGCGTCGGCGGGCGGACGCCCCCCGCGCCGGGCCTCGACGGCGAACCTTGCTGCTTGATCCGCTCCACAAACTCCTGCCCCACGTTCATCAGTTCGCGCTGCGCCGCGCCAAGTTCACGGATCGCCTGCTCCGGGGGCGAGTCAAGCCGGCTCGTCTCGATCGTCCGCTGCGCCAGGTCGGTCTGCATCTGCCGGAGCAGCATCAGTTCCTTCACCGGCGGGAGCAGCGCGTCCTGTCCCGGCTGCCCGCCACCGCCCTGTCCGCCGCCCGCCCCCTCCGCGAACTTCTTCTCGTCGGGCTTCGGATCGTTCAACGCCTCGATCACGTTCTTCAACGTCGTGATGAGCGCCGCCTGCGACGACAGCGACTCGCCGATCCGCGCCTCCATCAGCGCGCCCGCCGACGATCGGCTCAGCGTGTCCATCCGCACGTGCGCGAAATCGAACACCTTCGCCTCCTGCAACTCCTTCGTCTGCGTCAGCATCTGCTTGAGGTCCGCCCCGATCGTCTCCTGGCGCTCCGCCAACCCGCGCGCCGTCTGACGGTCTCGCCGCGTCGGCTCGGCCACGCCCGCCAGCGGGAGCGTCTCGTCACGCACCGACACCTGGCGCTCCAGCGCC
>JAEUIV010000023.1 GCA_016795005.1 Phycisphaerae bacterium
AAAGGAACGATTCAAAGAGCGCCGCCATCAGCAGGTACGTCACCAGGAGCGCCCACACGAACCGCGCCATCAGCAGCTGAGGCTCCAGCGCGAACCCCATCAGCACCCCTCCCAGCACCAGCCCCAGCAGCAGCGCCCCGACCGCGCCGTACGCAAAGGTCGAGGCCGGCGCCACCCGACTTCGCCGTGCCCGCCGCCACTTCACCAGCGACCACAACGCCACCGCCGCCCCGCCCAGCGCGATCACAACCGACACCACTTCGAGCGACCGTTGCCACCAGAGGTCGCCACGCTCGGAACCCGGCACCCGCGTGCCGAAGAGCGACGACTTCACCTCGTCCAGCTTCGCCGCCGTCCCCTCCATCCGAACGCGCATCGAAGGCTCGATCAGCCCCGCCTGACGCGCCGGCTCGATCACCGTCGCCTCGATCTCCGCGATCACTTCCTCGATCGCCTTCCCCTTGGGAGGGGTGATCTGCACCGCGACGCTCGGCAACTCCTCGATGCGGCTGATCTCCTGCGGCGCCATCGCCGGCTCAAATGTCACGATCGAATCAACGGGCACCACACGCCCCGAGGGCGTCACCACCGGGATGCTCGCCAGTTGCTCCTTGTAATCAAGCCGGCCCTCGCCCGACGAACCGAAGGGCAGCACCGTCAGGTCGACCTTCCGCCCGTCGAGGATGTAATCGCCCGCGTACGCCCCGTCGAACAGGCCGCGCACCGCCACACCAACGTCCCGCGTCCGCAACCCCAGCTCGCGCCCGGCATCGTTGAGACTCACGCGCCATTCGGGCTGTGAAAGATTGAAGTTCGAAGGACTGGGACGGGCGTTGCCGAACCCGTACTTCCCCGCCGCGGACATGAAGATCATCTGCGCCGCCGCCGTCACGCTCGGAAGCCTCGGCCCGGAGATCTCGACATCGATCGAGTTCCCCGAACCGATCCCGCGACCGAAGATCGACGCCTGACGCGCCCCGCCGAACGCCGCCGGAATCGAGTTCATCGAGTTGGTCAGCAGCGACCCGATCGGGATCACGGACTGCGGCTCAACGCTCGTCCCGCCCACGAACATCGTTCCCCCGAACGACCCGATGAAAAAGTTCTCGACGCCCACCGGCTCGAACGGACTCTCGGGCGCCTCGAACCGAAAAATCGGTGGAAGCGACGCCCGGACCTCCGGCCTGGTCGTGTCCTGCCCGATGTACGGGCCGACCTTCGACTCGATGTTCTCCGCGTACGAACGCATCTGATCCACCGACAGCCCCGGCGGGATCAGCAAGCCCCCGAACACCAGGTTGCGGTTTCCCGCGGGCAGGTAATCCATGGGAGGCGCGAGCAACCCCGCCCCGATCAGGCTCGCCGAGGTCAATCCGATGATGATCGCCGGCCGGACCGACCACGCACGCCACCCCGTCATCAACCAGTACATGAACCGCTCGAATCGATCCAGCAGCCGGCCGAAGAATCCGACCACGCCGAAAAGACCCTTGATCGTCTGCCGCGCCCCGCCCCGCGGCGTTCGCTTCCAGCGGTCCTGCCGGGCGTACAGCACCCCGCACGCGCTGGGAACCACCGTGATCGCCACGATCATCGACAGCGTCACCGACACCGCCAGCGCCAGCGTCAGGTCATAGAACAGCTGCCCCGCCTCCTCGCGGATCGTGATCAGGGGGATGAACACCGCGATCGTCGTCAGCGTCGAGGCGAGCACCGCTCCCCACACCTCGCGCGCCCCGCGGTACACCGCCTTCAGGGGCGAATCCCCCAGCGAGCGACGCCGGTCGATGTTCTCCAGCACCACCACCGCGTTGTCCACCACCATCCCCGTCGCGAACGCCAGCCCCGCCAGCGAGATCACGTTCAGCGTCCGCCCCGAGACCAGCATCACGAGGAACGTCCCGATGATCGAGATGGGGATCGCCAGCGCGATCACCGCCGTCGTGCGGAACGATCGCAAAAACGTCAGCAGCACCAGCACCGCCAGCGACCCGCCGATCCACAGGTTCCCCAGCACCAGGTCGATCGCCGACTGGATGTACTGCGTCTCGTCGTACACCTGCCTCAGACGAAGGTCCGGCCCGACCGCAGGATCAAGCCGCGGCAGAAAATCCTTCTGCACCTCGACCAGCCTCGCGCGCACGTCCGCCATCACCGACATCACGTTCGCCCCGCTCTGGCGGATCACGTTCATCGCCAGGCAGGGCTGTCCCATCGAGCGGACAAAGCCGCGCCGCTTCTGGTACCCGACCTCCACCGTCCCGATATCACGCACGAACACCGGCACCGAAGGCCCCCCGGCGCTCTCGCTCGGCGCCCGG
>JAEUIV010000037.1 GCA_016795005.1 Phycisphaerae bacterium
TACGGCCTGCTGCTCGCGATCCCCGCCGCGGCGTGCATCAAGATCCTCCTGCGAGAAGTCGTCTGGCCCCGCTTCAACGAGTGGGCGGCGGGGCGGACGAGCGATCCGCTGCCGATCGATCCGAGCGATTCAATCAACGACTCGACGAACCGCCCGCTTTAGCCCGGATCACCCCGCGGAGATCGACTCCTCGATCACCTTGCAAGCCCGGTTCCAGCAACTTCGCCCGGGCTTGCCGACACGACGCCGAGTTGACGTTTCGAAGAAACCGAGCGGGCCAGCAGCCGCGGCGATGACACGAACGTGCGCGCGGCTCGCGCCGAGTTCGCGCCGGTGGTTTCCCCTTGAACGATCGGCGGCGTGTCGGACGCGCCTACTTCCGCTTCTTGAAGCGGCTCTTCGGGCTGGCCATCGCGGTTGATTTTTTCATTCCGAACCCGGGAAGCGCGGGCATGCCCGCCATCTCCGAGCCGCCGGCCTGAAGATCGCGCATCGCGGACATCCGACCGCGAAGCCCCATCCCGCTCATCGACTTCATGAGTTTCGAGACGGTCTCGAAGCGCGTGACCATCTTGCTGACCTCTTCGACCTTCGTCCCGGACCCCTTGGCGACGCGCTTGCGCCGGGAGTGATTGAAGATTGACGGCTTCTCGCGCTCCTCCTTGGTCATCGAGTGGACCATGCCCTCGATGCGGTCGAGTTCCTTCTCATCAATCGTCACGTCCTTGAGCATCGAGCCGACGCCCGGGAGCATGCCGAGGATCTGCTTCATCGGTCCCATCCGTCGGAGCGAGCGCATCTGCTCCAGAAAGTCGTCAAAGGTCAGTTGACCCTTGGCCATCTTCTCGGCCATCTTTGCGGCGTCGGCCTCGGATACTTCCTGCTGGGCCTTCTCGACAAGCGAGACCACGTCGCCCATCCCGAGGATGCGCCCCGCGATGCGGTCGGCGTGGAACTCTTCGAGCGCCTCGAGTTTCTCCCCGACGCCGATGAAGAGAATCGGCGCGCCCGTGACTCGTCGCACCGTCAACGCGGCGCCGCCGCGCGTGTCGGAATCAAACTTCGTCAGGATCGCGCCGTCAACATGCAGCCGCTCGTGGAACGACTTCGCCGAGTTCACCGCGTCCTGCCCGGTCATCGCGTCCACCACGAGGAGCGTCTGGTGGGGGGGGACCGCGCTCTTCACGCCGGCGAGTTCCTTCATCAACTCGTCGTTGATGTGAAGCCGCCCGGCGGTATCGAGGATCAACGTGTCAACCCCGAGCTGCTGCGCCTTCCGGTACGCGCTCTGGCAGACCTGGATCGCCGCGCCGACCGCCTGGCCGTACGCTGCGACCTTGTCAGGCTCGGAGTGAAAATGCACCTGCGACCCGCCGGGCATGTCCTTCTCGACCTGCTCCGCGACGGTGCGCAACTGTTCCACCGCCGCGGGGCGCTGCAAGTCCGCGGCGGCGAGCATCACTGATCGGCCTCGCTTTTTCAGGTACGCCGCGAGCTTGCCGCAGGTCGTCGTCTTTCCCGATCCTTGAAGCCCGCACATCATGATCACCGTCGGACCGGGGCTGACCCGCGGCACGCCGGGCGTCGCCGCCTGCTCGCCTCCGATCAGGCGCACAAGCGACTCGTGGACGATCTGCACCATCTGCTGGCCGGGGTCAACGTTCTTGATGACCTCCCGTCCCAGCGCGTCCTTCACCACCTGCTCGCAAAAATCGTTCGCCACGGCGTAATGGACGTCGGCTTCGAGAAGCGCGGAACGCACGTCAGCCATCGACTCGCGCACGTTGTTCTCGGTGATCCGATCCTGCCCCTTCAGGCGCCGGAAGGCGGCTTGGAATCCTTCGCTCAGGCGTTCGAACACGTTGGTCTCCGAATCTGTGGGTGCAATCGTCGAAATTCGGCGGAAATCTGGCGAAAGTCTACGTTCTCCCCAAGGTCCGATAATGAGCGTTATGTCAAATTGAGCGTGCTCTCGAGTCAGGAGCCAGAACAATACGGTGCGTGTTCGGTGCCGCTCCCGCGACGCTCGCACGCATCGGAGAATACTCCAGAGATCGACCTCGTGTACGCGGCCCCGGTTCGCCGCACGCGTTTGTTGCTCAGCATCGCACGTGTGCCCCCGCAAATGCGAGTTTTTCTATGGAACCTCGACGCGACGATCGAGCGCCGTGCGGGAGAACTTTTTCTGCGCGTTTGACTGCACGTAGTCGCGTGGCGATGATCCGACCTGCCGGACAGGTGGCCGAGAGGCTGAAGGCGACGGTTTGCTAAACCGTTATACGGCTATTCGCTGTATCGCGGGTTCGAATCCCGCCCTGTCCGCTTCAGACAGCGGCTCCTCCCCGGGGACGCTGTTTTTCTTGACGTTTCGAGCGGCGAGGCGGATTTCACAATGAAATATGGGCGATCAGCCGGGGAAGCCAGCTCCCGCTGGATTCTCGCGCGGCATGGTTCACGCGCCCGCTGATCGGCGTCTCGTTCGGATTCACTTCGATCGTCAGGCCCCCGCGGGCGATCACCTGCTCCGCGAACCCCGCGGCAGGATAGACAACACTGCTCGTTCCGATTGAAAAGAACACGTCGCACGATTCCATCGCTTCCGCGGCGACACGGAGCACCTCGGCGGGCAGCGGCTCCCCGAACCACACGACCGCCGGCCGGAGGCGGCCTCGCGGATCGAATGGCGATCGCGGAGGGAACTCCTGGAAGGGTTGAGGCGGCGGTTCGAACGATTGTCCGGTTACGGTGCATCGCCACTCGTGGATTGAGCCGTGCAGTTCGTAAACATTCACGCTCCCCGCGCGATGATGCAGGCGATCAACGTTCTGGGTGAGCAGCGTAAAGCCCACGCCCGATGCAGTGACGATTCGCTCCAGGCACACCAGGGCCAGGTGGCCGGCGTTCGGCCTGGCCTGGAGGCCGGCCTGGCGTCGCCAGTCATACCAACGAGTCACGAGTGCCGGGTCCTGTTCGAACGCCTCCGGGGTGGCGAGTCGCATCGGGTCATACCGCGACCACAACGCCTCTCTCGGACCGCGAAAGGTGGACAAGCCGCTCTCCGCGGACAGACCCGCACCCGTGACCACGACGACGTGACGAGCCGTGAGGCAAGCGTCGGCGATCGTCTGGATGGTCGATTCTCGCATCATTCAACCCGCAACCGAGCCTGCGCCGCGGCTTGCGGGGTAGAATATAAGCGTGAACAGCCCCCCCACTCCCTCCACGGTTACGCTGCGCACGATCACGAAGATGGCCCGGGAGCGAAGGCCTTTCGCGTGCCTGACGTGCTACGACGCGACCACGGCGCGCTGGCTGGAGCGGGCCGGTGTTCACGTGCTGCTGGTCGGTGATACCGCGGCGGAGATGGTGCTGGGGCTGCCGAGCACGATTCACATGCCGCTCGACGTGCTCATCGCGCTCACGGCGGGGGTCAAGCGCGGCGCGCCTCGGACGCTCGTGATGGCGGACATGCCGTTCATGTCGTACCAGGTGAGCCAGGATGAGGCGCTCCGCAACGCTGGACGGTTCATGACCGAGGGGCTTGCCGACGTGGTGAAGATCGAGGCCGACGCCTCGCACGCCCCGCTCGTGGAACGGATGGCCCGTGCCGGAGTTCCCATCTGCGGGCACGTCGGATCGAAGCCCCAGCAGGCGGGGCTGACCGGGGGCTATTCATCGGCGGGCAGGACTCCGAGCGAGGCGGCGCGGGTCGTCGAGGACGCCGTAGCGCTCGAGCGTGCCGGTGCGGTGATGCTGCTGGTCGAAGCGGTGCCGGAATCGGTCACGTCGCGCATTCTTGAGGAAACGAGCGTCCCGCTCATCGGTATCGGTGCTGGTCCCGCGTGTCACGGGCAGGTGCTCGTGCTTCAGGACCTGTTAGGGATCACGGAACGTCCGCCGGTGTTTGCCGAACCACTCGCCCAGATGGGTCACCAGTTGCAGAAAGTGGCGGAAGAATGGGTTCGCCGCGTTTCGGAACGAATCGTGACCGGTCATCGGTTCGAAGTAAGAGTGGAAGGCGCGGCGTCCGCCGTGCGACCGAGCATCCGATGAGGAGTTCGTGATGAGGCGATTTGTTTCCTACGGCCCCGCCTTGGTTGTGTTTGTGACGGTCCTGCTCGTGCTTGCGCTGGCTCCCGCGGCGGTGAAGCAGGTTCAACTCGCGGGGATGAGCGCGACGGTGATGCAGGCGCAGGCTCGGCTGGACCAGCAGGCCTCGCTCCTCGAGCAGTTGAACCAGGCGACGCGCGACGTGGCCGACGCGGTTCTTCCCGGGATTGTTCATATCCAGGTGCGTGCCCAGGTCGCACAGTCACAGGAAGAGGGAGGCGGCCGGAGATTCAGCGGGCCTCGCGCCTCCGCCGCGGGATGGTTCTATAACACCGACGGGTTCATCGTGACCAACTCCCACGTGGTCGCGGATGCGGAGATGGTTCGGGTCGAGACCTATGACGGACGGGTGCGCGAAGCCCAGGTCGTGGGGTCCGATCCTCGGACGGACATCGCCGTGATCCGGGTTCCCGACCTGACAAACACGCTCCCCCTCCGGCGTGCGACGGGGCAGGCGGTGTTCGTCGGCGATCGTGTGTTCGCGTTCGGCTCTCCCTTCGGGATCAAGTTCTCGATGAGCCAGGGGATCGTTTCCGGGCTGGGACGGAGCGAAGCGGCCAGCCTTGTCGGCATGAGGTCGGGGTACACCAACTTCATCCAGACCGACGCCGCGATGAATCCCGGGAACTCCGGCGGGCCGCTCGTGGATGCGCGCGGGCGAGTGATCGGCATGAGCACCGCGATCGCCAACAACGTGGAGTACTCGTTCAACGACCGTTCTCCCCAGGGGCAGAGCGCCGGGATCGGATTCGCGATCCCGATTGAAACCATCGAATCGGTGGTTTCACAGTTGATGGAATCAAACGTCGTGATCCGGGGACATCTCGGGATCGCGCTCCGCGACTATCCCTCTCCATTCGATGTGCGGGGGGAGAGTTCGTATGAGGGCGTCGGCGCGATGGTGCGAGAGGTTCGCCCCAACGGGCCCGCGGCCAAGTCCGGGCTTCAAGCGGGGGACATCATCATCGAAGTCGCCGGTCAGCCGTGCCTGAACCAGGATGTCCTTCGTTCCGTGGTGAGCATCCGAGGACCCGCGACGGTCATCCCCATGAAGGTCTGGCGCGGCGGTGAGCCCCTGACCATCCGCGCGACGATCGGCTCCGCCTATTTCGGCACCAACGAGCGCGGCGAAGAGGACCTGATCTACATCGAGGGCAGCGAGGGGATGACGATGGCGCAGGTCCGCGAGAAACTGAAGGGATTGAGCGCTACCAAGCGCCTCGACTGACGCGAACTCGCCTAGCGTTTCGGGATACTCAATCGGACAACGACCGGAGTCCCCATCGGCGGTACATGCGCGGCGTCGGCGATCCATTCCGGCTCCTGCTGCTGGGAATCCGGGCTGATCACCTTCGGCCAGGCGAGGACTTCCGTGCCGAAACTCGTGAGACCGATCAAGGTGCCCCCGGCGTCGGCTTCGTAGACCTCTCGGCCCGCACGCGCCGTCATGACCGAGCCGGCAAAGACCCAATCACCCTCGGGCCACGGCGCGCCGGTCACGGCATTCTTGACCCAACTGGACGGTCGGTCGGTGACGCGCTCCCCCGCCGCGTTGGAATAGACGAGTTCGATTCTCACGGCGTCTCCCTCAGGGGCGATGGGAACCATCTGGGTCCCCTGCTGCTTCCATGTCGCGGGCTTTCCGGGGGTCAGCCCGATCGCGAGCAGCGCCGCGTGGACGTGCGAAGGCTTCGCCCGCGTGACCAGGACCACCTCGTGCTCCTTCGTATCGGGGATGCAGACAAGTTGTTCGAGGTAGACCCGCGGCGCGCGAGGATCGTCGAGTCGGATCGGCACAGTTGCGTCGAGTTCTACGGTCCTCGCCGCGGCGTCGATGCGGATGTGCGCGAACGCCTCCGGGGCGGCGTTCGGCGGATCGAGCGATTCGGGCATCTGGCCGAACACGAACGCGCCGATGAGGAGAGCGACGGTGTGCATGGATGGATGGTAGGTGAGAACAAACGCGGCCGCGTGCATGCACGCGGCCGCCGAAGAAAACCCGTGTTCGTGGGATCGATCAGCCCTTGGCCGGCTCGGCGCCGCCCTGCATCTCGATCTCGTAGTGGTGCATGCCGCGACGACGGTCGCGCAGACGCCGCGACTTGCCGCTGCGTTCGCGGAGGAAGTAGAGTTTCGAACGGCGTGCGTCGCCCCGGCGAACGACCTCGAACTTTGCGATCCGCGGTGAGTGGAGCGGGAAGACGCGCTCGACGCCCTGGTTATCCACGATCTTGCGGACGGTGATCATGGTGTTGATCCCGCCGCCGTTGCGCGCGATGAGGACGCCCTGGAACTGCTGGATGCGTTCCTTGTCCCCCTCGACGATGCGGGTGTGGACGGAGACGGTGTCGCCGATCGCCATGTGGGGAACGTCCGTCTTCAGTTGAGCGGACGAAACGCTGTCGAGAAGTCTTTGCTGGTCCATTGCTTTGTTTCCGATATCCCGCCTCGGCAAGCCCTTTGGAGGGGGCGGAGAGTATAGCAGAGGGCCGCGGGGCGTTCTAGGAGAGGAGGTCCGGTCGGCGTTTGGTCGTCCGCTCGATCATCTGCTGACGCCGCCATTCGGCCACCTTGCCATGATCGCCGCTCATGAGCACTTCGGGCACTTCCATGCCTTCCCAGACCCGCGGGCGGGTGTAATGCGGGCAGTCCAGCAATGGCCTCCCGGTGGGGCCGAGATGACTGAAAGAATCCTCCGCCGCGGACGCCTCGTGGCCCAGGACGCCCGGGATCACTCGTGTGACGGCGTCCACCAGCAGCATGATCGGGATCTCGCCGCCCGACAGCACATAGTCCCCGACGCTGATCTCTCGCGGGGCGAGGCGGGTGATGACCCGCTCGTCGATCCCTTCGTAATGCCCCGCGATCATCAGGAGTCGCGGGAGTCCGGCCAGGTCTTGAACCAGGCGCTGCGTCAGCGGCTCACCCTGAGGGGTGAGCAGGATCCTCGTGGCGGGGCGTGAATCCGACGCTTC
>JAEUIV010000087.1 GCA_016795005.1 Phycisphaerae bacterium
ATGCGCGAGGGGCTGGCGGAGGCGAGGATCACCGGGTTCGACCCGGAGCGGCTCGCGTTGCTGACCGACGAACTCCTCGCCGCGAACGGTTTGGTGGAAGCCTTTATCTACTGGCAGATCACCCGCGGCACCCCGCCTTGGGAATCCGGGATTCAAAGGCCCCGCGTGACAAAGCAGCGCCTGACGCCCACGGTGGTCGGCTTCGCGTGCGCGGTTCCCGCGGTCAAGACATTCGAGGATCCGGAAGTCAAGCGCGTGGCGCTCCGCCCGGATACACGTTGGTCGCGAGGCCGGCTCAAGTCGATTTCACTGCTCGGGGGAGTGCTCGCGGCGTTCGAAGCCGAAGAGGCCGGGGCCGACGACGCGATCATGACTCGGGGCGAACTCATCACCGAGGGCACCGCGACCAACGTGTTCCTCTATGCCGATGGACGCTTCCTGACGCCATCGCTCGACAGCGCGCCCATGCTCGCGGGGGTGACACGTCAGCTGCTCATCGAGGAAAACCCGACGATCGATCAACGCCCCGTTCGAGCGGCCGAACTGCTCGAAGCGGACGAGGTGATGCTCGTGGGCACTCGGACCATGGTCGCCTCGGTCACGCACGTCGACGGGAAGCCCATCGGCGGCGGGCAGCCCGGGCCGAGATCCAGGGAACTGCTCGCCACGCTGCGCCGGGCGATCCGGCGTGACGTGGAGCGGTAGGACGTTGCAGGCTCAATCGCCGGCGGGATGCGAACCCGTGTGCCCCTGGAAACGTAGTCGATCGCGGGGGCGTGGAACCTCGCCGGAGTGCTTCCGAATCAGTTGCACGGACATTCTCGGTAATCTCAGTTGCAAGAGAGGAACCGTTTGCCGCATGTGCCCCGCCGCCGCGCCACCAGGCTTTGATGAAGTCACCCCGCTCGATCAGATCGCGGATGCGCGCATACGCGAGATCGTCTCGAGGATGCGGAGGATCAATCCCAAGGCCGACCCCACGCGCCGGCTGCCGGACGTGCCGGTCGAGCGCATCCCGAGGCATGTCGCGATCATCATGGACGGGAACGGTCGGTGGGCCAGCGAGCGCGGATTCCCGCGCATCTTCGGGCACCGCAACGGCGCGGCCGCCATCCGGCGCACGATCGACGAGGCCGGACGCCTGGGAATCGAGTGCATCACGCTCTTTTCCTTCTCCAGCGAAAACTGGAAGCGACCCGCGGACGAGGTCGGCGAACTCATGTGGCTCTACCTCCAGTACATGAGCGGCGAGAGAGAGCACCTCGTCCGCGAGAACATCCGGCTGAAGCAGATCGGCCGACGCGATGGGCTTCCCAAGGAAGCGCTCGCCGCGTTGGACGAGACCGTGCGGGCCACCGCGCGATGCACCGGCCCCACGCTCTGTCTCGCGGTGAACTACGGCTCACGCGCCGAGATGGTCGATGCCGTCCGGTCGCTGGCACGCGAAGCACGCGACGGTCGCATCGAACCCGAGACAATCGATGAGGCGATGATCTCGGCTCACCTCGACACCGCGGGGCTTCCCGACCCGGACCTGTTGATCCGCACCGCTGGAGAGATGCGAATCTCGAACTTCCTCCTCTGGCAGATCTCCTACGCCGAACTGTGGGTCACGCCGGCGTACTGGCCGGACTTCGGCGCCGAACACCTCCGCGAGGCCGTCCGCGCCTACGCGGAGCGTGAGCGGCGATTCGGCGGCCTGGCTCCGAAGTAACCGGTCCGTCCGCGGCGAAAGGTCGGGCCGAGCACGACACGCGGTGAGCCGCCCTCCCGCAGCCGACCTTGCAACAGGCATAGCATCCCCGAACCCCACGCACCAGGAGCACGGGATTGTTCGGCCTCAAGTCCGCCTCGGCACTCTTCACCGACCACGAGCGAACGCTCATCGAGCAAGCCGCCTCGTTGCTCGGCGTCGGCAGCCCCAAGTGGCGCCGCGACCATGCGGAGTTCGCCAGGCACTCGGAATATGTTTCCGTATCCGTCGCGGTCCTCCGGCGGTTGCTGAATGCGAGGCTGGGTGGCGATCCCGTTCTCGCGGCGATCGCGCTCGCGCCGGCCGTCGGGGTCGCTCCATCCGCCGAGGTGCTCGCCGACCTGCCACGCCTTCGCCACCTGCTCCGCCCTCGACTGATCCACCCGCGCGAACTTCAAGGGCCGAGGCGGATGATGTGCCGCCGCGAAACCTTCGGCGGCCTGCTTCAGGCCATCGCGCTCGGCCCGCGCCTGGATGCCCCGCTGGTCACGACCGCAGCGCTCGACCAGTGGCACGCGGAGTTTGAAGACGTCTTCGCGGACGCACGCCGCAACTACGCGAAGGAAGTGACCAACCGGAACATCCTGGAGGTGCAGGGAGCGCCGGGCCTCCTGGCGCTGCTGCACGATCGTGAGCAGGCCGCCGCCGCCGCGTTCATCATCGACGAACTGTTTCCGCCTTCGCTGCTGCCGCACGGGGTCGTCTTTGCGACACCCGGCGCGGAGGTGCTGCTGGCATTCCCCGTCATCGAGAACGCGGGGCCGGACGGACTCGCGGCGATCGTGCAGGCAAGTTATTCGATGTCGCGCGAACGCGAGGACCCGCTGTCCGAGCGCGCCTTCTGGAAGCGCGACGGGTCGATCATCGACCTGCCCATGACCGCCGTCGAGGACCGGACATCAAGACGAATCCATATCGAAGCCCGCGGCCCGCTGGAAGACTTGCTCCGCATCCTCGGCGCGATCGAATGACGCTCACTCCGCCTTGGCGGGCGGCACCTCCGCGCTGAGACGCCGGCACATCGAGACCACCACGTTGATCTCCCGCGATGCGTGCAGCAGCCCCTGTTGATCGAGCACGCCAAGAGCCGACGCCGCCGCCTGTCCCACGACGCCGAACCCGTACCCGCCGGCGGTGCGCCGAAGCGAATCAAGCGCCGAGCGGACCGCGATGCCGTCCGAACTTCCCAACGCGCCCTCGATCGTGGCCGCCGTTGCCAGCGCGTTCTCGACGTAGCGCTCCAGCAGGCCACGGTCGGCATCGGCACCGCTCAGGGTGCTGTAGATCGGGCTGATCTCATCGCTTGAACGCGAGCGCATCGTCTGCATGAGCGCCGCGCGGAACGACTTCTCATCGAGCGGGCGGTGCAGCACGGCGTCAGCGTCGGCAAACGAGAAGGAGCCGGGGTCCACGACGATCAGCCCGCCCGTAAAGCCCGCATCACGAACCGATTGGGCCGCTTCTTCCGCGCTCCATTCCGCCCGACCCGCATCGACCACCGCGACCACGAACGTCAGCCGGCGAAGCTTGTCGATCAGCGCGCCGATCGTGCGGGCTTCCACCGCGTCCAGCCCGGTGGCGCTCAGCCAGCCGAGCATCTCCCGCCGCGCGGCGTCTGATTTCGCCAGGCAGATCGCCAGCCCTTGCAACTGCGGCACCCCCGGCGCGCCGGGATGCTCCAGACACTCCTTCGCACCAGGCCCGCAGATGTCATCAATGGAAATCTTCTCGTAGAAGCGGATGCTCACCTCGTGGATATTCCGCGCGACGTGCCGGCACCCGACCACTTCCCCCATGACCAGGTGCGCCTTGCCGTGAACCGATGACAGGGTGACCGTGCAGTGCGTCCGCGTATGCAGAAAGCCCCCGTGCAGCAGCGAGATGCCTCCGCGCGAAATGTTCCGGGCATGCATGATGAAGCCGGTGCTGCCGGCCGATTGATGCTGCGCAACCACCTTCACCTGAGGCACGTGATACTCGTACCGCACGTCCTTCCGTCGGCTGTCGGGCCGCGTACGCGCGGTGCGGCTCAGCCCCTCGAGCAGCGAGAGCAGTTGCGGCTCGGTCAGCCGGGTGCAGTCATGATGAACGGGTTGGTTCATGCGCTCAACGTCCCGACGCCCGCACCCCGGCACGTCCATGTATCGACCGACCCGCACCCCCGCGACATCGGGAATTCACACGAGCCTGGAACCGGCCTGCATCGATCGAAAAGTCCGTAAGCGGGCACGATTATCGGCCCCATTTCATGCCTGTTCGGCGTTCGCCGCCTCGATCTCCGCCGCGGCACGATCGCGACGAGCCAGCGTGTGCTGCACCGAGAGCATCACCGCCGCGCCGCAGATCGCGACCCCCCCGCACACCAGTTGAGGGGCGGTCATCGTCTCCCCGAACAGGACCGCCGACGCGGCGGTGACCAGAATGGGCTGCAACTGCACCACGCCCGATGAGATGGCGACCCCAAGCCTGGCAATCGCCGCGTAATAAAACACGTGCCCCAGCGCGATGCCGATGACCGCCGAGAAAAGCAGGAGCAGCAGTTGTCCGAAGGGGAGCATCGCCGCCGTTCCGCCGCCGAGGAGGTCCGTCCGGCTCGCGCCGTCTCCGAACGCGAACATCAACATCACCATCGCCGCCGCGGTGTACTGGCTGATCGCGGCGAACGCGGTGGTCGAGCGCACGCCGTGCATGAAATGACGGACCGACAGCGCATAGCACGCAAAGAAAAGCCCCGATCCGATCGCCAGCGCCACTCCGAAGAGATACACCCCCGTCGGAACATCCGACGCGGAGCCTTTGACCACCGCCGGGGCGAGAAGAATCGTCCCGAGTGTTCCGCCGAAGACCGTCGCGGCTCCGAGCAGGTACGAGCGCGTACGGATGACCCGGCGCTCACTCGGAAACAGCAGGAACGCCCCGACCGCGACGAAGACGATCTGCATCCGCAGCCCGAAGGTCAGCAGGCCGGGGTCGATCTTGTAATGCGCCCAGGTGAAACACACCTGCCCCGCGCAGTTGAACGCGCTCGGCACGACCGCCGCGCGCCACAGCCCTGCCGGCAGCGAGCCGCGCATCGCCCCCAGCACCAGCAACGGCGCCCACAGCAGCGCCGAGAACCCGAAACGCCACCCGTTGCTCGTCCACGCGTCAATCGAGTGCGAAAAGTGCTTCAGAAAGAGGGGCACAGCCGACCACCCGACCAGTGTGGAGACGATCAGGAAAATCGCAAGGGCGGTGCCGGTGCGCGGCGCGGGTGCGGGTGCGGCCATGGAGCCGAGAGCATACGGGCAGTGCCCGCCGACGCCCCCCGAGCCTCATGCGCGCGCGGCCGGCCCGCTCTGGACCGTGACACCCACGAACTTCCGCTTCCGGATCCCTTCGTTCCCCAGTTGTCCACACGCGGCCATCGAGTCGCGCCCCTTCGTCCGCCTTCGCTTGCAGAACTGCCCGCGCGCCTCGAGCTCGCGCAGAAAGGCCCACACTTCTTCTTCCGTCGGCGGAGGCCAGGGCGAATCACGCCGAGGGTTGTAGGGGATCACGTTCACGCAGCAACGCACCTTCCGGAACCGCTCGGCGATCTCCGCCGCGTGCTCCACGCTCGAGTTCACCCCCGGGATGAGCACATATTCCACGCAGATCGCTCCGCTCTTGCGCCGAGGCCACGATTCCAGGATCGGGATCAGCTCACCCAGCGGCATCGACCGGTTGATCGGCATGATCGTGTCGCGGATCGCATCGTTCGGCGCGTTGATCGACACCGCCAGATTGAGCGACTTCCACCCCGGCTGCGACGCCTGCTCGCGCAGTTTCAGCAAGCCGTCGATCCGTCCCACCGTCGAAATGGTGATGCACCCCATCCCGATCGAAGGCCCGGAGTGATCGGTCAGCACGCGGATCGCCCGGATGACCTCGTCGTAGTTGTCCAGCGGCTCGCCCATCCCCATGAACACGATGTTCTTGATCTCATGCTTCAGCACGTGCCGTGCCGCGTACCACTGGCGCACGATCTCCGCCGCGCTCAGCGACCGGATCAGGCCCATCTGCGCCGTCTCGCAGAACGTGCATCCCATCGCGCACCCCACCTGCGACGAGACGCACAGCGTCTTGGTGTTCATGTGACGCCGCTGCATCGGGATGACCACCGATTCCGTCTCGAGCGAAGGCTCACCGTCGCGCCGCGCCGGGACGGAAAGGAGAAACTTCGTGACATCCCCCTCCGGGCTGTCGGTGACAAGCGTCCGGGTCGGCTGCGGGATCAACCCCGGGAACTGCGTCGGCCCTTCGCGGAAAAAACGCTTGTAGACCTCCAGCGCAACCCCCTCGCGCAGGCCGCGCCCCACCGACTCGCGCACGAACTCCTCGTGGGTAAGCCCCATCGGCGAGGGAAAGACGTGTTCGGCCGGCGTCGCCTGCATGGGGAAAGAATAGGAGATCGGAGGTGGTGAAGGGGCGGACACATCGCTACGCTCAACCGCAAACCATGCCCCTCCAGGTCCTCGCCATCTCCGTAGGCAACACGACGACACGCTTCGGCCGATTCGAAGGCTCCGAACTCGCACGCTCGCTTCGAGCGCCCAACGCCTCGTTCGCGCCGCTCGTTGAACAGGTGGTCGCACTGGCTTCGGAACTGCCACAGGAGGGCGAAGCGGAACCCTCGGCCATCGTCCTCGCGACCACAAACGGCCCGATCGCCGACCGACTCGTCGCCGAACTCGAAGCACAGACCGGACGCGATGTCTTCCGCATCGGCGCCGACCTCCCCATCCCCGTCGAGACCGCCCTCGACCCCGGCGCCACCCCGGGCCAGGACCGGCTCCTCAACGCCATCGCCGCGTTTGATCACCTGAAGCAGGCCTGCGTCGTCGTCGATTGCGGCACGGCCGTCACAGTGGATTTCATCGACGGCGAAGGAGTCTTCCAGGGCGGAGCCATCGCGCCCGGCGCGAACATGCAACTCCACGCGCTCCACCACGGCACCGCCGCCCTGCCCCATGTGCATCTCGCCATCCCGAGCACGGCCTCCCCCTTCGGCAAGGACACCGTGCAGGCAATGCTCAACGGCGTCTACTACGGCATCCGAGGCACGGTCCGACTCCTCGTCGAGCGATACGCGGAAGCCTACGAAGCCTACCCGCCCATCATCGTCACCGGAGGCGATGCGCCGCTCATCTTCGACGGCGACGAACTCATCGACCGCATCATCCCCGACCTCACCCTCTGGGGGATCGAAGCCGCGTGCCGCAAGGGATTGCTCTCGGATTCGATGGACCTTGAGGTCGAGTGAATGACCCCGTCATCACCGGCGAGTGATACCGTGAATCTCAGCCCTTCGACCGTGCGATTCTTCCTCGCGACGCCGCACCCCGGGGCGTCCGGGGCCGCGATCTCAATCATCCACCTCGACGCCCGGACGCCAGCCGATCTCGACGATCTGCTTCGCCGGATCGGAATAGCAGATCTTCCCCCAAACCGTGTCGGGCTTCGGTCGATCGCGGGCATCGACACCGGCCTCGTCGCACGATGGACGCCGACCGTGGCGCACCTCATGCCCCACGGCGGGAACGTCATCATCCAACGAATCCTTGAAACGCTCGAAAGCCTCGGAGCAAGCGCGTACCCGGCGCCGCACGCCGGGCCGTCCGATCAACCGATGTCGCGCTACCCGGAGGCCGTGGACCTCATCGAAGCCTGCGCGCTGGAAGCCATGGCGCACGCCGTCAGCCCGCTCGCCATCGACGCGATCCTCCGTCAGCGCGATCTCTGGCGTCGCCCGGTGCCGCTCGTATTCGACGCCGACGCCCGGCTCCTCGGCCACCTCCTTGTGCCGCCCACGATCGTCCTTCTCGGAGCGCCGAACATCGGCAAGAGCACCCTCACCAACGCTCTCGCGCGCCGCCAGGTCTCGATCGTCGCCGACCAGCCCGGCACAACACGGGACCATGTCGGCGTCATGCTCGATCTTGCGGGGCTGGTCGTTCGCTGGATCGACGCGCCGGGAATCAACCCGGAATCATCGGATCCGATCGAACGCGCCGCGATCGACCTCACCCTCGTGGCGGTGCGGCAGGCCGACCTCATCCTCATCGGCGCCGATCCGACGCGCGATCCGCCGACGGTGAGCCTCCCCGCCGTGCCGGTGCTCCGGGTGGCCCTGCGAACGGACCTCGGCTCACCCAAGGGCATCACCGCGGACGTCGTCACCAGCGCCCACGCCAATCAGGGCATCACCGAACTCACCCACGCCGTGCGAGAGGTCCTCATCCCCGCGCGTCTGCTTGCGACGCCATCGCGCTGGCGGTTCCATCCGGCGCTGCCCTGATCGCACGCGCGCCCCTCCGCGGTCCGACACCCTCCCAAGCCCACGCCCCGGGCCGGTTCCCCCGCTCCGCCCCCCCTTGCTACACTTCTTCCCCCCATGGACGACCGCCAAACACAAATTCAAGTCGGCGCGGGCCTCCAAGAATCCCGCCTGAATACGGACCTGATCGCCTTCCTGGAGAAGTGGGGGACGTGGATCCTCACCGTGGTCCTCGTGCTCGTGGCCGGGTACGTCGGCCTCGCAAAGTACAAGGAATACAACGCCGCCAGGCACGACGACGCTTTCGAGCAGTACGCCTCCGCCCGCGGCACCATGGGCACCGACGGCGTTCTCACCGGCAGCCCCGACAACCTGCTCCGCATCGCCGCTGAACACGGAAATCGCGGCGCGATCGCTCACCTCGCACGCCTCGACGCCGCGGAGATCAAGCTCGGCGCCGTCCGCCGGGGGCTGCGCATGGGCACCGACCTCGGCGCCACCAAGCCCGAGGATGCCCTGCCGCCCGAAGAAGCCGCGACGCTCACGAAAGAAGCCGGCGAACTCTTCTCGCAGGTCAAGGCGGACACCGCCTCGGACAAGACGCTCGCGCTCCTGAATCTCCGGGCGCAGTGGGGGCTTGCCGCGGTCGCGATCAACTCGGGCGATCTCGAAGGCGCCCGCCGCGTGTTCACCGAGATCGCCGCCGCCGCGAAAAACGCCGGATTCCCCGAGCAGGCGGAGCAGGCGACGAAACGCGCCGCCTCGCTCGATTCACTCGCCGCCCCTCCGGTCTTGTTGAGCGACAAGGACCTCCCGGCCGTCGCGAACGTCGCGCCGACCGCATTCCCCGGCGCTCCCGGCGCGGGCGCCCCGATCACGATCACCAGCCCCGACGGCGAAGTCCCCGTGACCCAACTGCCGCCGGAATTCGATCCAACCATCGTCCCCGCAACCCCGGCCCGCACCATCAACGACATCAAGCCCGCCGAACCGGCAAAACCCGGCGAACCAGCCAAGCCGGGCCAGCCGTTCGTCATCCCGCCTGAGCAAGGTCAGCCCGGCCAACCCGCTCCGACCGCGCCGCCCGCTGAGCAGCCCAAACCCTGACCCGCGGAACAGGCCGTCGATCGAACTCACGGCGCTCCAACGCGGCCAATGCGCGGCCGATCGAACACGGCTCGCACGTCACTTCCCCGACGCGAACAACTCGCCGACCTTCTTCCAGTTCACCACGTTCCACCACGCCGTGACGTAATCCGGGCGGCGGTTCTGGTAGTTCAGGTAGTACGCGTGCTCCCACACGTCGAGGCCGAGGATCGGCAGCCCGCCGCAACCCGCGGCATCACCGATCGCGTCCTTCATCAGCGGGTTGTCCTGGTTCGCGGTGGAGCAGACCTCGACCTTGCCACCCTTCTGCACGCACAACCACGCCCAGCCCGAACCGAAGCGACCGGTCGCGGCGGCCGCGAACTTCTCCTTGAACCCCGCGAACGATCCGAACGCCGCGTTAATCGCCGCACCGAGATCGCCGCTCGGCTCGCCCCCGCCACCCTTTCCGGGAGGCGCCATGACTTCCCAGAACAGCGAATGATTCCAATGCCCGCCGGCGTTGTTGCGCACCGCCCCCATCTTGTCGGCTGGCACCTCCTTCAGCCTTCGGCAGACCTGCTCCGCGCTCCATTCCGACATCGGCGTCCCCTCGAGCGCCTTGTTCGCATTCGTGACGTACGCGTTGTGGTGCTTGCCGCGATGAATTTCCATCGTCTTGGCATCGATGTGCGGTTCGAGCGCGTTCTCGGCGTAAGGCAGGTTGGGCAGCGTGAAGGGCATGGTGTTCTCCAGATTACAGGTTCGGGAAATCCCGAACACATCGTTTTCGGACGCCGACACTTTACCGTAGTTACGGAGTGGGAAAACCAGCATCCAATCGCGATCAATCGACAATTACCGACCATATTCCAAAAATACATGGATCGTGGAACAATTTGCCTTTTTCAGGCGTTAATCAAAGGAGATCAGGCACTTTTTCCTTACAGAATGAGGAAGATTTCATTTGTCAACAGGTTGAATTTGATTTAGAATCCTTCCAGAAACGTAGAACCATATCCGATGGTTCCCGTACAAATAGCGTGCGGCAGTTCAGCCCGGAGCCGCCGCATGCCGATCTCCCCGGGTAGCCCGCACCTCGGTCCCAGAACCGCAAAGGACGGCTCTTCGCGTTCCGTACCCGAAAGAGCCGCGTCAGCATGGCCTCGAAAAGACGTTTCAGAAAAAAATGAAATCTGAAACCGAGTTGCAAACGAATGAAATGGCAGCACAGTCAAGGATGACCGACCCGAACTTGACAGAGACCCACACCATGACCCCCTCCCGATTCCAAGCAAACTCACCGCTCGACCGGCTCCGTCGGCGTCGTGGCGTCGCGCTTGGGGCGGTCCCGGCAACCAGCACCTCGCGTCGCGGCCTGCGTCGCTCCTTTACCGAAGACGAAGAGCGCCTCCTGAAGACCCTCATCAAGGGCGAGCAGGACTTCATCGACAGCCCGACCTTCTACACCAAGGACCCCGAGCGCGCCCTGTTCGAGAACGCGCCGGCCGTGCGCAAGCCCGACGCCTCGTGGTACCACCCCGTGATGGACGACCTGAACGCCGGTCGCGGGCGCATGCCCAAGACCTCCGAACAGGTGATCCTCACCGGCGCCGAGGAG
The DNA here is from genome assembly GCA_016795005.1 of Phycisphaerae bacterium. Classification (GTDB taxonomy): domain Bacteria; phylum Planctomycetota; class Phycisphaerae; order Phycisphaerales; family UBA1924; genus JAEUIV01. The sequence continues at coordinate 10,759 of JAEUIV010000087.1, forward strand.
AAAGTGCTCTTCCTCCAGTTCAACTACGCGCGGTACCGCATGAGCCAGATCCAGGACGAGGTCCGACGCTCCGAGACCGGCAAGCCCACGCACGAGCAGTGCGAGTCGCTCCTCCGCTGGTACCGGAAGTCCGACGAACTCCGCGAGCAGATCGCGGAGACCAACCTCGCGCTGGTGCTGGCGATGGCCAAGCGCACGCGGATGAGCGAGGTGGACTTCGCCGACCTCGTCAGCGAGGGCAACATGGCCCTGCTCCGCGCGGTGGACAAGTTTGACTGCGAACGCGGGTTCAAGTTCTCGACGTACGCCTGCCGGGCGATCCTCAAGGCCTTCAGCCGCCAGGGCATGAAGCTGAGCAAGTATCGGCAGCGCTTCCCGACGGACTTTGACCCGAAGCTCGAGAAGTCGAACCACCTCGAGATCAAGCGGACCGAGTTCAAGAGCGACGCCGCCGCCGAGGTCAAGCGCCTCGTCGTCGAGAATCGCTGCGAACTGACGGACATCGAGCGGACGGTCATCGAACACCGTTTCCGCCTCGAATCTCCCGACCCCGATGAAAAGCCGATGACCCTCGAACAGGTCGGCCAGATCATCGGCGTCACCAAGGAGCGCGTCCGCCAGATCCAGAACAAGGCCCTCGAGAAGATCCGTACCGAACTCGAGCACCAGTTCATGGGCAAGCCGAAGCCGGAAGCCGAGTCGGCCGAAGGCGAGGCCGCCGTCCACGCCGACCCGCTCACGGCCCAGGCGGCGCTGAACTGAGTCGGTTTTTCACCTGAATCCTCGACAGGCCCGGCGGTCATCGCCGGGCCTTTTCCATTCGGTGCAACAGTTCATCGGAAACGACGACCGCCGGCTGTTCGGTCTTGTTGCGACGCGCGGCGATTCGTATTCTTTTGCCGACGTCGCGCTCGTTGGCGCGCCGTGGGAAACTTCAACCTCTGACGAGGAAGGAATCAGCCATGAAGAAGATGAGTCTCTTGAGCGTTGCGGGCTTGCTGTTCTGCGCGGGCATCGTCGCGGTCGCCGTCTCGAGCACGACCGTCAACGCCGCCGGCATCCGCCTCTGCGGCCCGCGCAACTGCCTCGATGTGTGGAACCCCGTTACCTGCTCGAACGGCGTCACCTACAGCAACGCCTGCTATGCGGCACGCGCCTGCGCCACCGGCTGCTCGCCCAGCGGCGGCATCTGAGCGCGCTAACTCACGCATCCAACATCCAAATCACGATCACTCAAGGCCCCGGCGGCGGGGCCTTTTTCTTTCCCACGCCCGACACCTCCGACGACCAGTTCCGGATGAGCGATTCGACATCATCCTGCTGCTTGGGCGAGAGTTCGCCGAAGTAGGTCTTCTTCACACCCCCTTCCGCGTCGAGCAGCACGATCGCCGGGACGATCGGCACGCGCCGGAGCCAGGTGCGCGGCGAGTCCTTCACCGCGACAACCGGAAAGCCCGTCTCGCCGCCGTATTTAAAGTCGGCCTCCGACGCGGCATCCAACTGAACCCCGACGGCCACCAGTCCCATCGTTTCGGCGAGCGCGGCGATCCGGGAGAAGTAGGGGATCGAAAACGTGCAGGTGTCGCAGCCTCCGCTCATGAGCAGCAGCAGTGTCCCGGTGCGGCCGTCGCCAAACGTCAGGGCGGCGGAGGGAACCGGGAGAGATTCGCCCCCTTTCATCCCCGCGATGGAGAGGGATTCCACTTGCTCCCCGACCGCGAGTCCGGCCGAGCCGACCTTCTCGATCGCTTCGGAGAACGAATGCTGAAGGGCCCGATTCGCCGCCGTGGCACGCAGCAGCAGGATGGACAGCACCACGCACGCGACGGTCGTGAACGCCGTGAACGCCTTGAAGGTGAACGGGATGGTCGAAGTGGTTGCAGGTTCGGCCATGGCGCCTCCACGCCCGGAGTACGTGAGCATAATCGGTCCTCACCGCGTCATCTCGACGCGGCCCGCGGTCACTCGGACGATCAACCCTCCCGGCCACTGAAACTCACGCGGCTCGGTGGAGTCGTCCCGAATCGCCCGAACCGCCGCGTCGATCAGCCGGGAGGACAGCCGATCTCCGAGACGCTCACCCAGGACGCGAGCGGCCGACCGACGCAATCCCGAACCGAGAATCAGCCCCGACTGCGCGCGGAGTTCCGATCGGCTCCAGGAGGTCGAGTGACCGAACACGAGCGCGACCTTCTCGTCGAGGATCAACGAGGCTTCGCGGAGAAGTTCCGCGGTGCGGGCGGCCCGGCGCGCGGACTCGGGCCGGAGCGCGGCCGTGAGCGGGAGAATCTCGGCCCGGA
>JAEUIV010000093.1 GCA_016795005.1 Phycisphaerae bacterium
GCTCGTCTCGCCGCCTTGCGTGTAATGCCCCGGCAGCGGCGCCACATCCGAGGTCGTCGAGTAGTACCAGTACCCCGGCTGACCCTCGCCGTAGCGGTCGGGGTCCCAGTGCGATGCTTTCACGAGTTCGTCCTGCGTCGGGATCCAATACCGCGCCTCCGGGTGGTGCGAAACTTGATCCGAGATAAACCCGCCAGGCAGGTTCCCGAAGGTCGAGGTGTCGTAGGCGCCGTCCTCGAATGACGCTTGGTCACTCCCCTTGTTGTTGTGGAGCCAGTTGACGTACCTTGCCGCGTAGCGCCACGAGATCTCCACGGGCTGGTTCTCGTGCCCGGGAAGCAGTTCGTAATGCCGCGGCCCGTCGCGGCGGATGTAGAAACTCGTGAAGAGCGAGTTATCGGCTTGGAAGATGTCCACGTACGGCGCGTAGCCGTTGACGAATTCCAGCCACTCCCCGGCCGTCACCTCGGTCCTGCTGATCTGGTACTCGTGATCCACGCCGCCGATCGGCCGCGGCGGCTCACCCGGAAACAGCGGCGGCAGCAGGTACGGCTCATTCCCCGCATGCGTGATCGTCGCCCAGCGTTCGGATTCGGGGATCGGATGCGCGGCCAGCGCGGGGGCACCGATAGCAACAACGCTCAACGCCAGAATCGCGGATCGAACGTGCATGATCGCCGACTCCCGTGCTCCCTACGAGTCAACCATACACCGGGATGCGGCAAAGTCAAGAGAATAAAATCAAGAGGGATGAAACGATCGACTCAACCTCAGTTCGGCGTCGATCCCTCGATCTGCGCCACCCGGGCCACCTCGTCCGGCGTTGTCAGACCCTTCAGGATCTTGACCTTGCCGTCCTGAACAAGCGTCCGCATGCCGTTGGCGATCGCCGCGCGCCGGATCGTCGACACCGGCTCGCGCCGGAACGCCAGGTCGCGGATTTCCGCGTTCATCACCATCAACTCGAAGATCGCCTTCCGACCGCGGTACCCCGTCCCGTTGCACGCCTCGCAGCCGATCGCCTTGTAGATCGTGTTCTGCTGTCGATCCGCCGCCGTGATCCCCACCAGGTGCAGGAACTTCGGGTCCGGGTTCGGGTCCGGCTCGCGGCACTTCTGGCACAGCATGCGGATCAGGCGCTGACCCATCACCGCCTGGATCGACGACGCCACCAGGAACGGCTTGACGCCCATGTCGATCAGACGCGTGATCGCGCTGGGCGCATCGTTGGTGTGCAGCGTGCTGAACACCAGGTGCCCCGTGAGCGCGGCCTGGATCGCCACCTCGGCCACTTCCTTGTCGCGGATTTCACCGACCAGAATGATGTTCGGCGCCTGGCGGAGCATCGACCTCAGCACGTTCGAGAACGTCAGCCCGATGCTCTCGCGCACCTGGCACTGGTTGATCCCGGTGAAGGCGTACTCGATTGGGTCTTCCGCCGTGATGATCTTTTTGTCCGGACGATTCAGGATGTCGAGCGCCGAGTACAGCGTCGTCGTCTTGCCCGAACCCGTCGGCCCCGTCACCAGGAAGATGCCGTTCGGCCGCCGGATGATGCGGTTGAACACTTCGAGGTTGTCCGGCTCGAAACCGATGTTCGCCAGGCCGATCCGCACCGATTCCGGCCTCAGAATACGCGCCACGATCGATTCGCCGTGGTACGCGGGGCAGGCGCTCACACGGAAGTCGATGTTCTTCCCCTCGACCTCCATCTTGATGCGGCCGTCCTGCGGGATCCGCTTCTCCGCGATGTTCATACCCGCCATCAGCTTGAACCGCGCCAGCACCGCGTTCTGCATCCGCTTGGGCAGGTTGTCGCGCTCGATGCACACGCCGTCGATCCGGTAGCGCAGACGGACCCGGTCGTGCATCGGCTCGATGTGGATGTCGCTCGCGCGGCCCTTCACCGCCTCGATGATCATCCGTGAGCACAACTTGATGATGGGAGCCGACTCGGCCGCCTGGTCGATCGACGAGTCCACCGACTTGTCCATCGACTTGTCGATGGAAGACGTCATCAGCGAACCGCCCGGCGCGGCGTCGGTCATCCTGGGCTTTTCGCCCTTCTGCTCCAGGAACATCTTGATCCGCCCGCGCGCCGCGATGCGCGGCTCGATCTCCGTGTTCAACCGGAACCGGAGCATGTCCAGCAGTTCAAGGTCCTTGGGGTCGTGGATGATGAGCCGGAGCCGGTTCTTCTCCTTCCCCATGGGAAGGATCAGGTGCTTGCGGATCAGGTCGTCGGGGACCGCTTTCAGGTCGATCAAGGCGCCGACCTTCGCATCACCCGGATCGACGTATTCGTAGTTGAACTGCTTCGCCAGCGCCTGCGCCACGTCGTCTTCCTTCGCGGCCCCCATGTCGATGAGCACCTCGCCGAGGCGCTTGCCGGCGGTCTTCTGCTTCGCGAGCGCCTCGTTCAACTGGGCCGGCGTGATGACGCTCATGCCGACGAGGATTTCACCGATCTTCTTGCGTGACAGGGCCATGGGGTGAGGCTTGGTTCCGGGGTTGCGGGTTCGGTCTTTGTGGGCGGGATCGAGGGGTGGACAGAGTAACGCCCCGGAATGCTTTACGCAGGGCGGTTCCACTCCCGCCGCCGATCGGCATACTGTGGGGGTCCATGCCCGCCCAACTTCGCATCCTGATCACCGCGGGGCCGACCTACGAACCCATCGATGAAGTTCGCTTCATCGGGAATCGTTCCTCGGGACGGCTGGGGGTCGCCGTGGCTTCGGAGGCGCTTCGGCGGGGGTGGATCGTGACGCTGCTCCTTGGGCCGAACGCGGCTGATCCAGAGCCGGGGGTCCACGTCCGCCGTTTCAGAACCACCGCCGATCTGGAGGGGCTGCTCCGGGAAGAGTTCCCGAAGTGCGATGTGCTCGTGATGGCCGCGGCGGTCGCCGATTACCGGCCTGTGGGGGGCGGGGCCGGCGGAAAGATTCGCCGGAGCGAGGGCGGGCTTCGCATTGAACTCGAACCCACTCCCGACCTGCTGGCGGGCGTCGCAAAGTCGAGGCAGCCGGGGCAGGTCATCGTCGGCTTCGCGCTCGAGCCACGCGAGCGGCTCATGGAATCGGCGAGAGAAAAGATCCTGAGAAAGGGGATTGATGCGATCGTCGCGAATCCGCTGGAGACGATGGATTCTCCCGAGATCGAAGCCGTGCTGATCCGGCGCGACGGGACGAGCGAGGCGACACCGGGCCGGGTTGATAAGGGGGTGTTCGCCGCCTGGCTGATCGATCGCCTGGTGCGGGCGGGATCAAAATGAAAAAACGGCCGCGATGGGTGTCCATCGCGGCCGCCGTATTCGAAGGAGAGACGATCAGAACCTGATCGACTTAGCGGCGACGGCGGATGCCGGCGAGGCCCGCGAGGCCGACGAGGGCGAAGGCGCCCGGAGTCGGAACCGGCGGGGTGTTGATCGAGAGAACCGAGAGGATCTCGTACATTTCGCCGGGCTGGAGGGTGAAGGTCCACTGGAACGCGCCGGTGTAGTCGGCGGGAGCGCCGGTGACGGTGTTGTTCAGGTTGTTGATGAGCGTGTCGGCGACGTACCCGCGGACAGCGGTGCCGGACACGGTCGTGTACGGAGCGGCCTGATAGGCCGAGGCGCCGAAGCCCTTGTGGTAGCAGGTGACGGTGCCCGAGGTCGCGACGAGCGCGCTCTGGCCGGCGTCATAGGAGTAGGGGTGCGAGAACGATCCGGCCGGATCGTAGTCAGCGTAGTTGAAAATGTTGATCGTGCGGGCGGCGGCCGAGGTGTTCGTGATCTTGTTCGTCATCATCAGGCGGGCCTCGTTGGTGCCGGCGCCGTCGGTGTCGACGATCACGTAACGGAGTTCAGAACGGAAGTTCGTGAAGTTGAACGTCGCGGTCGCGGTGTCGCCAGCGGCGGCGAACGCCGAGCCGGGCGAACCCGTGCCGGCGGCGGTGCTGTAGCGATACTCGCGGGTATCGACGCCATCAACGCGGTACCACCACCAGTTCTCGAAGAGCTGGTCGTTGGACGCGTTGTTCGTGTTCAGGTTGGCCGACCCGCCGCCGATCGCGGTCGAGGTCGTCGGCACGTGCCCAGCGTTGAAAACGTACTGGGCGTTGCCGTTGCTGATCGTCTGGGCGTTGGCCGTGCCGGCGAGCGCCAAGATTGCCAGGGTTCCGAAAGCCTTCTTCATGACGGTTTCCTCCGATTACTGTGCGGATCTCTCCGCGTTTCCCAGCGAGCCGGCCTCTTCCTCCTGTGGTTGGAGGCCGTCCGCAAACCGAACTCTCTCTCACACACTCTTCTCAACCACGCTCCCGGATTCAGCACCGAGAACGAGCACAACGTTGACCCGCCCGGATCCCCGGAACGGGAGAAACTCAAATTGTCGCTGAGAGTGACGTGTCTCAGCATTCCCATCCGGCATGCAGACCGACCTTGCGGTCTATGCGCTCTGCTGCCAAAAAACAATCTACACCGATTATGGGGAAAAGCAAGTTCGAGAATGGCTGAAAAATGAATATTCAGCGATGATGCCAACCAATCGGCGATATTGGCTGGAGTGGAACGCACCCGTACGAAATCTGAATAAACTCGTAATCCCCAATGCAGTCAATATTTGCGCTCATCCTGCTCGAACCGGCTTCCGCGATCACCGCCGGGGTGCTGGGCGGCGCGGGGATTCTTTTTTTCTATTTTCTTCGCCTTCAGCGTCGCCCGGTCCGGGTCAGTTCCACACTTCTCTGGATCAGTTCCACCGCCGACCTCCAGGTCAACGTGCCGTTCCGGTGGATTCGGTTCTCGTTGCTGCTCATCCTTCAACTGCTGGCGATGGCGTGCCTCGCGGTGGCGCTGGGTCGTCCGGTCATTTCCGGTGCGGACGCCGAGTTCAGCACGGCGGTGGTCCTCATCGACCAGAGCGCCTCCATGTCGGCACGGGTCGTCGGAGCGGGGTCTGATCCTCCGCTGACCCGGTTGGACCTGGCGAAGGAGGAGGCCAGGAAGTTGCTGGCCCGCCTGCCGAGCGAGACCCGGGTTCTCGTCGCGGGCTTTGCTTCCGAGGCGGTGAGCGTGACCGGGTTCTCCCGCGATCGAGGCTTGCTTCGCAATGCGGTGACATCCCTTCCCGCGACCGACCAGCCCGGCGACCTGGACCGTGCGTTCGAGTTGGTCCGGGCCTTTGCCGGGCCGTCCGGGGAAGGCGAGGAGATCGATCCGCCACGCCTCTTTCTGCTGAGCGACGGCGGGTTTGTCCCCGGAGCCGGGGCAGGGGGGATCGGCCGGTCGGTGCTGGAGTTCGTAAGCGTTGGCGGCCCGGAGCCGGTGGACAACATCGGGATCGTCGCGCTCGGCGCGAGACGCGACTACCAGGACCCATCGGTGGTCCGGCTTTTCCTGCGTGTTCAGAGCGTGGTGGAGCGCGACGTCACGGTTCCCATCAAGTGCATGGTGGGGGAGCAGGCGATCGAGCGGACGACGCTGCCGGTGCCGGCGTCGAAGGGGGGAACTCCGGGTGATGCGTCCAAGACCATTGAGTTTCAGAACACCGATGGGGGCGTGGTGACGGTCACGATCGACCGGCGCGACGACCTGGATTCGGACAACATCGCGGGGTTGACGCTCCGGCGTCCGTCGTCGCTCCGTGTCTTGCTCGTCCGGCCCAACATCGCGGAGGACGTGGTGGATGAGGTGGTGAAAACGGCGGTTGAAGCACTCGGGCCGGCGTCCCTGCGGGTGCTGAATGCGGGCGAATATGAACGATTGAGCGCGAAAAGCGATTCGGACCTGGTGATCTTTGATCGGGTGCGCCCGGCGGCGCTCCCCGCCGTGCCGTCGATCAGTTTCGGGGCGACCGTTCCGATCCCCGGGCTTGGGGTGAGCGCTCCCGGCGAGGGGGCGGATTCCGTGCCGACGGTGTTCACCTATTGGCTGCGATCGCACCCGCTCATGCGCTACGTGGTACTGAATGAAATCTGGGTTTTGAAACCGATGCGTGTGACGCTGCCCGAGGAGTCGTCGGGGGGGATGCCTGTCCGCGCCGTTTCGCTTGCGAGCGGGAACACGGGGCCGCTGATCGTGCTGGTGGAGCAGGGGGGGGTTCGGCGTGTGATTGTCGGGTTTGACGTGGGTCAGTCCAACTGGGTGAAGGACGCGGGGTTCCACATTTTCCTGAAGAACGCGGTGGATTACCTCACGCTCTCCGGCGAGGAGGAGGCGGGGCAGGTCGTCCGGACGAACGAGGCGTTCGGAGTTCGCGTCGCCGCCGGCTCAACGAAGATCGAAGTTTCCGGCCCGGTTTCGTTCTCGCGCGAGGTGCGGGCCTCGGCGGATCGGCAGACGATCGGGCCGCTGCCGCTGGTGGGGGTGTACGAGATCAAGGGCGCGCCGGCGGAGGATTCGACGCGGGCGGTGAGCCTGCTTGATTCGACCGAGAGTGCCGCGGCGGTACGGTCGGACCTGCGGCTGGCGACCGGCGAGGTCCGGGGGACGAGCGCCTCTTCGGCGGTGCGTCGCGAGGTGTGGGCCTGGTTCGCGCTCGCGGCGCTCGTGCTGCTTTGTCTCGAGTGGGCGCTCTATTCGTGGCGTATGCGGGTGTGAGGCTGTACGCTGAGGGCGCTTTGCGTCGCTCCGCCTCATCGGTTCATTTTCTACTACGACCCTCGCGAGGATTCTTGATGACAGTTGTTCAAGCACGGTGTTGCTCTTCGGCTGCTTCGGCGTTTCTCCTTGTTGCGGGGGCGGCGCTCGCGCGTCCCGACCCTTCGTCATCCGAACTGCGTGGGTATTCGGGAGGGGAGGACTCGCCGGTGGAGGTGACGTTCAGCGCTGATCCACGGCTGACGTTTCGCGGCGACATCCGTGGTTCGGATGCGGACGTGCTGGTGTCGAACAACGGGTTCGACGCGCGGCTCAACTGGACCGTCAACCCGGACTTCCGGCTCGTGTTCGGAGTCGGCGGCGAGGTTTCGTACTACGACTGGGGAGGTTCTTCCGCGGTGTTCCCCGGCGCGAGCGATTCGTTCGAAGACGTGTACTCGGCGAATGTGCTGGTCGTCGGGCGGCACACGGTCCGCGGCCCGTGGTCGTTCATCCTCGGCGGGATCGGCCGCGTGCAGGGGGAGAGCGGCGCCGATTTCGGAGACAGCGTGACGGCGGGCGGGTTCGTCGGGGCGGGGTACAACTTCAGCAAGTCGTCGTGGATCGACTTCGGCGTGGGCGTGTTCACCCGGCTGGATGACGACCCGCTGGTGATCCCGTACCTGAACGTGCGGTTCCCGATCAGCGATCGCGTGCGGCTGGAGATCGGTGGACTGGACCTGGGGATCGTCGCCAAGACGTCGGAGACGGTGGAGGTGGCGTTGCGAGGCCGCGTCGAATACCGCGATTTCCGGTTGGATGATTCGCGTCCGGCGTGGCGCGACGGGATCGTGCGCGACCTGCGCGTGCCGGTGGGGCTGGAGGTGGCGTGGAAGCCGGTGGCGGGCCTGACGCTCGCGGTTGAGGGCGGCGTGGCGGTGTACCAGGAGTATGAGTTCCTTGATGATGACGGCGATCATCTTTCGGATGTCGAGACCGAGCCGGCGCCCTACATCGGGCTGCGCATCGAGTACACGTTCTGAGCGCACCGAGAACAGGGGTCGGTGTCCCGCGAGTTGGGTTCCCGTGAGAATCGGCGAGGCGGACGATGAGCGAGGCGAACGACGACATCGAGGCGAGGACGTGTCCTTCCGGGCTTGATCGGCGCGAGTTCCTGGCGGCGGGTGCGGGGATCGCGGCGGCGTTGGCGGCGCCCGGCCTGAGACGGGCGGCGTACGCGCGGGGGACGCCGGGGCGCGGCGCGGCGCTGAACCTGATCTTCTGCGTGTCGGACGGCATGAGTTCGGGCACGCTGACGATGGCGGACATGATGATCCGCGCGCAAACCGGGAAGAGTTCGCGCTGGCTGGAGTTCCAGGGACGATCGGGGACTCGGCGGGCGATGCTCAACACTTCTTCGGCGGATTCGCTGGTGACGGATTCCGCGGCAGCGTCGGCGACGTGGGGGATCGGCGAGCCGGTGAACAACGAATCGATCGGGATGACGCCGGACGGGCGGCTGCTGTCGCCGATCCTGCTGCGCGCGAAGGAGGCGGGCAAGGCGACGGGGCTGGTGACGACGACGCGGCTCTCGCACGCGACCCCCGCGGGGTTCATCGCGTGCGTGCCGACGGGACGCGATGACGAGGCGGCGATCGCGGAGCAGATTCTTGAGCGCGGAGTGGACGTGATGCTCGGCGGCGGCGCGCATTACCTGACCGATGCGCTGCTGGCGAAGCACACGGGCGTCCACGTCGTGAGGACTCGAGAGGAGTTGGCGGGGAGCGCGGCGGGGCCGCGGGATTCGCAGAGGCTGCTGGGCCTGTTCGCGGAACAGCACATGTCGTACGAGATCGAGCGTCCCGACTCGGAGCCGACGCTGGCGGAGATGACTCGGGTCGCGCTCGCCCGGTTGTCTCGGGCGCCGGGCGGGTTCGCCGTGCAGATCGAGGGCGGTCGAGTCGATCACGCGGCGCATTCGAATGATGCGGCGTCGATGCTGCGCGATCAGGTCGCGTTCGATGAGGCGATCGGTGTGGCGATCGACTTCGCCTCGGCGCGTGACGACACGCTGGTGATCCTGACAACCGACCACGGCAACGCGAACCCGGGGCTGACCGAGTACGGAATCAAGGGGAACAAGGGGTTCGAGAGGCTGGCGGGTTGCCGTCGATCGTTCGACTGGGTGATCCGCGAGGTGAAGGCGGCGGGAGGAGTGGTGGACGGGGAGCGGCTGCGCGCGATCGTGCGCGAATCGAGCGGGGTGACGCTCGAAGACCATGAAGTCGCGATGGTGCTCCGCGCGTTCTCGGGCGAAGCGGTGGATCCGTACCTGACGGCCGGGCGGAGCACCGGGCCGCTGGGTTCGGTGCTGGCGAATCATTTCGGGGTGGCGTTCCTGAGTCCGAATCACACGTCGGACTATGTTGAGCTGCTCGCGGCGGGGCCGGGGAGCGAGGGGCTGCCGGCGTACCTGCGGCACCGGGATGTGCATCGCCTGATGATCGAGGCGCTGGACCTGCCGGAGGCGCGGGTGATGTGAGGCGTCGGCGCGCGGCGCGGTTCGGCTGTGCTACCTTTGCGTGCTGACGCGATGAAGACTCTTTACATCATTGACGGTCATGCGCAGTTTTTTCGGGCGTTTCACGCGATCCGCACGCCGATGTCATCGCCCGTGACGGGGGAGCCGACGAACGCGACGTTCGGATTCGTGGGGATGCTCTTCAAGTTGCTGCGCGAGTTGAAGCCGGACTACCTGGTGGTGGCGATCGATGTGAGCGGCGACACGGAGACGTTTCGTTCCGAGATCTACCCGGAGTACAAGGCGCACCGTGAAGCGCCCCCCGAGGCGCTTTGGCCGCAGGTGGAGCGGTGCGTTTCGCTGTTGAAGGAGGCGGGGGTGCCGGTGCTGGGAGTGGAGGGGTTCGAGGCGGACGATGTGATCGCGACCCTGGTGACACGGCATCCCGAGGTGCGTGTTCGGCTGGTGTCGAAGGACAAGGACCTGCAGCAGTTGCTTGTTGATGGTCGCGTTGAGATGTATGACGTTCACACGGACGAGTTGGTGGACGTCAAGCGGCTGAAGGAGGAGAAGGGGATCACCCCGGCGCAGGTGATCGACATGCTGACGCTGATGGGGGACAGCGTGGACAACGTGCCGGGGGTCGAGGGAGTCGGCCCCAAGACGGCGGCGGAGCTGATCTCGACGTGGGGAACCCTGGAGAATCTGCTGGCGCACGCGGATGAGATCAAGGGCAAGCGGGGCGAGAAGTTGCGCGAGGCGGCGCCGCGGCTGGGGCTATCGAAGACCCTTGTCACGCTGCGTCATGACGTGCCGATCGATGTGTCGCTCGACGACGCCGATGTTTCCCGGCTGAGGCTGGAGCGGCTGATGCCGATCCTGAAGGAACTCGGGTTCAATCGGTACCAGGAAGAGTTGAAGGGGCTGATGGGCGAGCCGCGGTCGGCGGCGGTGGCGGAGGCGATGCTGGCGCGTGCCGAGGGGACGGGGAAGAAGCCGGAGGCCGCGAGCGCGGGAGGTTTCGGCGGGTTGTTCGATCAATCACCGGTGACGCCGAAGGTGTTGGAGGCCGCGGGCGACTATCGGTGCGTGCGGAGCCGCGAGGAGTTGGATGAGTTGGTTCGGAGGCTGCGCGAGGCGGAGGTGTTCGCGGTTGATACGGAGACGACGGGTCTCTCGCCGCTGCGTGCCCGCCTGTGTGGTCTGTCGTTTGCGGTTCGGCCGGGGGAGGCGTGGTACGTGCCGGTTCGGTCGCCCGATCCGGCGTCGCACCTCGATGAGGAGACGGTTTTGGGGGCCTTGCGTGCGCTGCTTGAGGACCCGACCAGGGCGAAGTGTGGTCACAACCTGAAGTACGACATGCTGATCCTCCGTCGTCACGGCGTGGAGGTGCGCGGCGGGTCGGGGTGTCTCTTCGATTCGATGACGGCGAGTTTCCTGATTGATTCGTCGCGTTCGAGTCACTCGCTCGACAACCTGTGCCTGGCGCTGCTGAATCACCGGAACATCTCCATCACCGAACTGATCGGAAGCGGGAAGGAGCAGCGGACGTTTGACCTGGTGCCGCTGGACGCCGCGACGACGTACGCGGCGGAGGACGCGGACATGTCGCTGCGGCTGCGCGAGGTGATGCAGCCGCAGTTGCGGGCGATGCAGCTGGTTGAACTCTTTGAAAGGGTGGAGATGCCGCTGGTGGAGGTGCTGGCGGAGTTGGAGTGGAACGGGATCACGGTGGACCCGGTGGAACTTGACCGGCAGGCGGCGCGGCTGAACACGCGGATCGACGAGTTGCGCGTGAAGATCCGCGAGGGTTCGCCCTGGGCGTTCAACCCGGATTCGCCGAAGCAGTTGTCGGAGGCGCTGTTCAACGGGCCGGGGGATGATCCGCCGGGGCTGGGGATCAAGCCTCTCAAGAAGACCAAGACTGGGTACTCAACCGATGTCGAGGTGCTGGAGAAGTTGGCGCTCGACCCCGAGGTGAAGTCGGCGGTGCCGGGGTTGATCGTGGAGTATCGGCAGTTGACGAAACTGGTCGGGACGTACCTGACGGCGCTCAAGGCGGAGATCAATCCCGAGACGAAGCGCGTGCATTCGAGTTTCAATCAGACGGGGGCGGCGACGGGGAGATTGTCGTCGAGCGATCCGAACCTGCAGAACATCCCGATCCGCACGGAGATCGGGCGCGAGATCCGCAAGGCGTTCGTCGCGCCGCCCGGGCGTGTGCTCATCTCGGCGGACTATTCGCAGATCGAGTTGAGGCTTCTGGCGCACCTGTCGCGCGATCCGGCGCTGACCGAGGCGTTCCATCGCGGGGACGACATCCACACGGCGGTGGCGGCGCAGATCAACGGGGTGCCGCTCGAGCGGGTGACGAAGGAGCAGCGGAACGGCGCGAAGATGGTGAACTTCGGGATCGTGTACGGCGTGACGCCTTTCGGCCTGTCGAGCCGGCTGGGGATCAGCAACGAGGCCGCGGCGGAGATCATCGACGGGTACAAGCGCCGCTTCGCGGGGATCACGACGTTCCTGGAGGAGTGCATCGCGCAGGCCCGGCGGTTCGGCTACGTCGAGACGATGCTGAAGCGCCGGAGGCCGATCACGGGGATCGAGTCGAAGAACCCGTCGGAGCGGGCGCTCGCGGAGCGGGTGGCGATCAACTCCGTGGTGCAGGGGAGCGCGGCGGACCTCATCAAGATCGCGATGGTCGATCTGCACGCGCGGCTGAGTCCGCACGCGGCGCACCGGCGCGGCGGTCGCGCGGCGGAGTTTGAGGGGGTGAAGATGCTGCTCCAGATCCATGACGAGCTGGTGTTTGAATCGCCGACGGAGATCGCCGAGGGGGTGAAGGGGCTGATCGTCGAACGGATGGAGAGGGCGATGAGCCTGAGCGTGCCGTTGAAGGTGGAGGCGTCGGTGAGCGGGAACTGGTTCGAGGGGAAGTAGGGGGGATGATGGAAGATCGGGGTGGACTCACGCCGCGCTGCGGGTCAGATGGTTTTCGCTGACTGGTGATTGGGGAGGTCCGCCCCGATGGGCGATCGGCGATTTCCCGGACTTTTTCGGCGGGCAAGTCAGGCTTGAACGGATGGCCCGGGTCGGCTACATTTGTTCCCCCGCGCCGGATGGCCGACGCGGCATGGGAAAAGTTTGGGGCGGTAGCTCAATTGGTTAGAGTACCGGACTGTCGATCCGGTGGTTGGGGGTTCGAGTCCCCTCCGCCTCGTTTGCACAAACCCCGTCCGAAAGGGGTTTGTGTGTTTTTGAGAAAGTGGATTCGCGTGGCACCGGTCTGGTCCTCGTACTGGACCATCTGGTTGCGGTAATCGTAGGCGAAGAACCATGCTTGCTCAAAGCAACAAGCACGCCACCCGGATGGGGAGCGGGCAGGCCACTCGCCGTCTGACAAACGACCCACCGGCGGAATCCGATTCATGTGTCCGGAATCTCGGCGAACTCCGCTGCGGTGACCTGTGCCACCCAAATCCTGATCCAGGTTCGATGAGACTCTTTGCTCGTCGGGCGTTTTGATCAGGACCATCTCGTGCGCTCTGGCAGCCTTCGTGATCCCTTGGACGACCAGCACCCATTCCTTCGGGGAATGGGTGGCACGGGGAAGGACGAATCAGTGCCACCCGCCCTGATGCCAGAGGAAGGGGAAGCCCCTTCCTCCGGCACCACCATCCCCGGAAGGGCACGGCTGGCGGTTGGTGTTCGCCGAATCGGCTCTAATGGCACGCACGAGCAAAACCGCCGCAACGCAGGCATCGGTCGTGGAGGGTCGGTCAGGCCGTTCGGATCACCTCCAGTGAGTGAGGAAGAGCATGAGCGATGCTGATCCAATCTTCAGTGCGATAGAAGCCAAATTCGGGAAATGTGTTGTGCACGCGATTAGCGCCCCCGATCTGATGGGCTTTCTCCGGGGGTTGCCTTTCAATGTACGCGAGACTCCTGGCGGTGTCGCATTT
>JAEUIV010000017.1 GCA_016795005.1 Phycisphaerae bacterium
GCTCATCCGCGACAGCCTCGGCGCGATGGGACTTATTCTGGCGCTCATGGAACGAGAAGCGCGTCCGCTGAGCGAGATCGTCGCCGGGGTGCCTTCATACGCCATCGAGAAGCGAAAACTCGAACTCAAGCCGGGGCTGACGGCCAAGGCGCTGCTCGCGGCGGAAAAGATCATCACCGGCCCGGCGGTTCGCGCCGACAGGCAGGACGGCCTTCGCCTCGATTTCCCCGCTCCGAGCGGGAAGGGGTCGGCCTGGCTCCACGTCCGCGCCAGCAACACCGAGCCGATCCTGAGGCTCATTGCCGAGGCGCCGACCGCCGTCGAGGCCGGCCAGATCCTCGACCGCGCGGAAGCCCTGATCGCGTCGGCCTGATCGCAGAGCCGCGTGCCTGGGCTCGACATCGTGCGTCGTTCGCCGTCTCGACTCGACCACACCTACACTCTGCCGCCGTGAATGCTCCCAAGGGCAAGGTCCTGGTCGCCATGTCGGGCGGCGTCGATTCGTCTGTCGCCGCGGCGCTGCTCCAGCGCGAGGGCTACGACGTGGTCGGTTGCTTCATGCGCCTCGGCTCGCCGGGCGAAACGCTCGACGAGCCTCAGCGATTTGATCCCGACGGCGCCGCCTGCGACCCCGCGAAACTGAAGATCGGGCACCAGGGCTGCTGCTCGATCAACGACGCGGCGGACGCGCGGCTGGTCGCCGCCCACCTCGGCATCCCCTTTTATGTCTGCAACTTCAAGAAGGACTTCGGTCGCATCATCGACTACTTCGTCGATGAGTACGTCGCCGGACGAACACCCAATCCCTGCGTCCGCTGCAACGACTGGCTCAAGTTCGGCAAGCTGCACGACTACGCGAAGCAGATCGACGCCGACTTTGTCGCCAGCGGCCATTACGCGCGGATCGATCCGCTCCCCATCCCCCGCCTGCTCCGCGGCATTGATCACTCCAAGGACCAGTCGTACGTCCTCTTCGGCGCGTCACGCGAACGGCTTGCCGAGATGATCCTTCCGATCGGCTCGCTCCGGAAATCGGACGTTCGCGTCATGGCGAAGGACCTCGGCCTGCCCGTCTTCGACAAGCCCGATTCGCAGGAAATCTGCTTTGTTCCCGACAACGACTACGCGGGGCTGGTCGAACGCCGCCGGCCGAAGGCCAGGGGCGAGGGAGCCATCGTCGATCTCGCGGGGAACATCGTGGGCGCTCACGGCGGCCAGCACCGATTCACCATCGGCCAGCGCCGGGGACTCTCGGTCGCCCTGGGCTATCCCATCTACGTCGTGGCGAAGGAGCCATCCACCAACACCGTCGTCGTCGGCGAAAAATCCGCGCTCGAGTGCGGTTCGTGTGTCGTGGGCGAGAGCAACTGGCTCGACGCGCCGCCGCCCGCCGGAGCATGGCGAAACGTCCTGGCCCGGATCCGCTACGGCGCGGAGCCGGTTCGGGCGCAGGTGCGCCTCGGCCCGGACCTCGGGCACGAAACCGCCTCCGGTCGGCGCGGCACGTTCGAGGTCCGCTTTCACGAGCCGCAGCACGCGGTCACGCCGGGGCAGGCGCTGGTGTGCTACGACGCGGACGAGCCGGAGTGGCTGATCGCCGGCGGCTGGATCGCCCGCGTCTGAGCCGGTGCGCTCAGTGGCCGATGTTGATGAACACGATCTTCTCCCGAGGAACGATCAGAGTGCCATCCGTGCCGAGGTCGCGCTTCCGCAGGAGCGCCCACTTGTCAAAGAGCACGACTTCATCCACGTTCTTGATCGGCCCGGTCCACGCCGTCGAGTTGTTCGGCCCGGTCGCCGGATCGAGGATCAGTTCCACCGTCAGTTTGCCCCGGATGACGTGGACGCCCAGGTCGCCGCTCGCGCCGCGCTCCGCGCCGATCGCCTGATCGGGCCGCAGCACCAGCGCCGCCATCACCACTCCGAGCACAATCGCGATCACCAGCCAACTCCGTCCATTCGCAGCCGCCATGGGTCCTCCTTCGAGAAAAAATGCCGACCCGGGATGTACCGACGGACGCGGACTCGGTGGCGTGCTACCGGACCCCCAGCCGTTCAAGGATGAACGCCTCGATGAACGCTTCTTCCTTGATCGCGTCGTACCGCCCGGACGCTCCGCCGTGCCCGGCCTCCATGTTGGTCTTAAGGAGCAGAACGTTGGCATCCGTCTTCATCGACCGCAGCCGGGCAACCCACTTGGCGGGTTCCCAGTACCCGACGCGCGGATCGTTCAGCCCCGCGAGGACGAGCATGTGCGGATACGCCTTCGCCTCCACGTTGTCATAGGGCGAGTACGAGCGCATGTAGGCGTAGTCGCCCGGGTCGGTCGGGTTTCCCCATTGTTCATACTCCGTCACGGTCAGCGGGATCAACGGATCGAGCATGGTGTTGATGACATCGACGAAGGGCACGTCCGCGATGACGACCCGGAAAAGGTCCGGTCGCATGTTGACGACCGCGCCCATCAGCAGGCCGCCCGCGCTTCCGCCCCGGATCGCCAGCCGATCCGGCGCGACATACTTCTCGCGGATCAGGAACTCGGCGCACGCGATGAAGTCGGTGAACGTGTTCTTCTTCCGTCGGAGCCGCCCGTCCTCGTACCACTCCCGCCCCATGTCGGACCCGCCGCGCACGTGCGCGATCGCGTAGACCATCCCGCGATCGACGAGGGGCAGAACCTGGCTGCTGAACCCGGGGTCCATCGAGAATCCGTACGATCCGTACCCGTACTGAAGCCCCGCCGCCGAACCGTCGCGTGCGAAGCCCTTCCGGTGCAGGATGGTGATGGGCACCTGCCGACCATCCGGCGCGGGGGCGAAGCGGCGCTCAACTTCATAGTCCGCGGGGTCGAAGTTCGGCACGGGCTGCCGCTTGACAAGCGTTCGCTCGCCGGTCTCCATGTCCTGGTCGAAGATCGTCGCCGGCGTAATCGGCGACTCGTACTCGAAGCGCAGCACGTGCGAATCAAACTCTTCGTTGTCGCCGGCGTCGATCGTGTACGCCGCGTCGGGGAAGGACAACCTCTGTTCCGGTTCACCCTTGTACCCACGTATGCAGATTCGCTGTTGTCCGCGGTCGCGTTCGTAGACCACCAGTTGCCTTGCAAAGCAATCGACCCCCTCGATCGTCACGTCGTCGCGCCCGGGAATAACCGTGCGCCACGCCGCCTCGCCGGCGGTCTCGAACGAACTCTCGACGAGCCGGAAGTTGACCGCCCCCTCGTTGGTCACGATGTAGAACCGGTCCGGCCCGGCTTCGACGCTGTACTCGACGTTCGGCCGGCGCTCCGCGATCAGCCGGAGCGTCCCCGTCGGATCGTCGGCGCGCAGCGACCACCACTCGTTCGCCGCCTGGCTCTCCAGGTTCATGAGCACGAACCGGCCGCACCGGCTCCGCGTGACGCTCAGGTTGAACCGCTCGTCCTTCTCTTCATGGAGCAGCGCGTCGCCCGCCTGTTCGCCGCCGACGGCGTGCCGCCACAGTCGATACGGGCGCATCGCGTCATCCGTCGTCACGTAGAAAAAGGCTTTTCCATCCGCCGACCACGCGCCGGTGTAGTACGTGCCCTCGATCGACTCACGCAGCACGCGCCCCGTCCCAAGATCCTTGAACCGCAGCGTGTACCGCTCGCTTCCGTTCGTGTCGATCGAGTACGCCAGCATCCGGCCGTCGTCGCTCACCTCGACCACGCCCAACGCGAAGTACTCCTCCTTCGCCCCCATCGCGTTGCCGTCAAGGATCACCTCCTCCGCGGCATCGAGCGTCCCCTGCTTCCGGCAGTACACGGCGTATGGCTTTCCCTTCTCCGTCCGCGAGTAGTACCAGTAGCCGTGCTTGCGGTAGGGCGCCGTCGTGTCATCTTCCTGCACGCGAGAGAGGATCTCGTTGTAAAGACGCTTCTGGAGCGTCCGGGTCGGAGACATCACCGATTCGGTGTACGCATTCTCGGCCTGGAGGTACGCGATCGTCCGAGGATCATCACGATTCTTCAGCCACGCGAACTCATCGACGAACCTCTCGCCGTGAATATCTCGAACCACCGGCTCCTTCGGCGCGGCGGGAGGCCCCTCGGCCCGCTCTCCGCGAGGCGACCAGGCGCACGAGGCGAGCATCGCGGCGACCACCGCGACGAGCATGAGGGAACAATCGGTATGAACGCGACGCAGCATCGACGGGTCTCCTTGGTTCGTCGCGCCAGCATACGGCGTCGACCGGGATCACCCTTCCAGCGCGACGCGGAGCCGCCCGCCCGCCTTCGCAAGACGCGCCTCCGCCGTCTCGCGGGTGCCGCCGGTCCGGTGCATCATGATCGCCACTTTGCACGAGCCGCCGGCTTGCGCCAGCAGCGAAAACGCCTCGTCGCGTTGAACATCGCAGAGAAGGCACACGATCCGCGCCGCGCGGTCGCGCAACTTGTCATTCGACGCCCGCAGGTCCACCATCAGGTTTTCGTACACCTTTCCCATCTGCACCATCAGGGTCGTCGTGATGGTGTTGAGAACAAGCTTGGTCGCGGTGCCGGCCTTCATCCGGGTCGAGCCGGTCACGATCTCGGGGCCGGTCTCGATGATGATGTGGTGGTCCACAAACTGAGGCGTCGGCACGCGCGAGCAGGTCAGCAGCC
Organism: Phycisphaerae bacterium; assembly: GCA_016795005.1. Taxonomy (GTDB): domain Bacteria; phylum Planctomycetota; class Phycisphaerae; order Phycisphaerales; family UBA1924; genus JAEUIV01. The sequence continues at coordinate 4,625 of JAEUIV010000017.1, forward strand.
CGGTCAAGGCCCCCCGTCCCTTGCATAACTCCAGCGCGCCGAAGACGTACGGCGTCGTCCCGCCCGCCGCGATCCCCAACACACTGTCGCGCTCACCGATTCGCAGGCGATCGACCTCTTCCGTCGCGCCGTCGAACTCATCCTCGCGCCCCTCGGAAGAAGCCCGCAGCGCCGCATCACCCCCCGCGATCACTCCCAGCACCATGCCCGGGGGCGTCTGAAACGTCGGCGGACACTCGGAGGCATCCAGCACGCCCAGCCGCCCTGATGTCCCCGCGCCGAAATAGACCAGTCTCCCGGCGCGGTCCTCGCGCATCCGAAAAAGGACGCCATCGATGAATCCGCTGATCGCGCTCCCCGCCGCGCTGACCGCGCGCGCCACGGTCGCGTCCTCCTGATTGATGACACGAACACACTCCGCGACGCTCATCTGGTCGAGCGACATCGAGCGCGGATTCCGTTGTTCGGTGTCGATGTGCCCGCGATCGCTGGGAGAACCTGCCACGCCTCGGAGTATACGGAGCCGACCCATCGCGCGGTCACGTCATCCCGCGCGCCACAGATCCCGCCGGCGCGGTCTCACCATTTCGTCTGCGGCCGTCCGACATACTCGGCGATCGGGCGGATCAGCCTGTTGTTTGCGTGCTGCTCCATCACGTGGGCCGCCCAGCCGGTGATGCGGCTGGCGACGAAGATCGGCGTGTACTGCGGCACCGGGATCCCCATTGTGAAGTAGGTCAGTCCGCAGGGGAAATCGACGTTCGGATGGATCTGCTTCTTGTCGAGCATGATCTTCTGCACCTGCTCTCCGAGCCTGAACCAGGCGAGCGCCGGGTGACCGCCGGGGTTCCCCGTGTCCTTTTCCGCGATGCCCCGCCCCAGTTTGTGAAGGATCGGCGCGCGGTGGTCACCGTTCTTGTAGACGCGGTGGCCGAAGCCCATCAGTTTCCGCTTCTCGGCGAACGCCTTGTCCATCCACTGATCGACCTTCGCGGTGCCGATGCCGGCTTCTCCGACATCCTTCATGATCTCCTTCAGCATTTCCATGGCCATCTCGTTGGCCCCGCCGTGCAGCGGACCCTTCAGCGCCGCGATCGCGCCCGTCACCGCGCCGTGCAGGTCGCTCAGCGTCCCCGCGATGGTGCGGGCCGTGAACGTGCTCGCATTGAAATCGTGCTCCGCGTACAGGATCAACGAGACATCCAGCACGCGCGCCTGCTCGCTCGTCGGCTTCTTCCCCGTCATCATCCACAGCAGGTTCGCCGCGTGGTCGAGTGACGGATCGGGCTTCACCAGGTCGCGACCGTCGATCACGTTCTGCATGTGGCCGATGATTGTTGCGATCTTCGCCAGCAGCCGCTTGGACTTCCGGAGATTGGCCGCAGGAGAAACGTCCTGGCAATCCGGGTCGAGATGGGCCAGCAGGCTCACCGCCGAGCGCAGTGTGTCCATCGGCACGGTGTTCGGCAGCCTCGCGGTCTTGCGGAGCGTGTCGATCACGAGTTCCGGAAGCGCTCGTTCCGCGACGATCTCAGCCTTGAACGCGCCCAGTTCCGCCGCCGACGGCTTGTGGCCCACCAGCAGCACGTGCGCGACTTCCTCGAATGTCGCGTTCTGCGCGAGGTCGTGGATCTCGTACCCGCGATAGAGCAACTGCCCCTGGGTCACCGCGCCGACGGCGGTCTGGCCCGCGATGATCCCTTCAAGTCCGGCGGACTTCGGAGCCGCGGTGGCGCTGGGGGTGCTGGGTTTGGAACTCGCGGCGGAGACGGCATTCATCTTGAATTCACTCCCTATGGCTTTCCACGCCGGAAAAGAGCGTGGATCTGTGCTGTCAATTCGCCCCGAATGGGGGCGGGAAGAAGATAATAAGGCAGCCGGATCACCCGAGCGAATCAAGGGAAAACACGCGGCCCGCTCGCGCTGGGGCAACCCGATCGAAATCCAAAAGAGATCGTACGGCGTTCAGTAGCCGGCGACTGGCAGATCGGCTGTCAATCCGGGCAATCGACCCCTGGCGCCCGGCTCACGGACACGACGAATCCCAGAACTCGAGCACGTTCGTGATGTCCGAAAAGTTCACCGCGTCATCCCCGTTGGCATCGCCCGGCCCGCTCTGGCCTCCGAAGTATGCGCTCGCCCAGTTCTCGAGCACCTTGGTGATGTCGGTGAAGTTCACCACGCGGTCCGAGTTCGCGTCTCCGCCGCAAGGCCCCGTGCGGAATCGGCGCGAAGCGGGGGTGGACATGGTGCCGCCGCTCAGGTTGTTCGCCGTGACTCGCCAGTAGTAGAACGTCTTGTACGCGAGCGGCCCCGGCGGAACGACCACCGACGCAAAGCCCGTGTTGGCGTTGTACTCGGGCGAGGAAAATGTCGGATCGTTGTCCACCTTGACGTTGTACGACTGCGCGCCCGCCGAAGTCGCCCATGAGAGCACCGGTGTCGTGCTCTCCAGGAACGCATCGTTCGCGGGGGAGGTGAGCGTGAACGCTCCGGGTAGTGAAGGCGGTGAGGAGGTGACCGTGAACACACCCGCGCCGATTCCGGTCCCGTCGCTGTTCGAAACGGTTACGCTCCGGCTCCCCGCCGCCGCGCTGCCCGCAATTACGAACGAGAGTCCGCTGAGCGATGTCCCGAGCGCATTGGGAACGGGAGTGCCGGTCACGCTGACCCCGGTCCCGGAGACCGTGACCATCGACGCCGCCGTGACATTCTTGAAGTTCGTTCCCGAGATGGTCACGGGCACCGTGGTCGAGGTCTGCCCGGCGCTCGGGGTGCATCCGCCGACGGTGGTCGTTGCGCCATGAACCGTCACGGTGATGGAATCGGTCGATGATTGATTGTTCGAGTCTGTCACGCGCAGCCGCACCGTGTGGACGCCGTTCGATGGATACATCCGGCTCGGCTGGGCGATGTCGCTGGTCTCGAAAACCCCATCTCCATCGAGGTCCCAGTCAAACGAGCCGGGGAAGGACAGGGTTCCCTCGTTCGCCGCGGAGTTGAGGTCGCCCATGAAGAAGCAGTTGGTGTTCGCGGCGACGCGCTTGTTGACCCCCGCGATCGCCAATGGGGGCGCGGTGGAAGCACCGACGCGGACCGTCAGGTCGTACAACTGCACCGTCTGATTTGCGATCGGATTCGGCCCCGCGTCAAACACCCGCACGTGGAAGGTGCTCGCGCCGAGCGTGCCGGCATTCAGAGTTTCCACGCTTCCCGCCCCGGCGATCGAAGCGGTCTGGAGCACCG
>JAEUIV010000018.1 GCA_016795005.1 Phycisphaerae bacterium
GCAGCGGAATTAGGCGTACCAGAGGTTCGTCTGGACGCACTGGCCCGCGGAGCCGTTGGTATCGATGAAATGCCGAGCCGTCAGGATGCCGACCTTCGTCGTGCTGGTCATGGGATCGGTCCACCGCACGTACACGCCCGAGCCTTTCGGCCGCCACGACTCATCCGCCTCGACGGACCGGAGTTGAAGTCCGCACACGGCGTCGAAGCGATGGTCGTTCGATGCGGGCACGCCGCCGCAGAAGACCGCGAGCGCCTGTGAAACCAGTGACACAAGAGCGATGGTGGAAAAGGCGAGCATGGATCGCGTCATGGGAGCGTTTCTCCTGTCAGCCGATGTCGGACGGCGGCGGCACGGCCTGGCGCGCGCTGTTGCGGTAGCCGGCGAAGACGATGCCGAAACCTGCGAGGCCGATGACGATGGGGACGACGATCCGGAGGAGGGAGTTTTTTCCCGCGGGCATCGTGAGTTGGGTATTTCCGGTCAGAGGGGATGCAGTTCCATCGGGAGATCCGAGTTGGGCAGCCATGCTCAGGGTTTCACGGGAACGATGTCAGGGGTTCCGGCGCCGCCGAAGGGGCGTTCACCACAGAGACACAGCGAGCACCGTGATAGGAAAAAGCCAATGTGCCCCGGAATCGGTCAGCGCCCCTCGTACAGCCGATCCGCGAGCCAGTCGGAGAGTTCCGGGATCGCCTTGATCGCCTTGGCGGTTTCTTCGACGGGGTACTCGATGCGGACGAACTCGACGCGGTCGGGGTGGAGGATGGCGTAGGAGGCGCGGGGGTCGTGGTCGCGGGGCTGGCCGACGCTGCCGACGTTGATGACGGCTTTTTCGCCGTCGAGGAACTTGTAGACGCCCCCCGCGCCGATCTCGTCGGGGGGGTAGAAATCAGGCTCGCTGGTGAAGACTCCCGGGACGTGGGTGTGGCCCACGATGGCGAGGTCGTCGATCTGGGCGAAGATCTGCTTCAGTTTGTCCGTGGCGTTGAGGACATCGTCGGGGAAGATGTACTCGTTGATGGGGCGGCGGGGTGAGCCGTGGACAGCGAGGATCTGGCGCTTCCACTCTGGGCGCTGATCGACGACGCGGACGCGGAGGCGGCCGAGGAACTCGTAGCGTCTTGCGCGCTTGGAGTCGTCCGGCTCGGCGTCGAAGGCGTTGCGTGTCCAGTAGGCGGCGGCCTCGGCGCCGGGGTTGAAGTTGGTGGGCTCGTAGAGGACGCCGAAGTCGTGGTTGCCCATGAGCGACCACTCGCAGCGCTCGGCGACCATGTCGACGCACTCGAGGGGGGATGGGCCGTAGCCCACGATGTCGCCGAGGCAGATGATGCGTTCGATCTTGCGCTTGTCGATATCGGCGAGGACGGTGCGCAGGGCCGCGGCGTTTCCATGGATGTCGCTGATGACGGCCGTCGGCACTGGGCTGCTCCTGTCGTTCCCTCGGCTTCGGGGCCGGGGACCGGGGATAGCGGGGGATGAAGAATCGCGGATGCTAAGGGTTGGCGTCGCGGAGCGTCAAAGACGCGGCGACTTTGGCCCGGACAGTGCGACGAAAGGGGGGTGAAGGTGCAGTCCAAAGCCGGG
>JAEUIV010000022.1 GCA_016795005.1 Phycisphaerae bacterium
CCTCATCATGGTCGGACTCATCTTCGGCATCGCCATGCGCCGTCCGCCGCACCTCTGGCAGAAATCATTCGAATACGACACCGCGGCGGAGCGCTAGCCGCTCCGGCGGACCGCCGCGCCGGAGCCGCGCCGCGCTTCCCCTACGATCCCCACATGCCCGAACCACGCGCCCCTCTCGTCTTCACTACCGACCTCCCCCCTCTGCCCACACCCGCCTGGCTCGTCCCGGAACTCACTCAACTCAGCATCGAACTCGAACCCGCCGACCCCGAGCGCCTCGGCCGCTTCCTCGCCATCCTTCTCGAAGCGAACAACATCCTCAATCTCACCGCCATCACCGACCCGGACGAGGCCTGGCGCAAGCACATCCTCGACTCGCTCACGCTCATCCCCGTCCTCGCCGAAGTTCCCGAAGGAGGCTCGGTCGCCGACGTCGGCAGCGGGGGGGGAGTCCCCGCCATCCCCCTCGCCATCTGCCTCCCCGCCCTCCGCTTCACGCTCATCGAATCCACGCAGAAGAAAGCCGCCTTCCTCCGCGCCGCCGCCGACGCCCTCGCACTCACGAACATCGACGTCATCAACGACCGCGCCGAAAACCTTGGGCAGAACTGGAAGCCGATCCCCTCTCCCGCGCCCGGGATGAGTGAGTCCGCGAGCGAATCCTGTGGGCCGACGCGCGAGGCCTTCGACGCCGTCACCGCCCGCGCCCTGGGCCGACTCAACATCGCCGCCGAACTCACCGTCCCCCTCGCCAAGCCCGGCGGCATCATCGCCCTCGTCAAGGGCGAAAAAGCGGACGAAGAACTCCTCGAAGCGCGGCGCGCCCTCGGCCTCCTCGGCGCCGTCCACGTCACCACGCTCCAGACACCCACCAGCCGAATCGTCATCCTCGAAAAGACCACCCGCACCCCGCGCACATATCCCCGCGAGGCGGGCGAACCGAAGCGCAAGCCGCTCACCTGACCCACCTCTACACTCACCGCGTGCCCGCTCTCAACGAACAACTCTCCCCCGCAGGCCCGCTCGCCCGCGTCCTCGGCCCGGCCTTCGAGCCGAGACCCCAGCAAGTCGAAATGGCCGCCGCCGTCGCCCTCGCGCTCGAACAACGCGCCACGCTCATGGTCGAAGCCGGCACCGGCGTCGGCAAGTCGTTCGCCTACCTCATCCCCGCCATCGCACGCATCATCGCCACCGCCGGAGCCGAGCGCGTCGTCATCGCCACCAACACCATCGCCCTCCAGGAGCAACTCCTCAACAAGGACATCCCGCTCATGCGACGGATGTTCGCCTCGGAGACCGGCGACGCGCCATTCAACGCCGAACTCGTCAAGGGACGGGGCAACTACCTCTCCCTCCGGCGGCTCCAGATGGCCTCCGAGAGTCAGGAGAAACTCTTCCTCGACGAACCCGCGCGACGATCCCTCCACGTCATCGAGGATTGGGCCTACGCCACCAGCGACGGCACCCTCGCCACGCTCCCTCCCCTCGAACGCGCCGGGATCTGGGACCGCGTCCAATCCGACTCGGGCAACTGCATGGGCAAGAAATGCCCCACCTATGACAAGTGCTTCTACCAGTCCGCGCGCCGGCGCATGGAAGCCGCCAACCTCCTCATCTGCAACCACGCCGTCTTCTTCTCCGACCTCGCGCTCCGCGCCTCCGGCGAAGGCGCCCGAGGATTCCTCCCCGAATACCACCACGTCATCCTCGACGAGGCACACCAGGTCGAGGAAGTCGCCAGCGAACACTTCGGCCGATCACTCACCGAAGGACGCATACGCCACCTCCTCGCCGCACTCTGGCAATCAAAGCGCAACCGCGGCTACCTCGCCACCCTCCGCGTGACGGGCGAGGGCGCTCCATCCGTTGAACGCGCCATCACCCTCGCCGACGCCGCATCCGATGCCGCCGACCACTTCTTCGAATCGCTTCTCCACTTCACCGGGGGCGAGGTCGCCGCCACACGCATCCCCCGCAAGCGCGAGAGCGACGAGCCGATCGTCCCCAACACCCTTTCCCCGGCCTTCCGCGAACTCGCCATCGCCCTCAGGCGACTGAAAGACTCCCTCCTCATCGACGAGGACAAGTACGAACTCAACTCCTACGCCCTCCGCGCCGCCTCCATCGCCGACGACGCCGAATCGCTCCTCAATCAGCACACCCCCGGCTGCGCCTATTGGATCGAAGTCACCGCCGGAGAAGCCGGCGCCGCCCCGCGCGCGGGACGCATCCGCATCGAACTCGCCTGCTCCCCGATCGAAGTCGCCCCGCTCCTCAAGCAGCACCTCTTCACCGGAAACTTCTCCGTCATCCTCACATCCGCAACGTTGACAACCGCCTCCCCCCCCGCGCCCAGTACGAGCGCTCAACTCGACCCGGATTTCGACCCCGACATCACTCCTCATCAACCCCAGGCCGCGAGCCGCAAGCCCTTTGCCTACGCCCTCTCACAACTCGGCTGCGACGAGGCCCGCACCCTCGCCCTCGGCTCACCCTTCGATCACGCCGCGCAGGTCGAACTCCACGCCGACGCCAGCATGCCCGACCCGCGGCACCCGCGTTACCTCGACGAACTCACCGCACGCATCGAGCACCACATCGCCGCGACGGATGGCGGAGCCTTCGTCCTGTTCACCTCGTTCAAAGCAATGCACGATTCGGCGCGTCGTCTCCGTCCGAATCTCGAAGCACGAAAAATGCCCGTCTGGGTCCAGGGACTTGACGGCCCGCGATCGCACATCCTCGAACAGTTCCGCCGGAACGAACGCAGCGTCCTTCTCGGCACCACCTCCTTCTGGCAAGGCGTCGATGTCCCCGGCCGCGCGCTCCGCAACGTCATCATCACTCGCCTCCCCTTCGACCCCCCCGACCGCCCGCTCACACAGGCTCGCAACGAACTCATCGAATCCCGGGGCGGAAACCCCTTCATGCAGGACTCGCTCCCCAGAGCCGTCCTCCGCTTCAAGCAGGGCTTCGGCCGGCTCATCCGCTCCGCAACAGACAAGGGCCGCGTCGTCGTCCTCGACCCGCGAATCCTTACCGCGCGCTACGGCAAAGCCTTCCTCAACGCCCTTCCCGAAGGGATCGAACTCATCCGGCATTGAATCCGCTTCGCCCCTTCGCGCCGCATCCCGCCCGGATCGAGTGGCACGGGCATTCCCCCGGAGTCCCCGCCTGTACCGTCGGCGGATCGGCCCCCTCTCTCTACCAGCGCACCCCCACGGCCGAGTGAATCCGCTCGATCGCCTCCGCCTCGATCAGCGACCAGTCCATCGAAGGCAGCGCCGCCACCTCGCCCCGAGCCGCGCGCGCGAACCGTTCAAACTGGTTCACAAACTTGTCACCACCGCGCTCGAACACCTCTTCGGTGCTCTTTCCATCGCTCTCGACCAGCAGCACCTGCCGGTCGGGATCGGGGCTGAATGGATGCGTCGTGTACGCCCGCCCGCGCTCGCCGATCATCTCGAAGAACACGCTCGCGCCGTCGGCCGCCCCCTTCGTGAACGAGCACTCCCCCTCGAACCGCGTCCCACTCGGAAACGAAAACGAAAAAGAGCACGACTCATCGACCAGCCCCTCCGCCGATTCACTCAAGAAATCAGCGCGGACGCCGCCCCGTTCCCCGATCCAGACCCGCTCCCCATTCTCCTTCTCGATGCACCCGCCGCTCGGACCCCCGACCCATCGGCCAAGTTCCGCGCTCGCCCGCAGCGACGACCACTCCGGCGCCCCGCCCATCACCAGCAGCGCCAGGCTCAGCGGGTAGCACCCGATGTCCATCAACGCCCCCCCCCGCAGCGAATGGTTCAGCCGACTGCTCAGGATGTACGGATCGCGGTTGCACACGTTCCGATTCGAACGGATCAGCCGCACCGCGCCGATCGGACTCCCCCCCCGCGCCAGTTCGACCAGCCGCGCCGTCTGCGGATGGTGCATGTACATGAACCCCTCGACGCACAGACGCCCGGCCTTCCGCGCCGCCGTCGCCAACCGCTCCGCTTCCGCGCGCGTCGCGCACAAGGGCTTCTCGCACAGCACATGCTTCCCGGATTCGAGCAGCCGAAGCGACCACTCCGCATGCAGCGAGTTCGGCAGGGTCACGTACACCGCATCGATCCCGGCACGCCCCGCAATCTCCTCGTATTCGAGCGCGACCGGGGCGCAATCAGCGCTCGCGGAAGCCCGATCGCACAGTTCCTGCGCACGAACGCGGTCACGCGACGCCACCGCGACCACGATGTTTCCCGTGGAACGCGACAACCTCGGAAGCACACCCGCCGCGATCCGCCCCGTTCCCAAGATCGCCCAGCGCAGGTCGGCCATGTCACGACCGCGCGTGGATCGTCGTCAGCTTCGCCAGCGCCTTCTGACGCAGGAGCGTGATCTCGTCCATCTCCGCGGGGACGGCGCTGCTCTTGGCGTTCGCCGTTTCCAGCTCCGCCTTCGCGGCCGCCTCGTCGAGCGACTCAAGTTCCACCGCGCCCGCCGCCAGGATCGTCAGCTCGTCATTCACGTTCTGAACGAATCCGCCCTCAAGAAACCAGGACTTGTGCCCGCTCTCCTCGAGTTTCACGCCGACCTCGTAGCGGTCGACGAACTCGACGCGCAGCTCGCCGAAGCCGAGCCGACCCGCAATCGCGCCCGTTCCTTTCATCACGCCCATCTTCCCGTCCCACATCGGGACGGAGGCGTACGAAACCTTCGCGTCAAAGATGCGGGCCTGCGGCGTGATCAGTTTGCAGCGGAACGGTTTGTCTGCCATCGCAAGGAATCTCCAAAGGGGGGCGAGAGTATACCGAGGCGCAACTCACCAATCCTTGCGGCACTCCTGCATGATCCGGTGTGCCGTGCGGACGTTCATGTATCCCGCCTCGGCGTCGATCGCCGGCTTGCGGCCGGTGCGGACCGCCTCGATGAACTCCGTCAGTTCAAGTTCCAGCTGGTCCGCGTCGTCCGCCTGCAACGGCTCGATCGTCACCAGGTTGCTGTAGTTCAGGTCCGAAAGATCGGAGCCGGCACGCAGCGCTTCGCGGATCTCCTCCATCGGGAGCGAGTTGGCGGTGCGGCGGATCAGCACGCCGTTCTTCGCCGCGTAGTCGATGCTCACGTACCCGTTCTCGCCGATGATGCGGATCTTTCTCTCCGTCTTCAGCGCCAGCCGCGAAGCCGTCAGATTGGCGACCGATCGGCCGTGCGGCGTCTGGAACGTCAGCCGCGCATTGCACACGTCCTCGTGCTCGGTGAGCACGTGGACGCCGGACGCCTGCACCTCGATCGGTTCGATCCCGCCCATCAGCATCAGCACGACGTCCAGGTCGTGGATCATCATGTCGAGCACGACGCTCACGTCCACGCTGCGGAAAGTCATCGGGCTGACGCGGTGCACCTCGACGAACCGCGGCACGATCCCCGGCTGGCCCGTGGCGCGGATGTCGTCCTGAGCGCGCTGCAGGGCACGGACCGCGGGATTGAACCGCTCGATGTGGCCGACCATCAGCACGGCGCCGCTCCGTTCGGCGATCTCCTTCAGCCGCCGCGCTTCGGAGAGGTCGTTCGCCAGCGGCTTCTCGATCAGGCACGCCACCCCGGCTTCGAGGAGCGGGCCGGCGCAGCGCAGGTGCTCGGTCGTCGGCACGGCGATGCTGACCGCCTGCACCCCGGCCTTGAGCAAGTCTTCTTCGCGGGTGAAATCTCGGCAGCCGTGCTTCTCGGCGACCGCGAGCCGGCGCTCGTCATCCTGATCGACCACGCCGACGAGTTCGACCCCCTTCATTTCCGCATACTTCCGCGCGTGATGTCGGCCCATCCGGCCGACGCCGATCACCCCGCATCGAAGGGGTCTGAGTTCACGCCTGGATTCAACGCTGTGGGTCATTCATCCTCCGTGCAAGCCGACGCCTCCATCGTAGTGCAAGCGGCCGCTGCGCGGTGACGAGCAGGGTTGGGATGTGTTCGGCGTTTCTCGCTGGCCGCGTTGATACGAGGTCATGCGCGGTCGGGCGGCGTCGTGTCTTCGAGCGGGTACGGCTGGACGCCCTGGCCCGGCTCCAGCCGCGCATCGTCGAGGTGTCGCGGCATCGGTTGCTCCTCGATCGGCGGCGCGCTGGAGGATTGGAGCCTCGCCGCCACCTCGGGCGGAACGGCATGCCCCGGCACGTCGGCCGAAGCCGGGTGCTGCGCCGCGGCGTACTGGCGCCGGCGCTCTTCAATTCTTCTTCGGCTGTCGGCGCGCTCGCGTGCGTTGATGATCGCCCAGCGGATGTCGATGGTGAGTTGCAGCGCGAAGAGGGCGGTGGCCACGAATGCCGCAAGCCAGAAGAACCGCGCGACCGCTTCGACAAGGAAGAGCAGTCGCGCCCACGCCAGGTTCAAGGCCCACAGGGCATGGATCGCTCCCGAGAGGCCGCCTCCGATGGCGAGCAGCCATGCCGCGGCGTGGAGCCAGTTGGAGAGGTTCAGGCTGCGTGCCCAGAGCGCGAAGGAAGAGAGGAGCCACGCGAGAGCGGGCAGGCCGACCGCTCCGACACATAGTGCGGTCCACTTGATGACACCGATCGACTGGTTCCCCGCCAGTTCGAGATAGATACACGCCGCGAAGGCGATCCATGCGACCTGTGAAATCACGAGGAAGAGTTTGAGTGTCCAGGGCGCGTCATCGGTGACTTGGACGAGGCCGCGCGCGGGATGGGGTCGATCACGGATGAGCACGAGGAGCGCGAGGTACCAGGCCGTTGCCGCGGCGAGCGCCACGCGGGTCTCCGTGACGCTCGGCGTCCATATCGACACGACGAACATGAACCACGCCAGGACCAGGCCAGAAACCGCCGAGGTGAAGAGCGCGAGTCCGAGCGGGAGCAGGTACGCGAGTGAGGTCTGGCCAAACTCCGAGTTGTCGACGTCGCGCGGGCCGAGCGTGGAGACCCCTCCGGCGCACGGCTCGCCGCACTCCGGGCACACCCCGGTCGCGTCGAGTCCCTTGAGGTTGTAGCCGCAGCTGGAGCAGACGCGATCGTCGAGGATGGTCTCGATCGTTGCCTGGAGTTTCCCGGCGGTTGATGAAACGTTGGCGGGCATGTTCAGGCCGACGCTGGTGCGTGTCTGACGGATTCGACGGCGTTGAGGAACATTCGCAGCCCGGGGGTGTCTCCCGCGCGTTCGGCCGGGTCGAGCCGGGTCCAATACGGATGGTTCTGCCAGGAGAGGAACCGCTCGGGGTGAGGCATCAGGCCGAAAACCCGGCCGGTGGGGTCGCAGATGCCCGCGATGTTCCCCGCGGAGCCGTTGACGTCGGACTGGTATCGGAGGACGATCTGTCCCTGTTGTTCGAGTTCGTGGGTGATGCGGTCCGACGAGACGACGAAGCGTCCCTCGCCGTGCGCGATCGGGAGCATGAGTGCGTTTTCGTCCCGCTGCTCCGCGAATCCCGCGGTCCACAGGCAGACGCTCGTCGGCTCGTAGCGGACGCGGACCCATTCGTCGATGAATCGTCCGCGTGCGTTGCTTGCGAGCGCGGCGGTTTGAATCTCGCCCCCCGGGAGCAGTCCGGTCTGGACAAGCACCTGGAACCCGTTGCAGGCGCCGATCATCGGTACGCCGCGGTCCCGCGCCGCGTGGAGGTCCGCGATCAGGCGTTCTCGAATTTTCACAGCCTTTACGCGGCCGGCGCCGCAATCGTCGCCGTAGGAAAATCCCCCCGCGAATCCGACGAGGTCGTATTCGGCCAGGATCGACGGCTGGGCGATGAGCCGGTCGAGGTGGACGAGATCGGTCTTCGCGCCCGCGAGGGAGAACCCGCGGACCATCTCGGAATCGCAGTTGGTGCCTGCGGTGCGGATGACGATGGCGCGGGGAGTTCGTGACACCTTTGAGTTCCTTCGCCGGGCGTTCGATGAAGTCTATCGAGGATGGGCGTGGCGGGTTGAACGCCATTCCGAGGATCCGATCACCGGGGCGATGGGCGTCCTATTCTATTGACGGGTGGGATGAGGTGGTGCATGCTCGATCGCCGTCACTTTCTTGGTGCAGGTTTCGCGGCGTTGGCTCTGGGGTTGGTGGGTTCGCGACGTGCATCGTGCGACGCGGGAGGGCGCATCGCACCGCCGAGCGGTGGGCGGCCGATTCTCGGGCTGAACGGCTTGATGAGCGGGCCGACGACGCTGATCGGCGGGTACCGATTCTCTTCGCGGTTCGACGGCGATTGGCCGGAGGATGTTTCCCATCCCCCGCTGGATGCCTCGGCCCAGCCGCAATCGATCGAGGAGCATTCCGAAGTGGTGGTGGTCGGTGGGGGGCTCTCGGGGCTTGCGTGCGCGTATCACCTGCGCGAGCATCGGCCGATTGTTCTCGAACGATTGGGGCGATTCGGCGGCGCTTCGCAGGGCGAGCGCTGGCGCGGGACGGAGTATTCACTCGGCGGGGCGTACTTCATCGAGCCGGACAAGGGATCGTCGCTCGAATCGTTGTACCGGGAACTGGGGCTTGACCGCATCGTTCGGATTGATGCGGGAGCAAGCCCGGCGGAGTTGAACGGGGCGTTCATTGATGACTTCTGGACGTGGGCGGGCGTGCCCGACGAGGACCGGCCCGCGTTCGAGGCGTACCGCGAACTGGTCGCGTACTACGTCGAGCACTACCCCGAGATTCCGCTGGTTGATGGGGAGGACAACGAGTGGATCCTCGAACTTGATCGGGTCTCGCTGAAGGAGCACGTCGAGACGGCGCTGGGCGGGGCGGCTCCGGCGCTGCTGGCGTCGGCGATCCAGTCGTATTGCTACTCCTCGTTCGGTGCGGGGTGGGAAGAAATCTCGGCGGCATCGGGGTGGAACTTCATCGCGGCGGAGGAGTACGGCCGATGGGTGCTGCCGGGTGGGAACTCGACGCTTGCCGAGCGGTTGTGGGAGCGGCTGTCGCGCGAGCCGGGTGTTTCGCTGCGTTCCTCGTGCAACGTCGTCGATATCCGGCTCGACGGCGGCGACGGGGTTGTGACGTATGACACCGGTGCGGGAGTTCGGCGGACGATCCGCGCGTCAAAGGTGATCGTGTCGTGCCCGAAGTATGTGGCAAAGTTCATCGTGCGCGACCTGAACAACCTGGATGCGGAGAAGTTGGACGCGATGCAGCGGATCGAGTACCGGCCCTACGTGGTGGCGAACGTTCTGCTGAGCGTGCGGTTGGAGCGCGATTTTTACGACTTGTTCCTTCTGGGCGACGGGGTGTACCCGACGAACGCGGAGGACGCCGAGAAGTTTTCGAGGCCGACGGACGTGGTGACGGGTCACTTCGCGCAGCCGGGGAACCGGAATCAGAGCGTTCTGACGCTGTATTGGCCGCTGCCTTGGGACACGGCGCGGTTCACGCTGACGCCGAACGTTTCGCCGCTGGAGACGTACGCGGCGCGCCTGGCGCCGCGGCTGGATGCGATCCTTGCGCTGCTGGAACTGCCGAAGCGCGCGGTGGAGCAGGTTCGCCTGGTGCGTTGGGGTCATGCGATGCCGGTCGCGCGCCCCGGATTCATCGCGGACGGCCTGGCGGAGCGCGTGCGGCGGTCGATCGGCGAGACCATCTACTTCGTGGAGCAGGACAACTGGGCGCTGCCGGCGGTGGAGACGTGCCTGCTGGAGGCGCAGTCTTTCAGCGCGGAGATTGAGGCGGGTCTCACCGTTCGGAAGTGAAGAGGCCGGCGCTGTCTCAGGATCGAAGCGGTCGCCACACTTCCACGATTAAGGTGTCGTCCTGGGGCGGGCCGAAGCGGTGCTCGTCCACTCCTCGCAGGAGCGAAGAGGCGTAGCCTCCCGCTTCATCGGGGTGAACGGAGGTGATGAGGCCCTCGAAGCCGCGGAGGCCGAGCATCCGTCCTTGCGCGTTGCGTGTTTCGATGGCGCCGTCGGTGTAGAGCAGGAGGGTATCGCCCTTGTGGAAGCGTGTGGCCTGCTCGTTGTGGTGGAAGTCGTCACCCCGGCAGGCGCCGAGGACGAGCGTCGTGGAATCGAGTCGTTCGATCTTTCCGTCGACGGTTCGGAGGAAGGCGGGCGGATGACCCGCGCTGGCCCACGCGAGGGCGTCGGTGTTCGGATCGAATCGGAGGCAGACGGCGGTGGCGTAGACGCTGTGCGTGGCGAGCGAGTGATGCAGGTAGTCGTTGAGTCCGGTGAGGATCTCGCCCGGGGTGGCGTTCGAGTTTTCGCCGAAGCGTCGGGCGATCTCGCCGTAGAGTCGATTGACGGTGAGGGCGGCGCCGATGCCGTGGCCGGTGACATCGACGATGGCCATGTGGAGGATGGGCTGTGCCTTGCCGTTGATCTCGGCCTGCTTGACGAAGAGGTAGTCGCCGCCGATCTGGCGCATGGGTTCGTATCGGTACTCGAAGCGGACGGGTCCGGTGGTGATGGGGCTTGGGAAGAGCGATTCGTGGATCTGGCGTGCGCTGGCGAGTTCCTGCTTGATCTCGCCGTAGCGTCCCTTGAGCATCTGGATGTTGAATCGTTCTCGGAATCGAGAGGTGCGCCAGGCGGCGACGGCGACGCCCGGTACGGCGATGAGCGGTGAGAGGGCGATGAAGATCAGGCGGAGCCAGATGGGCGCGCCCGAGAAGATGAGCGACCGAAGGGTGTAGAGGATGAGGAGCGGCACGAGCGGTCGGACGGCTTCCTTGGGCGTCCATGGGATGAAGAGCGAAGCGATGAAGTGGACCACCATGATTCCGAAGATGGTGCTGAGATTGGCGATTTCGTGGGCTCGCTGCGCGATGTCGGAATCGTCCTCGACCTTGATGGCGATGCCGGCGATCGCGGGTCC
>JAEUIV010000047.1 GCA_016795005.1 Phycisphaerae bacterium
TGAACCGGAGATTCCGCGGATTCAACTGGTCCGTACCGTCGTAGGGCATGACCTCCGCCTTGGCTCCCAGCGTGAGCATCGCGAAGCCTCCCTGGACGCCGTCGAGCACGTGCATGGTGTTGACCCGGAGATTCTGGGCCACGCCGTGCGCCAGCGGGGTTTCGCCCGGCACGCTCCACATCGACGCCGCGGCGTCCGGCCCCGGCGCCGTCAGCGAAAAGACGCACTGGAATCTCGGGGTGATCCACTCGCCCGTCAGCATCTGCGCCGCGACGCCCCCGAACTTCACGTCCGGCACATCCACCTTCGGCGATTCGACGCGGCGGATCTCTCCGCCGGCGCTCAGGTGCAGGATGATGGGCTTGTTGATGACCGCCAGCAGCGCCGGGGCGAGCGGGTTCTCGAGCGCCTCCTGCAGCGGCGCCGCGGTGTCGAACGACGGGGGTTCCTTGATGACCGGGCTGTCGGCCTGGAACCGGACACGCTCGTAGGTCATCTCGACCGTCAGCCCCTCGGCGGATTCCTCGAGCGCGCGGAAGTTCACCCGCGCCTCGGTCTGGTACTGGGTGATCGCCTCACCGCCGCGGATCGCCTCCGCCCGGTTGGTGAGGATCTCGACCTCCTGGAAGCCGAAGCGGGCCGATTGGCCGGGCTTGAAACCGAAGGCGAGCCGGATGGGCGCCTGGTTCTGCGCGCCGGCGCTCGCGGCCAGCACGAACGCGCCGACACACGACAGGACGATCGACTTCAGCCACACGGATGCATGCACGGGACGGCCTTTCTCCGAAAGATGCGTGCGCGGGACTCAGGCGGCGCGGGACGCCTTCACGGCGGCGGTGATCTTCCTCGCCGCATCGCCGATATCGTCGGCGGTCTGCATCGTGGGGATCGCCGAGCGGGCCGCGGCGAGGATCGCCCGCCCCTCCTCCACGTTCGTTCCCTCCAGGCGGACGACGAGCGGCACCTTGAAACCAACCTCCTTCGCCGCGTTCACCACCGCCTGCGCGATCACGTCGCAACGCATGATCCCGCCGAAGATGTTGACGAGCACACCTTGTACCGCCGAGTCCGAAAGAATGATGCGGAACCCTTCGGTGACCGCCTCCTCGGTGGCCCCGCCGCCGACATCGAGGAAGTTCGCCGGCTGACCGCCGCAGTGCTTGATGATGTCCATCGTGGACATCGCCAGGCCGGCGCCGTTGACGAGACAACCGATGTTGCCCTCGAGCGCGATGTACGACAGGCCGGAGCGCGTCGCCCGGATCTCGGAGGGGTTCTCCTCCGTCGGGTCGAACATCTCGGCGACCGCCTTCTGCCGGAACAGGGCGTTGTCGTCAAAGTTGAACTTCGCGTCGATCGCCAGCACTTGCCCATCGGGATGCGCAGCGCTCGGCGGGGTGACGATCAGCGGGTTGATCTCGGCGAGCGCGCAGTCCTTCTCGACGTACACGCGGGCGAGCGCCAGCATGATCTTCGCCGCCTGGTTCACCTGCGCCCCCTTGAATCCGAGTCGGAACGCCATGAGCCGCGCCTGGTAAGGCTGAAGCCCGAGGTGCGGATGGAGCAACGTCTTGAGGATCGCGCCGGGGTTGCGCTTCGCCACCTCCTCGATCTCCACGCCACCCTCGGCCGAAGCGATCAGCACGTTCCGCCGCGTCGCGCGGTCGGTCGTGATCGCAACGTAATACTCCTTGGCGATCTCGACGCCCGCCGCGATGAGAAGTTTCTTGACCTCCAGCCCCTGCGGCCCGGTCTGCACCGAGAACATCTTGTTCGTGAGCATGAACCGCGCCGCGTCGGTGGCCTCCGCCGCCGATCGCACCAGTTTCACGAACCCCGCCTTGCCGCGGCCCCCCGCGTGCACCTGCGCCTTCACGACGACAAGGCCGCCATCGCCAAGCCCCGCGTCGGCGACCGCGCGCTTGTAGGCGCCGGCGGCGTGCTCGATGGAATCAATCACCGCGCCGGGGGGAACGGGCACCCCCGCGTCAGCGAGCAGTTGCCTCGCCTGATACTCGTGGATCTTCATGCGGCAAGCCTAATCGGTTTCAGGTCTTGTCAGCGCTGTTCACAAACCGGCCCGCGCGACGCTTGCGGTTGATGGTGGCGCGGCCGCCGCGGGTCTTCATCCGGGCGAGGAAGCCGATGCGACGCTTGCGCTTCCGGTTGCTGTTCTTGTGCGGATAATGCATGGCGTGTACCTGAAAAAGAGGTCAGAGTGTTCGGGGCGCCGCCCGGAGCGGGGTCGGGAAGGGTACCCGGAATCATTGGAAATCGCTAGTCGTGCGGTCGGTTGTGCGAACAAATACCTATCGCTTTTGCCCCTACCTGCAAGGGGTCATCTCGGAAAATAGAACTTTTGCAGCGCGATTGCTTTCCCTGTGCCCGTTTCCCGATAGTCTCCCTGTGTCGGAGGGTGTTCCTCCGATGACCGTAGGCCGCGCCTGCCCAGTCGCCGTTGCCCCCCCTTTGCCTGTTTCCGGGAGGGGGCAAAGAGACGACGGCTGAGCGAACGCGTCCCGGGTGAGTGGCTTTTCCGGCCCTTCGTCGGCCGCGCGTTCGCCGCGCCGCCGCCTCGCGGAGAGTGCGCGTGAAGATCGATCCCGCTGTCCTGGAACAGGCTCAGAAGATCCTGGGCTACCGGTTCCGTGACCTTTCGCTCCTCGAAACCTCGCTCACGCACGCCTCGATCGCGGACTCGCGCGTCGTTTCGAATGAGCGACTCGAGTTCCTGGGCGACTCCGTGCTCGGATTGATCGTCTGCGACTACCTCTACATCAACTTTCCCCATCTTCTCGAGGGCGACCTCACCAAGATCAAGTCCGCCGCCGTCTCGCGCCGCATGTGCGCCCGCATCGCCACCGAACTTCGCCTCGACTCGCTGCTCCTCCTCGGCAAGGGGATGATGACGCGCAGCGCGCTCCCCGCCTCCCTCTCCGCAGCGGTGCTCGAATCCGTCATCGGCGCGGTGTACATCGATTCCGGGATGGAGGCGGTGCGGACCTTTCTCCTTCCGCTCCTCGCGCCGCACATCGACGAGGCCGCCTCCAGCGGCCACCAGCAGAACTTCAAGTCGGTCCTCCAGCAGTACGCGCAGCGGAAGTTCGATGCCGCGCCGATGTACATCCTCGTCGATGAGAAGGGACCCGACCATGCCAAGTGCTTCGAAGTGAGCGTCGAGGTCGGCTCGCGCCGCTTCCCCTCCTGCTGGGCCGCATCAAAGAAACAGGCGGAGCAACAGGCCGCGTACCGCGCGCTCGAGGTGCTGGGCCTCATCGTGCGCACCGAGACGGGGGAGACGGTGTACGTCGGGGAGGGCGAGAACGCCGCCGCGGCGGCGCCCGCGATCGAGAAAGATTCGGACGATTCGGGTGAGTATTACTCCAACTCGCGGTAAGCCGCGGCACCCCTCCGCGGCCCCGAATAACCCGGTCTTCACACGAAATCTCCCCCTTTTGTTGACTCGCCCGAAACCGGGAGTATCTTTCAGGCGCACAGCGAGGCGAGACCACCAGGAACAATGAACCCCCGCTCCACCACCATTGGATGCGTGATGGTCGCGCTCGCCGCGCCGGCCTGTCTTGCCGCGCACCCGGTCCCCGAATCCGAGCGCTGGGCGACCATCACCCACACGGGCAACGAGGCGTACACATTCGACGCTGGAGGAGGGGGTGGGCCGATTGTTTCCGTCGGCCGTGTCGACCACGAGTACCAGATCAGCCGCACGGAGGTAACCGGCGGTGAATGGTTGGAGTTTGTCAACGCCTATGCACCCTACGTTGAACCCGTCTGGGCGAATAACGGCCAGTTCACCAGCGCCTGGATTCGTCGTGATTCGTCAGGGAACTACGCGCTCAATCCAAACGCCGGGTGCCCTGCTGGTTCCTCTTCCCCGGGTGGCATGCTTGCTGCTCTGAGCAAGCATGTGCCTTGGTGCCTTGGTCCCCCGACATGCTTGTGCAGGGACACAGGGCATGCCACCCTGAGCCGACGTGCGTTCTCCGCACTCCACCCCTCACATCTTCTTCACCTTCAAAAGCCACGGCGCATCGCCGCCGGGTGCTGATCGAAGCTCCGCATCCCCGATTCGCCGCCTGGCACGCATGAAAAATCAATCCCCTCGGCGAACCGGCCCGTTTCGGGCTGGCACCTTCCCCCCCTTCGCGGCACAATGACGGGATGCCGACACCCACACCCGCGCGCTGGGCCGAGATGACCGCCGATGCACCGATGGCGCTGCTCGAACGGCGGCGGGTCATCGGCGAAAAGGTCATGATCTCTCACGTCACGCTCCACGCGGGATGCGAGGTCCCCGTTCACTCGCACGAGAACGAGCAGTTCACGTGCATCCTCTCCGGTCGGCTTGAGTTCACCCTGGGCGATGACCGCCGCCGGGTCACCGTCCGCGCGGGCGAGGTGCTGCACCTGCCTTCGAACATCCCCCACGGCGCCTTCGCGCCCGAAGAAACCGCCGTGCTGGACATCTTCGCGCCGCCCAGCGCGGAAACCGGGATCGACCGCAAGGGATGACGCCGCGACGATCCGCCCGGGCACGCACTCATATACTCAGTTCATGAGAGCAGTCGTCACAGGCCAGATCGGGATGGACAAGAAGCAGTACCTCCAGGCCGCCGTGGATTTCGCGGGGGGGCAGGGGGAATCGGTCGCGCTCTTCAACATCGGCGACATGATGTACGGCGAGGCCCGCGACGTGAAGCAGGGACGCATCCTCGACCTGCCGTGGTCCAGGCTCTCTTCGCTCCGACGCGCCGCGTTCAAGGACGTGATCTCCCAGTCGCGCGACCGCCCGCACGTCATCGTCAACACCCACGCCACCTTCCGCTGGCGCCACGGCCTGTTCTCGGCGTTCGACTTCGACCAGATGCACACGCTGGCGCCCGACCTGTTCATCTGCCTCGTGGACAACATCGAAGTCGTTCACCACAAGCTCCACCGCGACCACGACATCGACGCGACGCTGAAGGACTGCATGGTCTGGCGCGAGGAGGAGATCCTTGCGACCGAACTCCTCGCCCAGGCGCTGCACAAGCCCTTTTACATCCTCAGCCGCGGCCGCCACTCGATGACCATCCCCACGATGTTCCGGCTCGCCTGCCGGCCCGCGATGAAGAAGGTCTATCCTTCATTCCCCATGAGCCACGTCGTCGATATGCCCGACGTGCTCCGGGAGATCGACGAGTTCCGCGCCGAACTCGCTCGCCACTTTGTCACCTTCGATCCGGGGGACGTGGACGAAAAACTGCTGCTCGAGCGCGCGCTCGCCGCGTCGCGCGAGGGAAACATCGACAAGTACCTGGAAGTCGCCCCCCACTCCTTCGGCGGCTCGAAGGAGGCGAAGACCGACCCGATCCGCGTCCGTGTACGCGAAGTCCTCGATATCTCGGGGGACATCGACGGCCAGATCTACATGCGCGACTTCAAACTCATCGATCAGTCGGACATGATCGTCAGCCTCATCCCCGAACTCCCCGGCGGCAACCCGGGCCTCTCCAGCGGAGTCGAGCGGGAACTCCAGCACGCCTTCGAGCACACCAAGGAGGTCTACGTCGTCTGGAAGCCGAAGAAGCATCCCAGCCCCTTCATCACGGAGACCGCGACGAAGATCTTCAAGAGCGTGCCCGAAGCGCTCGCGCACTTCGAGGCGGAGGGGATGTTCGCGCCGGGCAATCTCTTCGGGCATTGACGCGGAGCGGTACGGCCCAAAAAGCAGAGCGCGCCCCCGGGTCCGTGCCGCGTAACCCGAGAGCGCGCCCCACCACAGAAGGAAGGCATGAGATGTCCGATCAAGGCAGAGGCGTCTCGGTGATGAGGCACCTCGCGGAATGACCCGCGGTCTCGGCCGACCGAGACGCGCTCGTGGGCGTTGCCTTGCCGGGACGTGTCGTGTCGATGCAGGGGGGCGGCTATGACTCTCTCGCCTCCACGCCTAACTCACCCTATGCATGTGACCGAGCGTGCCGGACTTCCAAACTCCGGCTTACTCTTCGCACAAACCACGCGGACGGTTGCAAGAAAAGCAGCGGTTCCGCCTCGTGTGCTTTCCCGTCCACGTGCCCCCCGGCTCCGCGGCAAGATGGCTAATCCAGCGAGCGCCCCGTCCGGGACCATCGAGGCAGGTACCCATGCGCGTAGTCGAGAGAGATGGCGATGCGACTGGACCGCCCGATGATCGACGCGCGCGGCACAAACCCGAAATAACGGGAGTCCGCCGATTGATCCCGGTTGTCCCCCAGCGCCAGGTAGTGCCCCGGAGGCACCGTTACCGGCCCGAAGGACTTGATGGACGGAACGCTTGGGATCGTGGTCAGCGCGTGGGCCGCGCCGCCGGGGAGGCGCTCGGTCGAAAAGTTGCGTCCGGTTTGCTCGGAGGCTGGAACCTGCGCGAGCGTGCCGGGGTCGATGAGTGAGTAGTCGGACTTGAGGCCGTTGATGTAGAGAACGTTGTGGCGCAGTTCAACCGAATCACCCGGCAGGCCGACGATGCGCTTGACCAGGCGTGTGCCGTCCTTCGGGGATGGAAAGATCACGACCTCGCCCCGCGCGGGGTCCGCCCACGACGCCACACGCCAGCCGACGAACGGCACGCGCAGGTCGTACGCCAGTTTGTTCACGAGGATGCGGTCCCCTTCGAGGATCGTCGGCCGCATCGAACCCGTCGGCACGTCACACCAGTCGGCGAGCGATGAGCGGAAGGTCATCA
>JAEUIV010000115.1 GCA_016795005.1 Phycisphaerae bacterium
TCGGGACCAATCCGCCTGCCGCGGAACCGGCGCCCGCCGAATCACCCGCGCCGCCGACGCTTCAGACCTTGGCCGAGGAACATTCGACGCGCCTCTCCGACACGCTCCAGGAGTTCATCGACAAGACCGTTGCGCGGATCCAGGGGATCAACTTCGGTGTGATCACGATCGTCGGCGTTCTCGTCCTGATCTACGCAGCGCTCTCGCTGGTCATCCAGGTTGAGCAGGCGTTCAACACGATCTGTCGCGCGCCGACGGGGCGGAGTCTTCGGACACGGCTCCCGGCGTATTTCACGCTGCTGGTCGCGGGGCCGATCCTGCTGGTGGGCGGATTCGTCCTGAGCCGCACGGTGGTCCAGACGCTGTCGGGCTGGTCGCCCTGGATCGGCACGCCGCTGCGGATCTTCAGCACGCTGGGGATCACCTGGCTGCTCATCCTGCTCGCCTACTGGCAGATGCCCAACGCACGGATCAGGCTTCAGGCGGCGGCGATCGGGGCGTTTCTGGCGGCGGCGTTGTGGGAAGGGGCCAAGGCGCTGCTGACGTGGTTTGTCGCGTACCTCGTCGATCCGCGGACCGGCGGACAGATCGCGGTCTACGGCTCGCTGGCGCTGCTGCCCATCTTCCTGTTGTGGGTGTACACGACGTGGCTCATCGTGCTCTTCGGGTTTGAAGTGACGTACGCGGTGCAGACCGTCGCGTCGGGCCGGCATCGCTTCCTCGATCGCCAGACGGACCATCCCATCGTTGATCCGACGCTCGGCGTGGTGCTGATGCGTGCGTTGTCGTCGCGTTTCACGGAAGGGAAACCCTGCACGACGGAAGAGCTTGCGCGCCGAACCGCGACCTCGGAGGCGATCGTGGAGCGGGTGCTCCAGCACCTGATTTCCAAGGGGTTCGTTCACAAGGTCGAGCAGCGGCGCGATGTCGATGAGGCCGCCTATGCCATCGCTCGCTCTCCTGATTCCATGACCGCGGCCGATGTGCTTGCCGCGATGCACGACCTGGCCGGGGAACCGCCTTCGAACGGCAAGGTCGGCACGGCGGACCTCTCGGTGTTGCGACTGCTGCGCAAGAGCCAGTTGGAGGCGATGCGAACGTTGAAAATCACCGGATTGCTCGGCGAAGAGTGAGTTGAAGTTCCGGCCGCGGCCGGAATGCGGCTGTGCCACGCGGCGCGTGTGCGCGGACGGTTCCGTATGATGTCGTTTCGTTGATGCCGGTCGAGTCTCCGACCGCCGCGGATGATTCGTCCTCTGACGCCAGACAGACCCTCAAACGTGCGCTGCCCGCAATGCCAGTTTGATGCACCGGTCGCCGGCCGCTTCTGCCCGGCATGCGGCACGGCGCTTCCGATGCACGGGGCCTCCGATGCGCCGACGATGGACTCGGCGGGTTCCGTCACGCGGGCATTCCTGCCCGCGACGGCGGGTCACCCCTCGGCGTCTCCTCCCGGACCGATGAAACCTGGACACTCGCCGCCGCCGCCTGTTCGGCCGATGATGGCGAGCGCTTCGTCGCTTTCATCCTCGTCGTTGCATGGGTTGTTCGCGCCGGGTCAACTGCTGGCGGGGCGGTACCGGATCGTTTCGCTCCTGGGCAGGGGGGGCATGGGAGAGGTGTACCGGGCGGATGATCTGACGCTCGGCGTGTCGGTGGCGCTGAAGTTCCTGCCGGCGAGCATCGCCGCCGATGCCGCGAGGCTGGATCGGTTTCGATCCGAGGTGCGCACGACGCGGCAGATCAGCCACCCCAATGTCTGCCGGGTGTACGACATCGGGGAGTTCGAGGGGAGGCCGTACCTCTCGATGGAATACGTTGACGGCGAGGACCTGGCTTCGCTTCTGCGGCGGATCGGGCGCCTGCCGCCGGACAAGTCGGTGCAGATCGCGAGGCAGGTGTGCGCCGGGCTGGCGGTGGCGCACGACCTGGGGATCGTGCATCGTGACCTGAAGCCCGCGAACATCATGCTCGACGGCCGGGGTCAGGCGCGGCTGATGGATTTCGGCGTGGCGGGATACGCCGCGGACCTCGCCGCGAGGGGTGACATCGCGGCGGGGACGCCCGTGTACATGGCGCCGGAACAACTGGCGGGTCGGGGTGTGACGGCGCGGAGCGATCTGTATGCGCTCGGGCTGGTGCTCTACGAGTTGTTCACGGGCAGGCCGGCGTGGGCGGAGCGTGCCTCGTCGCTCGCCGAGCTGCGGCGCCTGCACGAATCGACCCGGCCGACGAGCGCGCGATCGATCATCGCGGACCTCGACCCGGCGGTTGAGCGCGTGATCGACCGTTGCCTCGATCCCGATCCTGAGAATCGCCCGAGCAGCGCGATCGCGGTGGCGGCGGCGTTGCCCGGCGGCGATCCGCTGGCGGCGGCGCTGGCGGCGGGCGAGACGCCTTCTCCCGAGATGGTGGCGCAGGCCGGTCGAGTCGGCGCGATGGCGCCGCGCAAGGCGCTGGCTCTGCTGGGATGCGCCCTCGTGGCGATGGTGACGCTGATCGTCGGAAGCGGCAGTTTCAACCTGCTGGCGCCGATCAGGCCCGAGATTCCGCCGAATGTGCTCGCGTCCAAGGCGCGGGACCTCATCGCCTCACTTGGATACACCGACAAGCCGGCCGACGATTCCTTCGGCTACGCCCCGCCGGGAAATCTATTCCAGCATCTTCGGAGGCAGGCGGCGGAGGGCGGAGCGCGCGACTGGCGTCCGCGGCTGACTGATCCCGCGATGCCCTCGCTGCATTTTTTCTATCGAGATTCCCCGGAGGCGCTGCACCCGCAGCCGATCTGGCAGCCGTTTGTCTCGTTCGATGACCCGCTCTTTGTTCTCGCGGGGAGCCGTCGCGTCGTGATGGATCACAAGGGGCGGCTGATCCGGTTCGAGGCGATCCCGCCGCGCGTGCGCGCGGGCGCAAACGAGGCCGATGCGTCTCCGCCGGCGCCGGCGGTTGATTGGGGTCCGCTTTTCCTTCATGCGGGGCTGGAGCTCGAGCGATTCGCTCCGGTGGAGCCGCGCTGGCTCCCGCTGATGGCGTGCGACGCGCGGGCCGCCTGGACGGGTGAGTTGCCGACCTCGCCGGCGATCCCGTTGCGCGTGGAGGGAGCGTCCGAGGGCGGGCGCGTGGTGTCGTTCCGCGTGATCTATCCCTGGACTCAGCCCGACCGCGAGGCGCGCGTCGCGGCGGGTGTCACCGAGGGAGCCTTGGGTTATGTGCAGACCGGGCTGCTCCTGTCCGCGATGGCGGGGGGCGCGTTTCTTGCATGGAGAAACATCGCGGCGGGGCGGCACGATCGTCGTGGCGCCGCGTCCGTGGCGATCTTCATCCTGTCGGCGACGTGGCTTGGCCTGGCGCTGGGCCAAGACTCGTTTGCGAGCATGTTTTCCTCATACCTGATCGGTTCGCCGGTGGCGCGCGGGCTGTGGCTGGCGATGTTCTGCTGGCTGTTCTACACCGCGCTCGAGCCGGTGGTCCGCCGACTCTGGCCGAAGGCGATCATCTCGTGGGCTCGCCTGATCTCCGGTCGATGGCGCGATCCGCTGGTGGGGGGCGACGTGCTGATCGGGCTGGCGTGCGGGCTGGTGATGTTCCTGCTCATCCGGCTGAACTTCACGCTGCCCGGCTGGCTCGGCGCCGTGCCCGCGATCACCTCGCTCGGGGCGGTGGATGCGCTGCGCGGGCCGCGGGCGATCGCGTCCTGGCTGCTGACGGGCGCGAGCGGCGCGGTGACGATGGCGATGCTCTTCTCGATGCTCCTGATCGGACTCCGCGTGATCTTCAGGCGGAACTCGATCGCGATCGCGGTGCTGGGCGTGATCCTCTTTTTCATGCAGTGCCTGGCGTTCGAGTTCTACACGCCGGCGCTGCCGCTGTGCGCGATGATCGCGGGGATCATCACGTTCCTGCTCGTGCGGATCGGGTTGCTCTCGCTGGTGGTGTGCTTTTTCGCGTCCAACACGGTCGGTTCGCTCCCCATCACCAGCGATCTTTCTTTGTGGTACGCGGGGCAGACGGTCGCGTTTGTCGTCGTGGTGATGGTGGTGGCGCTGTACGGTTTCGTCGCGGCGCTCGGCGGTCAGAGGCTGTTCTCGGGCGATCCCGTCGCCGGCCGATAGACATCGCGGCGGAGGGAGTTCGATATCCAGGCGGCCGCCGCGCCAAGCAGGGCGTACCCGAGCGCGGCGGCGACGAGAATCGGGTGCGTCGCACCCGCGAGCACCGAGAGATTCCACATCATCGGGTTGGGCTGGGCGCGGATGAGGGCCTCAATCGCGACCCCGAGGGAGAGCAAGACACCACCGATCGCGGCGAGCCGAGGACGGGCATGGGCGGCGCCCAGCCCGATCGCCGCGATGGGAAGCATGATATTCACGATAAAAAACGTTCCCAGTCCCGCGCGCCCGAACTGGTGAACGGCCCAGCCTCGGAATGGGCCGAGACTGATCCCCACCCCGCACAGGAGGTAGAGCAGCAGGATCACGGATGCCGGCTTTTCCTTGCGCGGCGTGGGCATGCGGACAGGGTACGCTCCGGGTTGATCCGGGTTCGTCGGCGCGTCAGAACGAAGATCACCCGGTGCCCCGCACCTTCGGCATCACGGCCTTGATGAATCCCACTCCCCGATTCACGTCGTGCTTCAGCCGCTTGACCTCGCGCATGATCGGCTGTTCCGGCTTCGCGCCGCGCACCGCCGCCGCGGAGTGATCGATCGCTGCGCTCAATCGCACCATTGCGCCGGGGGCGCGGGCGGGCGGGGGCCGCTGGGTTCCAATCACCATCCAGGTCGTCGCGACGATGAGGCCGGCGGCCGCGAGGGAGGCAACGCCATACCCGCGACCGGTCGAGACGGCGATGCTCGGAGCGGTGTGCGAGAGGTTCGCACGAACGCGCGCCGCCACCCGGCCGGTGCCCGGCTCGATTCGTGTCGCCGCGCCGGCGCGGAGCAATGCTTCCACCTGCTCAACAGTCGGCGGCTTCGACGGTCGCCCTTTGCTCCGTGTCGTCATGGTTCGCGCTCGCTTTCCGGCTGGGCCATTGTCGGCTGCTGGTCGCCCGGAGTCCAGCCGTGAAGTTCCGATGCGATCTTTTTTCGTGCCCGGTGCAGCATCACCCGCACACCCACGCTCGTGCGTCCCAGCACTCTGGCCACCTCGCTCGGCTCGAGTCCGGCGGCGTATCGGAGCCAGACGGCGCTCATCGTCTCGGGGTCGAGCACGCGCTCCGCGATCGACCAGACGTCGGGGTCGGGAAACGTGATCTCCGCGCACGCCGTCTCGATGCGAAGCGGGGAGATGTCGGGCCGCTTGCGCCGGCGCCACTCGCTGGTCGCGACTCTCGCGGCGACGGTGAACAACCAGACGGAAAAGCGGCGTGACGAATCGTAGGTGGCGATCCGGCTCCACGCTCGCAGGAATGCTTCCTGCGCCATGTCCTCGGCGTCGTGGCGCGATCCGGTCCGTCGAACCAGGAACCCCACGAGACGACCCTCGTACCGTTCGACGAGGATGCCGAAGGCCGCCGAGGCGTCGTTGCCCCCGAGTTGGACGCGCTGCGCGAGCGCCTCGTCGCACGGGTCAGTGCGCGAGGTCGCTCCCTCGCCTTCGGGCGCGGTGTCGGGGGCGTGCATGCGGAGTTCGAGCGCCAGGGCCGTCAATCGACCTTCTTCCGGGGTGAAGTCTTTTCAATCTTTTCCACGCTCTTCAGGCTCTCGC
Source organism: Phycisphaerae bacterium (assembly GCA_016795005.1). Taxonomy (GTDB): domain Bacteria; phylum Planctomycetota; class Phycisphaerae; order Phycisphaerales; family UBA1924; genus JAEUIV01. The sequence goes on from JAEUIV010000115.1 coordinate 5,709, forward strand.
GGATCTTCGCTTCATCCTCCTTCGCGTCGTCCTGATCGTCGGCGCGTTCGTGCTCGTCCATTTCCCGGATTGCCTGGGTGATGGTGGCGAGGTCGAGGCGGAGCGTGACCAGGAGGTCCGCGCCGTCGGTGCTCGCGCGGCAGCCATCGGCGATTTTCAGCAGCGGCTGGATGTCCGGCTCGCTCGACGCGGCGATGCGTCCGAGCGCCATCATCCCCTGCACGACCTGGAGCATGGTGTTGGCATCCTCCTGGCCGCTGGTGGTGACGCGCGCATCGGCGTGGAGTTCGTTCCCCTGCTCTCCCGCGTCGAAGACAATTCCCCTGGCAAAGCGGAGCAGGGCCGACATATCGTTCCCGTCGGCCAGTCCGGGGATCTGATCCGCCGAGAAGAAGACGAACGATCCCGGCGTCGGAGCGCGGCCTTTCAGGGCCGGCGCGAGGTCGGCTCCGCCCATCTCCAGCCGGAGTATCCCGCGGCGAAGTTCGTCCACGTTGCCGGAGAAGAGCACCAGGCGCTCGCCCGCGTCGCGTCCGGGGGCGGCGTAGGCGTAGACCGTCTCGTCGTCGTCGCGCCAGGAATGGACCACGCGATCACCCTCGCGGATCGCCGAGTAGTTCGGCACGATGTCCGGGAGTTTCGCCAGGGGCGCATCGATCGCGTTCGTCGCGCTGATGAGGATGACCGCCTCGGTTTCTTCCTCGGTGTGGCCGAAGATGGTCAGGCCCCGGAGGTCTCTCAGGGGGTCGATCCCCATCTCCTGCATGGCTTCCTCGGTGATCTCGGCGCGGATCTCGGCGCCCATCGAGCCGTCCAGGACGGCGCGGCCGAAGGTCGAGTTCACCATCGACTCGATATCCACATGGAGCACCCAGGTCGCATCGGGGAGCACGCGCTCGGGAAGCAGGGGGCCGGCGAGCGCCGATCCTGAACAGGCCACCATGAACGCCAGAGTTGTCATTGTTCGCCGCATGGACCATCTCCTTCTTGTCGTGATCGGATGCTTATTGGAATCGGCGTCTGATCTCTTCCGATCCCGACGGTCTACGCTGGGCGCGCGGTCGGCGTTACTTGAAGGACCGCGAACATTTGTTCGTTCGCTGTCAGGACCCCCTCCGGCCCGGCTATCATCCCCCTCCCGCCTGGAGTTGATCGTTTTTCGATTGCCCGGTGCCTGGTTCCTGGTTCCTTCACCCAATGCCCATACGCAACTTTTCCATTATCGCCCACATCGACCACGGCAAGTCCACCCTGGCCGACCGGCTGCTGCAATCCACGCACGCCGTCTCCGACCGCGAGGCGCGCGAGCAGATCCTCGACTCGATGGACCTCGAGCGCGAGCGCGGCATCACGATCAAGGCGTCCGCGGTGACGGTGCAGCACGTCCACAAGGGCGAGACGTACATGCTGAACTTCATCGACACGCCGGGGCACGTCGATTTTTCGTACGAGGTCTCCCGCGCGCTGACCGCGTGCGAGGGGGCGATCCTGGTGGTTGACTCCACGCAGGGGGTCGAGGCGCAGACCGTCGCGAACGCCTACATGGCGGTCGAGAACAACCTGGAACTCATCCCGGTGGTCAACAAGATCGATCTTCCCTCGGCGGCGCCGGAAAAGGTGGCGATGGAGATCGAGCAGGTGCTCGGGCTTCCGGCGGAGGATTGCATCCTGGTCTCCGCGAAGACCGGCTTCGGACTTCCCGAACTCCTCGCGGCGATCTGTGACAAGCTCCCCGCTCCACGCGAGCCGGTGATGAAGCAGACGAGGGCGCTGATCTTCGATTCGCATTACGACGACTACCGCGGGGTGGTCATCTACGTGCGCGTGTTCGACGGGCGACTCAAGGCCGGCGACAAGATCCGCATGATGGGCACGGGCCGCACGTGGAATGTGACCGAACTCGGCAAGTACACCCCCAAGCCCGTGAAATGCGGCCCCGAGGGTCTCGGCCCCGGCGAGACCGGCTACCTCGTCGCGAACATCAAGACGCTGAAGGATGTCCGCGTCGGCGACACCATCACCATCGACAACGATCCCGCGCCCGAGCCTCTGCCCGGCTACAAGGAACCCCGGCAGATGGTCTTCTGCGACTTCTATCCCACCTCCGGCACCGACGCCAAGGGCAACGACTTCGAGGAACTCCGCGAGGCGATGGAGAAACTCTCGCTGAACGATGCCTCGTTCACGTTCCACCCGGTGCATTCCGAGGCGCTCGGCTTCGGTTTCCGCTGCGGTTTCCTCGGCCTGTTGCACATGGACATCATCCAGGAACGCCTCGAACGCGAGGGGGGCGTCGAGATCATCCAGACCGCGCCGACCGTGTCGTACGAGTTGGAGACGACCGCGGGCGAGGTCATCGAGATCAACAACCCGGCCGAACTTCCTGACCCCTCGGTGTGGAAGGAACTCCGCGAGCCGATCGTCCGGCTGGAGATCATTGTTCCCAAGGAATACATCGGCGATGTCATGGCGCTGTGCGGCAACCGGCGCGGGATCTACAGGAGCCAGACCGTCGTCAGCGAGTCTCGCCAGATCCTCGTCTACGACATCCCGCTTGCCGAGATCATCTACGACTTCTTCGACAAGTTGAAGTCCATGACGCGCGGCTACGGCACGATGGATTACCACCTCGTCGGGTTCAAGGTCGATCGACTGGCGAAGGTGGACATCCTCGTCAACGGCGACCCGGTCGAGGCGCTCAGCATGATCTGCCACCGGGACAACGCCGAGCATCGAGGCAGGCAGTTGCTCGTGAGATTGAAGGCCGAGATCCCGCGCCACCAGTTCGAGATCCCGCTCCAGGCGGCGATCGGCGGCAAGGTCGTCGCCCGCGAGACCATCAAGAGCATGGGAAAGAACGTGACGGCCAAGTGCTACGGCGGCGACGTCTCGCGCAAGCGCAAACTGCTGGAAAAGCAGAAGGAAGGCAAGAAGCGCATGAAGGCGATCGGGAGCGTGGAGATCCCGCAGGAAGCGTTCATGGCGGTGCTGGATCAGGGGGAGTGAGTGACGAAAGCGCCATCCAATCGGGTTCCACTGGTCGGCTCTGAGACCAGTGGCCGGTCGGTCGAGGCAGCACCGGCACCCGGCGCCGTGAACTCTGAGCGATAGAGATTGTCCGAGCACGGCATCAAGCGGTGCGTCGGCTACGCTTTGCGAGAAGGCCGCCGAGTCCGAGCCACATGCCGCACCAAGGTGCAGGGATGATCGAGACATCACCGGTGAAGGTCACTCGATAGTCGCCGTGATCGTTGATGGTGAATGCAAGCGTCCCGTTTGTAGTAGCCGGGGTCATTGCGGCCGGATTCATGCCAGCGATTGCATTGGCAATTGTAAAGGAACTCGAGTGCGCACCTATGCAGAGGATGTAGTCGCCGACCGGCAGCGCCATGGACATAAAGGAGTCGATCCGATCAACCGAGCCGTCGGCGAAAGTGCTGGAGGAGTCGTCGTTGGAACCGAGATGATCGCCCGCGTCGAGCGAGCCGTCATCCCTGAAGAGACGGATCTCTGGATCGAGGAAGGCGAACTCTCCGTCGCCGTTCACATCGACTCGCATGTTCGTCGTGTAGTTCCATTCCCACGACAGGACATCCATGGTGATGGTGCCGGCCGTGTTGACCCGGAAAAAAATCTTGTCGATAGTGCTTGAGGCCAGGCTGCCCCACGGCGCGCCGACAGGGGCGCCGTCCGTCCGAAGGATGGTGCCGTCGACCACGACCGCAGCGCCAGTCGGATTTGCACACAATAGGAATGCGGCGCTTACCGCAAACAGACCGACAGGGGATCGGGATTGACGCATTGTGTTTCTCCCAGCGATTCTGCGGGGTGCCGAATGCAAAATTCGGGAGCGCCCCTTGTGACGTACTTACGATTCTACCTCAATCTCCGGGGAGTGCAACCGAAACCTTCCTGATGCGTTGCATTCTGTGGCTGGACTTTCGTGCAGAGTTATGGCCGAGACTGTGAACAAGATTCAAACAAGCTGAGCGATATTGCCCAATGTCCCGTGCCACCGATTACCGACCTCGGTAATCGGTGTCTTTGCGAAGCCGACGACGACTGGGGAGCACCAGCTACGGAAGACAGTAACCGCCGAGTGACCTGCTTGTTTCCTTTCCCAGTGTGGCATGCCTGTGGCCCGGCACAAGCATGTTGAAGTGCGCGATATCGCATGCTTGCTCAGGGCAGCAAGCATGCCACCCGCCGTTATTCGGTTGGCTGTTTTTCAACCGGTCTTCGAACTCGTCCGGGCCGATCCCATCAAAGGCGGCGCTCACCGATCCGCGCGCTTCGTGGCTTCGATCAGCACATATCGTCCGCCTGGAAATGCGGCGGCGCTGTTGGTGAGCGCCAGGTGGTTGCGCTTCCGACTCTTCGGGGGCGCCAGCATCCCGAGGCCGCGGAGCGCGAGCGCCAGCGGCCAGAGGATCATGGTCCGCGCATCCGTGCCCGATGCCCAGCACTGGCGGACCTCAAACCCCGCGCTCTTCAGCAGGTTCCCCGCGACGGGAAGCAGGAACGGCACGCGCACGTTGGCTTCCGGATCGGTGGTGGTCTGCTCGCACTTGCCCTCGTTCAGTGCGTTGTCGAGCGAGCCGTAGATGAGGAATCGCAGTCGTCGTCCGAGGGCCGAGTAGTTGTTCAGGTTGAGGAACAGGGTTCCGCCGGGCCTGAGGATGCGGTGAAACTCCGCCACCGCGCGCCCCGGGTTGAACAGGCGGTGCAGGCCGTTGGCGCAGACGACGACATCAAACTCGGCGTCCGCGTGCGGCAACCCCCGGTTGAGGTTCGCCGCTCGAAAGGGCATGCCGGTGACGCGGAGGTTTCCTTCGTCGATGTCCGAGCAATGCACGTCCCATCCCAGGTCGCGCATGTAGGCGGCGAGGCCGCCCTGCCCCGACGGGCAATCGAGCACCTTCGCTTTCGGACGCGCGCGGAGGACGCGACGCAAGGCGTCGTGCGCGCCCTTCCCTCCAATGACTTCGGGGGTGGTCATACGGTGTGTTCGCTCACGGTACTTTTTCCTTGATGGCGTAGGCCTCGGCGTCGTGGATCAGCCGGTCCGCTGCCGGGCTTCGCCACGCGGAACACTCTGAATACCTCGCGAGCAGGCGTTCCGCCACTGCCGGCTCCGTGACGGTCCGCGCCGAGCCGATGAACTTGACGAGGTCATTTCTGCGACGGCGTTCATTGATCAATCCCCAACTGCACAGGTCGAAGGGAAGAATCCGTTCGTGATCGACGAGGAAGTTTCTCAGCCTGGGGTCGCCGTGCGCCAGCCCGGCCCGGTGGACCCGCGCGAGGCATGCCGCGGCCTGTTCCAGCACGCCGACGTCTTTGTTCTCCGAGTAGTGCTCGGCGACGGTGTTTCCATCCACCAGTCGCGTGATGACGATGCCTCGCTGCCAGGTGGCCCGCCGCCGGACCTCGCCCCACGCGATGAGTTCCGGGGTCTCGATGCCCGCCGAGGCGAAAGCCAGGTAACCCTTCCCCTCGGCGATGGCGCGCGAGTCTCGGAGCCGGCGCCAGAGGGAATGGTTCGCACGCGGGTTGTAGGTCTTGATGAAAACACGCGCGCCGTCCGGCAGGGCAGCGATGGCATGCTGCCGGCCGGACGCCTTCGTGGGCTTGCGGAGGTTGGCGAGCACCCATTCCAGGCTGAGCGCCGAATGAGTTGTGAGCCGGAGTCGGCCGTCGTCCACATCGACGGCCATGGATGGATATCGCGTATGCAGGCGGCTTTCTCGTGTTGGGGCGGCGTGGCGCAACGGGTCCCAGCCTACCGAACATGGATTCGGGGGAGCGATCCCGCCCCGCGGCAGGGTTTTTCCTGTATCACTAGTCTAGAATGATTCTGAGTTCTATTCTCAATACGATTCGATGACCGGTTTCAGAAGGACCGCCCATGCTCACGCTCCCGATCTATTTCGACCACGCAGCCACGACTCCCTGCGACCCGCGCGTCGTTGACGCGATGCTCCCATATTTCACCGAGAAGTTCGGCAACGCCGGCAGCCGGAACCACAAGTTCGGCTGGGAGGCGGAAGAGGGGATCGACCGCGCTCGGGAACAGGCCGCGGCGCTGATCGGCGCCAATGAGAAAGAGATCATCTTCACGAGCGGCTCAACCGAGGGGAACAACCTCGCGATCAAGGGGGCCGCGGAGATGTACGAGAAGAAGCCGGCCGGGCAGACGGGGCGTGGCCACATCATCACCGCCATCCACGAGCACAAGGCGGTGCTCGACCCGTGCAAGCGTCTCCAGAAGGAGGGCTTCGACGTCACCTTCCTCGAACCGCCCCGCGACGGCGTGATCACGGCGAAAGCGGTCGAGGCCGCGATGCGCCCGGACACCATCCTCGTCACCCTCATGTGGGCGAACAATGAACTGGGGACGATCAACGAGGTTCCCGAGATCGGCCGGTTGTGCAAGAGCCGCAACGTGCTGTTTCATACGGATGCGACGCAGTGGGTCGGCAAGATGCCCACCGATGTCGAGCGTGACGGCATCGACCTTCTGACCTGGAGCGGTCACAAGATCTACGGGCCGAAGGGCGTCGGGGCGCTGTACGTCCGCCGACGCAACCCGCGCGTCCGGCTCGTCGCGCAGATCGAGGGCGGCGGCCAGGAGCGCGGCTACCGCTCCGGCACGCAGAACGTCACCGGCATCGTCGGCTTCGGCAAGGCCTGCGAGATCGCGCTCAACGAGATGGACGCCGACGGCAAGCGCTTGCTCGCGTTCAGGCAGAAAATGGAGCGAGAACTGACCAGGGCGCTCGACGTGACCCAGATCAACGGGCACGCGGAGCGTCGGCTGCCGCACATCCTGAACATCTCGTTCGGATTCGTCGAGGGCGAAGGCCTCATGATGGCGATCAAGGAGATCGCGTGCTCCTCCGGCTCGGCCTGCACCTCGGCGTCGCTCGAACCCTCCTACGTCCTCAAGGCCCTCGGCATCGGCGATGACCTCGCCCACTCCTCGCTCCGACTTTCGATGGGCAAGTGGACGACAGAGGAGCAGGTGGACTACGCGATCGCCAAGATCACCGAGGCGGTCAAGAAACTGCGGCTGCTCTCGCCGCTGTACGACATGCACTTGGAGGGGATCGATATCAATACCATCCAGTGGGCGGCGCACTGAGCAGGAACTCGGCACCAGGACTCAAATCGAAGGACCCAACCAATGGCATACGGCCCCAAAGTCATCGACCACTACGAGCACCCGCGCAACGTCGGGAACTTCGGCACCACCGCCGACGTCAAGACCCGCAAGGACATCGGCGTCGGCGTCGTCGGCGCGCCGGAGTGCGGCGATGTGATGCAAATCCAGATCAAGGTGGACCCCGCCTCCGGGAAGATCGAGGACGCGAAGTTCAAGTGCTTCGGCTGCGGCTCGGCGATCGCCTCGTCCTCCCTCGCGACCGAGTGGATCAAGGGGATGAGCGTGGATGAGGCGCTCCAGATCAAGAACACCGACATCGTGGAAGAACTGTCGCTTCCGCCGGTCAAGATTCACTGTTCGGTGCTCGCCGAGGACGCGATCCGCAGCGCGATCAGCGACTACAAGAAGAAGAACGGCATCCCGGAGACGGCGCCCTCCGCTTCGGCGCACTGATCCGCGCGGATCGCACCACGATCGCGCGTGCATCGCGGTGAAATCGACGGAGATCACCGCGACATCGGCAAAGAATAAAAACCGTCGATCGAGAGCTCCGATTCTCGATCGACGGCGTGCCACGGCTAGGTGCCGCGCTATTCGTTGATTGATCTCAGCCTGGCGGTCGGGTCATGGGACCTTTCCGGGGCACGCTAGCGTATGCGATGAGAGTTGGCGGTCAACGCCCGAACGCGCTTGAAAAAGCATTTTTTATAAAGCACTATCCTGCAAGGACTTACGAGTCTTGAATTCAAGAAACACGGCACTTCCAGCGGTTCCTGTCGGGATCGGTATCGTCTTGAGATTGCCACCTGACACAAGCCGAATGAAAGGGAATGATCAGGCTTCTGGGATGTGTGTGCTTATCACTCAGCGAAAGGCCGGCGGCCTCTACCCGGGGTATTGGGAGTTTCCCGGGGGGAAGGTGGACCAAGGCGAGACCGTCGATTCGTGCGTGATCCGCGAGTTGAACGAGGAAGTTGGAATATCGGCGATTGTGTTCGGGTTTCTTTCGGATGTCGAATATGCCTATCCGCACGGCAAAGTGCGGTTGCATCCTCGGCTGTGCCGGATGGCGGACGGGTCCGCTGAACCGAGAGACCTGCACGTCGCGGCGCACCGCTGGGTGCGCCCGGAGGAACTTTCGTCGTACCGCTTCCCCGAGGCGAACGAATCGATTGTGCGCGAGTTGCTGGACGCGCTCAGTCGCGGCGTGGCGTCTTGAATCGTCCGGCGAGCCGCTGGCCGAGCATCCCCGTCATGCAGACTTCGGCGAGGAGGTAGCCCATCGCCGCCCCGATGAGGACGTCGCTCGCGTAGTGGGCCTTCAGGAGCACGCGGCAGAAGCCCACGATCGCGGCGAGTCCGAACGCGACGGGTCGCAGCCTCGGGTACAGGTGAGTCAGACAGATCGCAGCGACGACCGCGAAGGCGGTGTGGCTTGACGGCATCGACCAGATCTCGGCGACATCGTCCGCGAAGACCTCCCAGGCGTGCCGCGGCGGGTCGCCTTCCTTGACGACGTGCGTGTTCCAGGGGCCGAGGAAGTGAAGGTGCTCGCCGACGAACTTCGGCCGGGGCCTGCCGAGTGTGATCTTGAGCGCGAAGACGGAGAGCCAGGTCATCCCGGCGGCGAGGAGCCAGTCGAGCATCCGCGGCAGTCTGAGTGGATCGAGCCGCCAGATGATCAGGGCGCAGAGGAGGATGGTGGTGGGGCTGCCGAACTGCTGGATCAGTTCGGCTTCTCGTCGGAGATCGCCTCCCGGTCGCCACGCGGTGAGGA
>JAEUIV010000140.1 GCA_016795005.1 Phycisphaerae bacterium
CGGGTCGGATCATCGCGCTGGAACTTGGCGGCAACAACGCTTCGGTGGTGATGCCCGATGCCGACCTTCATCTCGCCGCGGTCGAGTGTGCTCGCGCCGCGTTCGCCACGACCGGCCAAAGGTGTACATGCACGCGCCGGATTCTCGTGCATGAGGATGTTTCGAAGCCACTCGTGGACCGACTGTGCGAGATCGCCACGGGGTTGGTCGTGGGCGATCCTCGTGGGGAAGTCTTCATGGGGCCGCTCATCCGCGCCGAGGCACGCGACGCCGCGCTCCGCGCGCAGCAGACGTGGATCAGCCGCGGCGCCACCCCGCTCCTCGAATCAAGGCCGATCAACGATCCGTTTGAAGGCCACTACATCTCGCCCGGCATCCTCCGCGTGCCGCGCTTTGAACTCGACGAATCGGCCTGCGGCGGCGACATCGAACTCTTCGCGCCCATCGTCCGCGTGGCCACCGTCAAGTCTCTGGACGAGGCCATCACGCAATGCAACATGACGCGCTTCGGACTCGCCGCATCGATCTTTACGCAGCATGCTGCGTCGATCGACCGCTTCCTGGCCGAGGCTCGCGCGGGCTGCATCAACGTGAACACCGGAACCGCCGGCGCTTCGGGGAAACTCCCGTTCGGCGGCCTGGGACTTTCCGGCAACCACAGACCGGCCGGCGCATTCGCGCTCGATTACTGCGCTTACCCCGTGGCGAGCCTGATCGAATCGGGCGCCGACGCCCCCCTGAGTCCGGGCATGCGGCTTCATGATTCGAACACCAGATGAGCCGCGGCCTTGCTTCATCCGAAGGGCGCGCCGATAATCAACGTCGTGACCGCTCGCGTTGTCGAGAATGCTCGATTCGTCTCGCTGATCTCCCCTCCCCCTGGGCATGACGCCGCCGCCGCGATCGAGCGGATGAGGCCGTGCCTCGGCGCGGCAGCGGGCGGCGTGGCGAATCGCTTCGGCATCCCGCCTTGCATCGTCGCCGTCACGCCCGACGCGAAAGCAGCGGAGGACGCTGTAAACCTGATTACCTCGCTCGGCGGAGATGCCTTCGCCCCATCGAGCGCGGACATTCTCGCGCTCGGACCCACGCTGAAGGTGAAGCACCTCGAACGGTCCGACAATGGCTCACTTCACGCCGATCTCTGGCGCGGCGGGTCCATCACATTCGAACCCGCGAGCATCCAGATCCTCGTGAGGGCGTCGCTCGGCAAGCGCCCAGCCGGGTTCGGCACGCCCGACGCGGATCACCTCGCCCAAATTGGAGCCACGGGCGCCCTGGTGCTGGACGTGGCGCTCGGGGGCGACGGTCTGGGATACGCGGGGCGCCTCGGCCCAAGCCCTCCGCCGCCGCTTCGCCCCACGAACATCCCGTCTGAAAAGCTCGATGTCCACCTCGCGACGGGGCAGGTGCTCCAGATCGACGGCGACAAGTTCGGGTTCCAGATCCTCGGCGTGCTCCGCCGACAATCTGACAAGGCGAATATTGACGAGATGATCGAGTTGTTCAGGCACCTCGCCGACCACCTCATCCTGGACACCTACTTTCCCACCTTCAAGCCCCCGAAAGACGTTGACCGAATCCGTCTGCCCAACGCGAGACTCAACAACGATCACCCGATCTTCGCGTTCTACTCCCGCTGGGCGGCGCTGATGTACCGCCACGTCGCCGCGTCCAGGTGACGCTTCGGACGGATCGCTGCGTGCGTGCTGCGCGCGGATCGCACGTGTTGAGCGTGACTGTGGAGACGCCCACGCCACCCATTCTCTCGCCGCGGCGCCGGTTGCTCGCCGCGAGCCACCGCCGGCGGTGAGTCGCACGCGCGAGTCAAAACGCAAAGATCCGCCGATCTCTGTTGTTGCGCTGTTCGTGAACAAGACAGCCCGGCATGCCGGGCTGAGGGGTGCGGCCGTCAGGTTCCGGCTCATGGAGCCTTGCCGTCAACATTCTTCTATGATAATCTATAAAGACATGGCCTCGACGGATTCTCACGATCCAAAAGCATCGACAGCGGGCGAGTCAGCGCGGCGAAACGGGCCTCCGCGGCCGCCCTTGGCGTACCGTGTCGGGGTGGTCGGGCATCGTCCCGACAGGCTTGCCTTCGCGGATATTCCATTGCTGGCGCTTGCGATCGGCGAGGTGTTGACCGCGGTGGCCGAGGCCGCGAAGGCGTTCTACGACGAGCACGCCAGTCGCTTCGGCGACGGTCCTCCTGACTTGCGGGCCGTGTCTCCGTTGGCCGAGGGTGCGGATCGGATCTTCGCCGAACGAGCGCTCGATCTCGATTACTCGCTGTGCTGCCCGATGCCGTTCTTCAGGAAGGAGTACGAGAATGATTTCGCGGAAGATCGTGCGCTTGAGCCCGGTTCGCTCGAACGATTCCGTTCCATACTGTGTCGAGCAAGGAAGCGCCGTCGGCTGACTACGTTTCAACTCGACGGCGACCGTGCGGACGAAAGGATCGCATACGGCGCCGGCGGCCGCGTCGTCATCAACCAATCCGATCTGCTCGTCGTGGTGTGGGACGGCGAGCGCCTCGACCGCGGAGGAGGCACCGAGGAAAAGCTTGACGAAGCCCTCCGGCTTGGAAAGCCGGTCGTCTGGATCGACGCCCGCGCGCCGCACGGCTGGCAGCTCATCAAGCAATCTTCACCGATTCCTCGTGCACCCAGAGGCCGACGCGCCCGCCCACGCGATGGATCAACGCTTGCCGACCTCAAGGCGCTGGTGCGTGACTCGCTTACCATTCCCCTGCCCGAGCGCGGTCCGAATCTGGACCGGGCCATCACCTTTGATCAGTTCTTGAAGGAGCGAAGACCGCGTCTGAACGCCGGGATACCGTGGCGTATCTTCCGCGATGCGTTGGGCGACTTCAGGCTGGCCCGCGTTCGCGTGCGAATCCCCCACTTCGAACAATCGGTGGAATGCGGCTGGCCCCGCGACCACTCGACGCCTCTTGGCCGGGCGATCGGCCGCCTGCGACGCTACTACGACTGGCCGGAAGGGCTGGCCAGTTGGTACTCGGACGCTTACAGGAGTGTGTCGATCCTGTCGTATGTGCTGGCCGCGGCCGCGGTCACGCTGGCGCTGCTGCCGATCGCCATGGGCTGGGTGAATGAAGCGCACGTGCATCTGGAGATCGTTTGCGTCGCGCTGGAGTTGGCGGCTCTCGTCGCGATCCTCGCTCTGGTCATCGTCTGCGGAAACCGTCACTGGCTCGGGCGGTGGATCGACTATCGCCTCGCGGCGGAGTTGCTGCGGCATGTCCGGCTGGTCGGGCCGGTGGGCGGGGGGCGGTCGATCCCGCCGACGCAGGCGCACCTCGCCTCATACCGACACCCGGGAGCCACGTGGGCCGCGTGGTATGCCCGGGCGGTGGAACGCTCGCTCGGCCTGCCGAACGCGCGCGTGGATCAGGCGTACCTGCGCTCGGTGGCGTCAGACCTCCTCCATATGATCCGGGGCCAGTTGAACTACCACGAGGCCACCGCCTCGCGGGCCCACCGGATCGAAGATCGGCTGCACGGGGCGGGGATCCTGTGCTTTGCGGCCGCCCTTGTGTGCTGCGTCGTTCACCTGCTGCCGCACAGCTGGCCGTCGTTTGAGCAGTTCCATTTCGCGCCGGAACTGATGGGCATGCTCTGCGCATGGTTCCCGGCGCTAGGAGCGGCGTGCGCCGGGATCAACAATGTCGGTGAGTACCGCCGCGTCGCCAAGCGGTCGGAGGCCATGGCCCGTGCCCTCAAGCAGCTTCTTGAACGAACGGAGGCACTGTCACACATCATTGATGGGCAATCCTCGGCCCCGGATGAGATCCCGGTGAGCGCCCGCCTCGCCGACCTGGCGTCGGAAGCATCACAAGTCATGGTCAATGAGGTTCTGGACTGGCGCGTCGTCTTCCTCGACCGCCCGCCTGAGGTGCCAGCTTGATTCCGCCGCGCGAACCAATCTCCCAATGCACTCGCAGAAGAGGATCAAGTTGATCGCCCTGCCGTTGACCTGTGCGAGTTCGATCCCGCTCCCGAGAACGGACGTGACAGCAGAGCCTCATCCCACGCGCACCCGCATAAGAGGAGGAGGGGATCACCGTCTGCACAGCGCCGCCAGCCGCCATGGCGTCCCATCCGACGATCTACATTTCGCGCTCGAAATGGCCGCACGATTGCCGACAGCGCCCGGCTGCAGATCCGCCCTCCCGCACCTGGCAATGAGCAACTGAGATGGCACCGATCCTTTGAGACACGAGTCGGATCTGTTGCGGCCGAGGTTGGTACAATTAAGTTTCGAGTTCAATGCCTCGACCTCTTGATTCGGGATGACGATGCCTTCGCCGATCTTCCTCAGCCATGCTCACCAGGACGCCGCGATGGCGGCGGACCTCGCCCGCGCGGTCGAGGCCCGCGCGGTTGACTGCTGGCTGTCCGAACGGAATGTTCCCGCGGGAGCGGACTACGCGGAATGCGTTGTCCGGGCAGTCGATGGGTGCGCGGCGTTGGTGGTGCTCGTGACCCCCGAGGCGGATTCGAGCATGCACGTCCGCCGCGAGGTGGACCTGGCGCTCGGGGCGCGTCGGCCGATCATCCCGATCCTTGTCGGCGGCGTGAAGTGTTCCGAACAGATGCGCTACCGCCTGTCGACGGCGCAGTGGCTCCGTATTGATGCGGCTCCAGCAGCAGCCGCGATCGAGGGCTGCGCGGACGCGATCGTTGGGGCGATGCGTTCCGGCCCGCAGGCCGCATCGAGAACTCGGATCCGAGCGACCGGCAGAGGTTGGTCTGCGCGCCGCGTCGCGCCCTTCGCCATGCTCGCCTGCGTGGTGATCGTCCTGACGATGGCGATGCTGCTGCCGGTGGGTGGCTCCTCGCCGCAGTCACCGACGCAGGCGGCGGCGCCATCGCGGGGCGGGCCGGTTGCGCCATTGCAGCCCGTGGACCTGCCGCGACAGATCACCGTCGCGATCGACCCGGCGACCGGGCGGATTCTGCGGGCGACCGGCCCTGTGCTCAGTGACACGGAGCGCGACCGCGCGACCGAGCGCGTCCGCGCGGCCTCCCCCGACGCCCTCCTCGAACTCGACGTGAACCCGGAAGGGGTCGCCTCCGCGGTCCGAGCGGCGCTCGACGCGGCGGGCATCCGATCGGAAGTCGCCCTGCGCCGGCGGGCGAACTGGGGCGATGCCTACCTGTTTATCACGATCCGCGGAGCGAGCGACGAAGGAATGAAAGAGGCCCGCCAGATCGCCGAGGGGCACGCGATGTTGCCGGCGAGCGTGACGGTGCAGCGGCAGCCGTGACGCGAACGAAGCACGCCGGTTCGGCTTCAGGGTTTCTTCTCGCCTGACGACGGCCTGATTCGGATTTCGATGACGGTGTCGTCATTACGCTCGGAGTCGAAGATCGGGAACGGGGCCTTTCCGCGTTCCTCGGCCCGGTTCTTGATTTCACGCAACTTGTCGAAGAGTCGGGAGGAGGGGACGCGTTCGTTGTCGAACTCAATCTGAAAAACGTGGTACCCTTCGCCACCACTCCGGTCGAACTGCTGTGTTCCGATGAGGCTGATCTCCGGCTTTGTGTGCTTCGCCTCGGCTTCAGCCTTCAGAGCGTCGATGGCGTCACGAAGAAAGCCGAAGTCATCCATGCTGGTTGCGCCAAGGAGTTTGACCTCGATGCGAGATGGCGGCTTCCAACTCTCTAGAATTCCGCACGCGATCTGGATGACAAGAGATCGCGCCACCGGATCGATCACTTCCGGGCCGAGATTGACGGGCAGTTCTCGAAACTCCTGTCCGTATCCGATCTCCGACCCGTCGGCGAGCATCGCCTTGAATGTGAACTGGATTCTGCCCTTCGCGCCAGCGGCTGTGGGGTCGGTGGCGAATCCGATCACATAGATCTGTGCAGCCCCGACGGTCTTGAGCAAGCCAGAAAGTTCACTTTCGAGCATTACCTTTTCTTGCTTCGTGGCCGCCCGCATGATGCTGTCGCGCGCCATCGCGGAATCGACCATTGAAAATCGAAGGGCCTCGACGCCGAACATCCTGCTCATGGAGTCTTCGACTGCCCGAGCAAACAACTCGTAATCCGAGGGTTTCCTGTACTCCTCTTTACCAAGATTGGCGGGCTTGTCCTGCGCATCGCCCGCATGCTGCCCGTTGATTCCAGTGACCGGCCCGATGCCGCCGACGACGATCATGTTGTCCACGTTTACTTTATTGACGCCTCCCGACGCCTCTTTGGCCGCTGTGACTTCCCCGGCCGTCGGTCTGCGGTTGAGCAGAACCGTCATCTTTGGCGTACCCTTGGCCTTGTACAGGGCCGTGAGAGTTTCCTTTGTATTGTTAGTAAAGTTCGGATCATTCGAATGCAGGAGGCACTCCTCGATCTGCTCCCGGCAAGGCGGCTCGCGGTAAACACCGGGAGGCGGTGGAGGAGGCTTCGGAGTCACCCGAATGACGACCGTGTTCCCCTGCCACACCTCCTGGTTGACTTCCGCGTCGAGGTCCGTGCGCAGGTTGGCACACGCCTCATAGACAAGGTCATCCCTATCCGCGGAGGACTTGTAACGGACCGCAAACTCGGCTGCCTGATCCTTCGAACCCGAGGCGGCATTCGCGTTCTTGACGCTCTCCATTCCCGTCACGCGCTTCAGGCTGTTTCGGATGATCTCATGTGTTTCACCCCTTGCCCCGAGTACCCGGATCGTCATGCTCAAAACCTGCTGACCGGCGCGGCCGACAAAGTCCTCGACAAACCGCTTCGCCACGTCCCGTATGTTCGCCTTGATCTCCCGTGCCGAGAAGTCTCCCTTCCAGTCGAGCGTCTTCGTGAACCCCCGGCGGCCTCGGGCCTCCTCCGACGCCGCGACGACCACCTTCGGCAGGGGGGAGGCGCGCGAGATGCGGATGGTGATGAGCAGTTCCGCCTTCAACTCCTCGCGTAGCAGATTGATGGCCTCTTGCTCGCCGTTCAGTTGCAGTACGTTCTCGAACCGCCCCTGCATTCTTTGGAACGCATTGAAGTCCACCAACTCGATCGGGTTTTCGCCGGGATTGAGGATCTCTTCGAGCGCGCTCACGATCTGCGCCGGCACCCCCTCCAACTCGAAGTTCCACTTCGGCCCGGCCTCCACGCCGGCCACCCCCGCGTCGATGCCGCACATGATCATGACAGTCGGGCGGCCGGCCTGCTCGTACGCGCGGCTCCACGCGGCCACGTCCGGCACGGCGTCCTCATGTGGCTTCGCAGGCAATGGGTCGGGCTTCTCCTGCCTCGCAACCGCCGCCGGCGAGGCCGTCAGAGTCGTGAGAACCGACAGAACGACTAGGACGATTGCTCGGAGCATGTATAGCCCTTTCCTGTAGCGCCGCTCCAGACGGTCACCTCGCCGAACGAACCTCCATCCGCCAGCCACGCGCTCGTGTGGTCACCGAGTTTGCCGAGAAATGACGTTGAACCCGCGGCTCGAGCATCACGAAGAGCCACCCAGACCGGCCGACCTCGCGCCCTTTATCGTCGAACCAGGTGAACTCGTATTGAACCGCCATCTGGTTGTCGGCGAGTGAACGCACGGGCACCGAGACTTTCATGGGGACGGACTCGGTCGCCGGGTCTACGACCACGCGCTCCGAATCCACGCCGAGATACCTCTGAAGCCCTGGTTCCACCGCGACGATCGGGTACGACCCCGTGGGTTGCGGGTCCTCGCGGACGCCGGGCGTTCGGCGTTGGGGGTCGCAGCCACCCGCCGAAACCGCGACGCTCAGGGTCATAGCACCAAGCGCCAAATTCTTGAGCATCGCGATCATCTCGCGCCTCCGATGGGATCATGGAATGACGTCGCCGCCGTCTGTACCCCACTTTGGACCCGCTCTCTCAGAGAGCGGAGTTCGGCGCTTCGAGGCTGGTAGGGAGGATGAGTCTGGCAGAAGAGACGCGCAAAGCCGACCGTGCCCTCGAGCGGCGTGTAGAGGCTCGTTCCGCCTTCGAGAATGTGCCGGGACATATCGGTGGGAGGGTCGATCCCCTCGATCGCAATGCCTTCGGCAACATAGACCGACCGGAGCGTCGCGAGGTCCACGTCCGCCGGCAGTCCGTGCGAATGATAAATGGACATCATGTCTTCGGTCGGCGGAGAAGCATCGTACCCACCGAGGATGTAGGGCAACTGCGATCCCGGCGCCGGGCCGGTCCGTGTGTTGGAATAGTGCAACTGACCCTGTGCCCACTCACCCGGCTGCTCCGGCAGTCGGACGTATCGGAGACCCGGCTCCCCGCTCACCGACCCCTTGAGACCGGGAAGCACCAGGCGGGTTTCAGGACGACCGTCAATCATGACTTCCACTGTATTTCCGCCAGGTGGCAACTCGAGAAGCGCGACGTAGGTCCGCTGCGCCAGCAGATCGCAGTAGGTGGTGTCTGCGGCGGAAGTCGCCATCAGGTACCCACCGATACCCGCGGCGATCAGCCCGACGATCTGAGTGGTCGTGTCGTTGCTGGATGCGGCGACGGCTGTCCCAGCCGCGGCCAGGCCGGTACCGGTATAAGCCCGCGCAAGGCTCAAGTCTTCCTCCGCGTGCCACTTCAGGTCCGATGTCTTCGCATTCAGGTCAGTCACGACCGGGAACGAATCGGAGATTCCCCCGTAACGGACAACCAAGAGTCGATCATCCGACGGAGTGACGGGGACAAACTCAGTGTACGAACTCAGGTATCCCGCGCCGATCTTCCTCGGCGCCATGCCGTAGTCCACCACGAGAACCATATTGTATCGCCCGCCGCCGATGCGCGATGCCAGCCCGGAAAGATTCGGCCGAAGCACCCGCATCGCCGAGAGGCATTCAAGCACTTCCTCATTCGCGTGCGCGGAGCGGGCGGCGATGGCTTTCAGGACGTAACCGATCTCAAAGTCGGAGGGAGCCGTTGCGTACGTCACTTCGAGTTCGCCGGGTGACGACGGTGTCGGGCGCTGGCCCGACTCCATCTTCTTTGACTTGCGCCGTTCTTCCGACGTTGCTTTCAGATACTGCTTCTGTTGGATGATCTGCGAAGGTGGCGCGGCCTGAGCATGAGGCTGAGTCTGTTGCCCTTGGCTGGGAGCCTGGGATTCCGGCGGCGCGGGCATCTCGGCCAGTTCCTTCGAGAAATCTCGTAGCAGGAACAGCGAGTTACTTGCCGATGCCCGCGCGTTGCCCCATTCGCCCTGCATCGCGTCGTGGATGGCGATGTGCGCGTACGCCGCCGCCTGCTCGAATGGTTCGCCCTTCCAGATGCGAACATTGCCGCCGCCGAACGCAACAGCCGCGGCGGTCTTGTCGTCGTTCACCCCTTGAGTTCGGAGGAAGTCATACGCCTGATCGGCGATCGGGTCAGCCGCATCGGGGATTCCCTCCGCGTTGCAGAGTGTCAGACGCTGAAGCCGGTCCAATGCGTATCGGCGTGAGTCCTTCTTCGGAGTGCCCTTCGATTCCACCAGCAGCCTGGCCTGACCGTAATCACCCTGAGCAAGGCAGGCATGCACCTTCGGATCCGGCTTGTACACATGCGCGCCGCACCCACCCAGTAGTGCAATCACGGCCATGATCACACATGACATCTCGGATCGAAGACTATTCGTGTTCATGGAAATCCTCCCAGGTTCAACCCCCAGCCGACGGATCGTCAATCGATCAGTTCGCCGTATGCGACGCGCGCGAACTCGGAGCTCCCCGACCAGACCCTCTCACGGGACTTCAGGTCGACCACATCAAACTGGATCAGGAACAAGTCCTTTCGCAAGTCCGATGTCGCCCTGGCCGTGCCCGCGGCCTGTCGCTGCGCCGAACTGAACGAAGCCTGAAGAATGTGCGTCGGCGACAGCCCCCGCGCAGGAGGATCGGGCGATAGCCCAAGGGCCCGGTACACGCCCGCGTCGGTTGCCGGCTCAACAACCCGAATGTTCGCATGAGCGAACAACTCGCGCATCGCCGGATCATTCAGCAGACGAACCGTCGCCCCGTATCGGTCCAGCTTGGACAGCCGCTCATACGAGCGGTTCTCCATCGCGCCCGGGACCAGCACAATCTCCGGTGAATCCGGGGTGCGTCCGGCGATCAGCCCGCTCGACGCGAACTGTTGACGGATCTCATCGCACGAGACCTCCATGTCAGCCGCGCGCAGGGCGCTCGACCGTGGCTTGCTGCCCGAACAGCACACAAGATTACCCGCCGCGAGCACCACGCACAGAACAGCCGTCATTCGCATGATTGTTGCTCCCGTTGGAGAATCCAGACCAAACACCCCGTCGCGCGCATCACCGCACTTGCTTGAAATCAAAGGGCTGGGCGAAAACGATCTCGCGCGTTTGAAGATTCGTCAGCGTCATTTCCAGGTAGTACGTGCTTGCCCCGCCGCGCAGGGCTTCACGGAACTCTCCGTTGAGCAGGTAGGTATCGGAAGCGGAGTATCGGTTCGTCGCCGTGCCTTCGCTTGACGTGGATTCATCCAGTCGATCCGGGGCCGCGGCTTGCGCGAACCTCCCTGCCTGCTGATCCATCGCCTCAGGCGATTCCATGATCTTCGCGACGTGGCGCACCGCCTCACTGTTGATCAGCCGGCCGGTCACGCGCCGCCGGAGCATTTCAAAGTCACTCGAAGGGGTGTTCGTGACGTTTTTGATCCAACCCAACTCAATCACAACCTTGGTGCTGTGGGACGCGAAAGTACTGTTGATTCTCTCGGCGATCGCCATCGTCGCCTGGTCGCTCGCTTCCAGGAGCGCGGTCATGCTGATTCCCCGGTCGGAAATCTCGCGCCCCTTCGTGTCGTAAGGGTCCACCCTGCCGCTGGCCTGCCCCGAAGGCCCTTGGATCGCGCACCCGCCCAGCACGCACACCGCAGCGAGCAACGACTCGGCGACTCGCACAATTCGAGTTCTCAATCGCGCATCCCCTTTCCGGTGAGAAGTCGGCAACCAACGTCACATTACACAGTGATGCATTGGATGCAAGCAAAAAGTGCATTAATGTGATCCGAATTCTCTTCGCGGCGCGCCGTTGATGCATAAGCAACTGTCTGGCCACTACTTACATGCAAGTCCAAGCCGTCTTGGGCCCAGGGGGCAGGCAGCGAGCACCTGCGGCAGACTGAACGCTGTAAGTCCCGCATCGAGCGGAAGTAAGGGATCCCAACGGATTGTCCCCTTGCGTGGGAGGCGATAGACGACCTGCGTTCGAATGAAAGTTGGGCTTCGTGGAGTTCGGGGCGGCATTCATGGCGGACTGGTTGCTCGATGCGTTGGTGACCTGACCGAAAGAATGACGCAACCGTTTCGCGGCGGGCGCGTATCGACTTCAAGCGCACCCCGGGGTCGCACGATGAGCAGACGAACGGGGTGGCGGCGACGGAGTCGGAGCAGGCGGCGCATCAGCGGATCGTGCGGCCGCCGACCACGCCGGATGGGCTGGCGACGCGCTGCCGGGCGGTGTTGCTAGGAGAGCAGGGGCTGACGTACACGCAGATCGGCGCCCGGCTCATCATTCGTGAGCAGACGCTGCTGAAGTGGCAAAGGCGGTTCCTGAAGGACCGGCATGCCGGGCTGAGGGACATGCCGCGGCCCGGGGCGAAGAGGACGATCACCCGAGAGCACGTCGCCGGGGTGGCGAGTGAGACGCTGGAGGAGAAACCGCCGGACGGGACGCACTGGAGCCTGCGTTCGATGGCCGCGGCGAGCGGGGTCTCGCCGCCGCGCGCGCACACGTTTTGGAAGGCGTTCAACCTCCAGCCGCACCGCGTCGAGACCTTCAAGATGTCGAAAGGTCCGGCCCTCGTCGAGAAAGTCCGCGACATCGTGGGACTCTACATAAGCCCGCCGGAGAACGCGGTCGTGATCTGCTGCGACAAGAAGAGCCAGAAGCAGGCCCTCGACCGCACGCAGCCGCTGCTCTCTTTGCGTCCCGGCACACCCGCGCGGCTGCCATCGCCACCAGGAGTTCCTCAACACCATCGACGAGGTGGCGAAGGCCACCGAGGCCGACGGCGCTGCGGCGTGTCCATAAGCGTCGCGTTGTCGGAGAAGGCCGCTCTCGCCTACCTCGACGCCCGCAGCGAAAGCGCCGCCCGCTTCACCTCGACCGCCGACGCCAACACCATCCTCGGAATGGTCACCCGGAATCGTGCGACAATCTCGAAGTCAGGACACTAGGTTCAAGTGCCCAGCCACCCCGCGCATCACACTCCAATGACGAACCTCCGCCGAACACTAGAAAAAAACTTGCTCTCATTCAGCCCAGGTCGCTTGACCAACCGCCGAAATCATGAACGATGTCAGGGAAGGAAGAACCGCCGATACGTGGGAGAGCGGACGCCGCACCTTCCCCATCGGCCCACATCGAGGAGGAGGCACTATGACCCGCGATTTCGTTCGAAACATCGTTTCGGCGTGGACGCTGCTCGCCGCCGCGGGAGCCGCCAGCGCCGTTACTCCGGTCTTCTCGATCGCGGTGCGCCAGTCGGACACCGTCGCGGGAGTCGGGAACGTGACGTCCGTCAGCGCGCTCGCAGTGAACAACCAGGGCAAATGGCTTGTCGAGGCCGACACGGATCACGCGAATACGAACGCCGACGTCGTCGTCCTGCTCAACGGAGTGCTCCAGTACCGCGAGGACCAGTCGCTCTCCGGGCCGCCCAACGCCACCGTCTCCTCGTTCGATTCGCTCAATCTGAACAACAACGCCGACACCGGATGGAACCTCTTCCTCCGAGGTCAGACTACGAGCACCGACTCCGGCATCTACTTCAACAGCACCCTGGCCCTCTGGGAAAGCACGATCTCCGTTTCGCCTTCTTTCAACAACCCGACGCCGTACATCGGGTTCTTCGACGTGAAGATGAACGACTTCAACCAGATGTCCGTCGTCGCCAGCGTTGACGATCCCCTCATCCCCTCGACCGTCGATCGCGCCATGGTGCGCCTCGACTACAACCCCATGGCGGGCACGTACGTCGAGAACGTGATCAGCAAGGAAGGCGACCTGCTCCTCGGCAGCGCGATCGCCGACTACAGCACCGGGATCCACAACTCGGATATCAACAACGCCGGCGACATGCTCTACATCGCCGATACCACCGCCGCCACAACGGTCGACGGCGTTCTCATGCGCAACTCGACCGTCCTCGCGCAGGAGGGAGTCACCATGACCGCCGGCGCCAACTCGAGAATGTACGAGATCATCCTCGGCCGGGGACTTGACATGAACGACTCCGGCGATTGGGTGCTCAAGGCCAATATGACCGGCGACACGCTCACCGACGAGGCGATCATCGTCAACAACACCATCCGCTATCAGGAAGGACAGAGCCTCGCCTCGATCGGGTCGTTCACCCTTGAATCCTTCGGCACCACCAGCGGCCCCGTCAAGATCGATAACGCCGGCAACATCGTCTGGTACGGCGATTGGAACGACCCCGCGACCACCATGGACTCCGGCCTGTTCTGGAACGATCAACTCATCGTCCAGGAAGGCGTCACCATGGTCGGCGGATTCCTCGTCGCCTCCATCGCCAGCGGCGAAAACTCGTTCGACCTCTCCGACGACGGCCAATGGCTCATCTTCGAGGCCACCCTGCGCGACGCCGGCGGAATCAACTACAACGCCGCCGTGCTGGTGCAGGTCCCCGCGCCCGGGATCGCCTCGCTCCTCGCCTCCGCCGCTCCCTTGCTCCTGCGCCGCCGCCGGCCCTGATCCACGCCTCGAACGCCCGGAAATCCCGACCCACTTCGGCTACACTCCCCGCCCAGATTCGGCACCGGAGAGGTGTCCGAGTGGTTGAAGGAGCAGCACTGGAAATGCTGTAAACGGGTAACCGTTTCGGGAGTTCGAATCTCCCCCTCTCCGCTTACCCGGAGACTCGTCTTGAACGAGTCTCCGGATTTTCGTTTTTGGCGTGACTTGTCGCGAGATTTGCGCGCTCTCGGGTCTCCGATGCTCGCCAATTTCCGAGAGATGCTAGCGATTTTGCGCCATAGTCTCCGGGCGCGAAAGCAGGAGTGTGGCGAGGAATCATCGCCGCACAGAAGGGTTCGAACCTCGTGAACCCTCACGCCGAGTGTCGTATGAAAAAATGCCCAACATCTGCCACACGGGCGCCGAGGCGATTCGCTGCGCGCAGGGAATCCGGTCGTCCGATTGGGGACTCTCTCTGTCTGCACGGCGCATGCAGGCGCAGTCTTTCTCGTTTGAACTTGGACACCGGTTGCCTTGGAGCCTTGTGCTTGGTTGATATCCGCGGTCGGTACGCGGCGTTGGCATTTCTCGCGCTGCACCCGGTTTGGACGCGGATCAAGCATCGCTACGCACCAGATTCTCAACCGCCCATCATGACAACGCGTCATGTGTCATGCATCGCTTGATGCGCTGAGCGGAGATGCTTTCACCTGAGTTTGTTTTGTCGCCAGTTGAAGATGACCGGGTGTTCACTGGGCCGCAAACGCCTTCGTGCCCTCTGCAACAGGTCTCTCAGTTTTCGCTTGCCTATGGCTCTGGGCGGCATATCCTAACAAAATGCTACCGCATCATCGCCCTGCAATTGCTGACGTGTCTGAAGCCGTCACGGCACTCCTTCAGGCTCGTGGGCGCCGCGACCGGCATCTGCCAAAGACGCCCGGGTTCGGTGCAGAGGCACACCTCGTGGGTATTCATGAATGGTTCACCTCGCGGCAACGCGCTGCGGATGACGGCTCGAACTGGAGGCATGGCCGAACGGCCGCCCTCAGCGCGGTCATGAGCCTCGTCGTCGAGGTTCTTACTTCAAGTGAATATCACGCGGATACCTGCTTGTGGATCGGTCGCCGCTGCTGGCCCTACCCGGCGGCGATGGCGCGGGCATCGGCCGCGCTCGTAGCGAGATCGGTTTTCGTGCATGCCGCGAGTCGCGAGGAGAGCCTCTGGGCGATGGACCTCGCGCTCCGCAGCCCCGGCGTGGCACTTGTCGTAGCCGATGGAAGCAGTCTGACGCTCAACGAGACGCGGCGGCTGCAACTGGCCGCCGAGGCGGGGGGCACGATGGCCTTGCTTCTGCGTCCAGCCCGCGAGGAGCGCGGTCTATCCGCGGCAAGGACGCGCTGGCGCGTCACGCCATTGCCATCGGCAAACTCAGACCAACGGTGGACGGTCGAACTGCTGCGCTGCAAGGGACTGCGGCCTACCCAAAGCGAGGCACGGCGGTGGGCCGTGTGCAGATCCCATGCAACGGGCGATGTCCGTGTGGCTCCCGATGCTGCCGATCGACCTCTTCCGGCGTCGGATGCGCCGCTCCGGCGAGCGCTCTGAGGGGGCGTTCGTGCTGCTGGTCGAGACGGTAGCGCAGCGCCAGATCGTGGCACACGCTTGTCCGCGCGCCCGCGCCGCGGGCATCCAACCCGGGATTGCGCTCAGCGCCGCCCGGGCCGCGCTCGGCCCCGAAGGGCTCATCGTCGAACCTCATGACGCTCACCGGACCGCCCGCGCTCTCCGCGCCTTCGCCCTGTGGTGCCACCGCTTCTCTCCCGTCGTGGCCCTCGAGGACACGGAAGGCGTCTGCCTCGATATCACGGGGGGCGCGCACCTCTTCGGCGGCGAAGCCTCGATGATCGAGCGCGTCCGCGCGGAAGCATGCCGACTCGGCGTCGAGACGCGAGTCGCCATCGCCCCGACCTTCGCCGCGGCCAGAGCCCTCGCGCGATGGGGAAGCGACAGGGCCATCGTGGAACGGCCCGACCTTGCGTCTTCCCTGCGCGAGTTGCCGGTGCATGCGCTGGACATCGATCCTGATGCGATCGAGGGGCTTGCCGAAGTCAATGTCACACGGATCGGCAGCCTGATCGATCTGCCCCGTCCCGCCGTCGCGGGCCGGTTCGGCGCCGACGTGCTCGCGGCTCTTGACCGCATGCTCGGCCGGGTACCGGAGCGAATCGAGCCGCTCCGCCCGCTCGAAGCCCTCCGCGCGGATCGCGCCTTCGATGGTCCTTGTACGGACCTCGTTGCCATCGGGCTTGCCTGCCGCGAACTGCTCGAACAACTGGGAGCAGCGCTCGCGGCCCGCGAACGTGGCGTGACGGAATGGTCGCTCGTGCTGGGTCGCTCCGACATGGAGCCGCTCACCCTCGCGCTCCGCCACTGCGCCCCGAGCCGCGAGCCGCGCCACCTCTGGCGCCTGCTCGAGCCCAGGCTGGAGCGCGCCCACCTGGGCTTCGGTGTCGAATCGCTCGCGATCATCGCGCTCCGCACGGGGCGCATCCGCCACCACCAGTCGGCATGGTGGAACGACACACCGGCCGCCGCCGCCGACGCTTCCGCCGCTGACGGCCTGATCGATGCGCTCGTCAACCGCCTCGGCCCCGGGGCCGTGTTCCGCGCGGAACTGCGCGCCTCGCGTGTCCCCGAGCGTGCATTCTCACTACGGAGCGTGCTGGAGCCCGCGCCGGCCATCACCTCCGTTGAACTCGTCGAGAGCGACCGCCCCACGCGACTCTTCGATCCGCCGCAACTCGCGCGGGTCATCGCGCTCAGCCCGGACGGACCGGTCAGCCATCTTCAATGGAACGGTGGCGCACACAGGATGATCGCATCGATCGGCCCCGAGCGCATCAAGGGCGAGTGGTGGCTGGGTGACCGCTTCGTGCGCGATTACTTCCGCGTGCAGGACGAACACGGCCTGTGGATCTGGGTGTACCGAGAGGAGCCGAGCGGCCAGTGGTTCGTCCACGGGGTGTGGGAGTGAGCCGTGCCTGAACTGCCCAACCCCAAGCCCCGACCTCACCCCTTCCGGCGCGATCGCGCAAACGAAAGCCAGCTCCCGCCGCACCAGGACGACATCCCCGCGTATGTCGAGCTCGCCGTCACCACGAACTACTCGTTCCTGCGCGGCGCCAGCCACCCCGAGGAAATGGTCGAGGCGGCGGTCTCGCTCGGCCACATCGGCGTCGCGATCGCCGACCGCAATACCCTCGCGGGCGTTGTGCGTGCCCATGTCGCAGCCAAGGACGCAGGCATCCCCATCGCGATCGGCGCACGCCTGGTCTTCGCCGAACCCGCCGGGCTTGAAGTGCTCGTGTTTCCGACCTCGCGCGAGTCTTACGCGAGGCTGTGCCGCTTGCTGACGCTCGGCAAGCGCCGCGCCGCCAAGGGCGAGTGCCACCTCACACTCGACGACCTGCTCGAGTACCACGCGGGCCTGCTCGCGGTCGCCATGCCCTCCGACCCTCTCGACGAAGCGTTCGCCGACTCGCTCCGTCGCCTGCGGCTCACCTTCGATGACGACCGCCTTTCGCTCGCGGCTTCGATTCCATACGCCTCCGACGACGCCGAGCGCCTGCGTTCGATCGCCGATCTTGCCGCTGCCTGCGGCGTCCCCCTGGTCGCGGTCAACGATGCGCATTACCACTCACCCCGCCGCCACGCGCTGCAAGACGCCCTCACCTGCATCCGGCTCGGCTGCACGATCCAGCAGGCGGGCTTCCGGCTGCACGCGAACGCGGAGCGCCACCTGAAAGACCCTGCCGAGATGTCGCGCCACTTCGCGGCGTATCCAGGCGCGATGGCCCGCACAGCGGACATCCTCCGCCGTGCTGCTGCTTTCAACCTCGATCAACTCCGCTACGACTACCCGGACGAGCCGATCCCGCCGGGGACTGGGGCTGCGGCGCACCTCCGCGCCCTGTGCAACGAAGGGGCCGCCCGTCGTTACCCCGCCGGGGTGCCGGACATGATTCATGCCGCCTTGGACCACGAACTCTCACTCATCGCGGAGTTGCGCTATGAACCGTACTTCCTGACATGCCACGACATCGTGCGATTCGCGCGATCGAAGGGCATCCTGTGCCAGGGACGCGGCGGGGCGGCGAACTCCGCCGTGTGTTTCTGCCTCGGACTTACCGAGGTCGACCCCGCACGGTTCAGCCTGCTCTTCGAGCGATTCATCAGCCGCGAACGCAAGGAGCCACCGGACATCGACATTGACTTCGAGCACGAACGGCGCGAGGAGGTCATCCAGTACATCTACGCGAGATACGGGCGCGAGCACGCTGCACTGACCGCGGAAGTCATCTCCTACCGAGGACGGAGCGCGATCCGGGACATCGGCAAGGCGATGGGCCTGCCCCTCGACTGCGTTGACACGCTGGCGCGGAACCTCGACCTCTGGGGCGACCGGCCGAGCGCCGACCGCGTCCGGGAAGCGGGGCTGAACCCGGACGACCCGACGATCCGCCTTGTGATCGAACTCAGCCGCGAGATCCAGGGTTTCCCGCGACACCTATCGCAGCACGTCGGCGGGTTCGTGCTGACACGCTCCCCGCTGTGCGAACTGGTCCCCATCGAGAACGCCGCGATGGAGGACCGCACCGTCATCGAGTGGGACAAGGACGACATCGACGCGCTGGGCATCCTGAAGGTGGACGTGCTGGGCCTCGGCATGCTGACCTGCATCCGCAAGGCCTTCGACCTCCTGCAAACGCGGGACGAGGGCGCAGAGCCGCTCACCATCGCCCGCGTCATGAGCGAGTACGCGGAAGACCCCGTGGTCTACGACATGATCTGCCGCGCGGACACCATCGGCGTCTTCCAGATCGAGAGCCGGGCGCAGATGTCCATGCTTCCCCGCCTGCGGCCGCGAGAGTTCTACGACCTCGTCATCGAAGTGGCGATCGTCCGTCCCGGGCCTATCCAGGGGAAGATGGTCCACCCATACCTGCGCCGCCGCGGCGGACAGGAACCCATCACTTTCCCGAACCAAGACATCGAACGCGTGCTCGGGCGCACCCTTGGCGTGCCGCTCTTCCAGGAACAGGCAATGCAACTCGCGATTGTCGCCGGCGGGTTCACGCCGGACGAAGCCGACAAACTCCGCCGCGCGATGGCGGCCTGGAAGCGCAAGGGGGACCAGATCTTCCGTTTCGGCGAGAAACTGATCGCGGGGATGATCCAACGCGGCTACCCGCCGGAGTTCGCCGACCGATGTTTCGAGCAGATCAAGGGGTTCAGCGAGTACGGCTTCCCGGAATCGCACGCCGCGAGTTTTGCGATCCTCGTCTACGTCTCGTGCTGGCTCAAGTGCCACCACCCCGCGGCCTTCGCTGCGGCCCTCATCAACAGCCAGCCCATGGGCTTCTACCAGCCTGCCCAGGTTGTCCGCGACGCGCGCGAGCACGGCGTGGAGGTGCGGCCCATCGACGCGAACCGCAGCACCTGGGATTGCACATTGGAACATGGAATAGGCGGCCCCGCCCTCCGTCTCGGCATGCGCCTGGTCAAGGGGCTTTCTCAAAGAGACGCAAGCGGCATCGCAGCCGCGGTCGAGCGCCACGGCCGGTTCACCGACCTGCACGCACTGTGGCGCGCGAGCGGGGCGAGCGTGCGTGCCATGCGCTGCCTCGCGCGGGCCGACGCCTTCGGCTCCGCGGGTGTCGATCGTCAGGCCGCGCTCTGGGCGATCCGCACGCTGCGCGACGACCCTCTGCCGCTTTTCGATGCCTCTCCCGCCCATGAACTGGAATCTCTGGGGCGCGAACACCTGCCGCCCGTAGACTCGGCTGCGCGCACGCTCCACGACTATGCGCAAACGGGGCTCACCCTGCGCGATCACCCGATGAGTTTTCTTCGAACGCGGCTCGAGAAGCGCCGAGTCATGCTCGCGGGCGACGTGCGCGACCCCATCCGCTGCCCGCAGGGGAGGCGCGTGCGCATCGCGGGGGTCGTCCTCGTGCGCCAGCGTCCGGCGACCGCCTCGGGCGTCGTCTTCATCACCCTGGAGGATGAATCGGGCATCGCCAACCTGGTCGTCTGGTCGGACACCTACGAGCGCTACCGCCGGGCCATCCGCCTGAGCACGGCCCTGCTCGTTGAAGGACGGATCGAACGCGAGGGGGAGGTCGTCCACGTCCACGCCCGGCGGTTCCTGAGCCTCGATCCGTACATGCCCGCCCTCGAATCCCTGTCGCGGGACTTCCATTGACCTCCCTGCAAGAATGGAAGGATCATGTGCGGACGGTTCACAAGGCTCTACACCTGGAAGCAGTTGCACGCGCTGCTCGATCTTCGGTACCCCGAGAACATCGAGATCAAGCCGAGCTGGAATGTCGCGCCCACGCAGACGACGCCCGTGTGCAGGCTGAACAAAGAGGGCGAGCGAGAACTCGTCCCGATGCGCTGGGGATTCACCCCGGAGTGGTCGAAAGAGGGCAAACCCGGCCCGATCAACGCACGCAGCGAGTCGATCGCAACCAGCACCATGTTCCGGCGCGCGTTCGCCTCGCGCCGATGCATCGTGCCGATATCGGGCTTCTACGAATGGAAGGCGGCCCCAGGCGGCAAGCAGCCCCACTACATCCGCCTGGCAAGCAACGACACGATGCTGCTCGCCGGAATCTGGGAGCGATGGGGCACCGGCGAAGCAGCCGTGGATACCTTTGCCATCCTCACCGCGGCGCCGAACGCCCTCGTCGCACGAATCCACGACCGCATGCCGGTCATCCTGGAACCGGACGGGGTGAGCCAGTGGCTCGACGCCTCCCGGCCAGAGAGAGCGATGCCAGATCCCCTTGCCGCCGAGCGGCTCGAAGCCTTCCCCGTCTCATCGCGCGTCAACTCGCCAAGGAACAACGATCCAGGCCTGTGCGTCCCTTGCGACCCCCCGGCGGGACTCTTCGATCATCGCGCGCATTCTGCGGACAAACCTTGAAATACCAAGTAGAAATCCGCGATGTGGGCTTCTTCTGCCGCAAGGTTCGAATCCCCCCAAACCACGGGTGCACCCGGATCAAGATTTCGGGGGCAGGTCAATCTGCCGAAAACAAAACGCCGCCCAAAGGCGGCGTTTTGGTGAAGCGGAGAGGGGGAGATTCGAACTCCCGATGACCCGAAGGCCATACCGGTTTTCGAGACCGGCTCATTCAACCGCTCTGACACCTCTCCGAAGCGGGCGAAAGTATACACGCCGACAGACCGGCAAACGGCTATGACCTCCCCGGCGATCCGAAAAAGCCACGCAACGCGATCGTCGCCACGAACAGGCCATGTCCATCGGCTTGAAGCCCCGTCGAAAGCAGGCGAAGCGCCCGGTCCGCAAGACCCATGGTCGTGATCGACACCACCAGCCGGCTCTCCGGCATCCGCGGCAGCATCGACGCCAGCCCCGCAAACACCGGGACCTCGTCTCGCAGCACCGTCGACAAGGGCTTTGTCTGGATCACCGTCGCCGCGATCCCCAGGTCGATGAGCACCGCCACCGCGTCCTCCAGGTGCGACGTGCTGGTCGCCAGCACGATCAGCAGCGCCGGCCGATCATTCCGCGACCCGCGGCCACGTCGCGCTTCCCCCTTGTGAACCGAACGCGAAGCACGCGCCGCGCGCGGCGGGCCGGTCGGCTTGCCCTGACGTGGCCGATTGCCCGGTCGCTTAGCCATGCGCGCGGTCCTCCTCGATGAGCCTCTGGAGCAGCCCCTTGCCATCGGCACAAGAGCGGACCCGCTCCAGCGCTCCGGGGCTTCGCACGATTCTCGCCAGCCGCGCCAGCAGCCGCACGTGTTCCCAAGGCGCCTCCACATTGCCAAGAATCCCGAAGATCACGTCCTGGC
The DNA here is from genome assembly GCA_016795005.1 of Phycisphaerae bacterium. GTDB lineage: Bacteria > Planctomycetota > Phycisphaerae > Phycisphaerales > UBA1924 > JAEUIV01. The sequence goes on from JAEUIV010000140.1 coordinate 21,586, forward strand.
CGGGATGGTTCTGCGTGCTCCACTTCACCGCCGGCCGGAGCAGCAGGCACACGAGCGCCGTCCGGGGCACTTCGGGTAACAGGGCATGCGGGAACGCCACCCCCTCGGGGGTTCCGGTCGGATACTTTGACTCCCGCTCCTTCAGTGCCGCCATGAAGGCCGACCGCGTCACAACGGGGAACTTGGACGCTCCGCGTTCCGCCACGGCGTCCAGCGCCGCGTCCCGGTTTTTCACGCCGGAGAGCACCGCGGTCAGATCGAGTTCAAGGAGGGGTTCGAGCCGCATTTTTCGCCTGTCCCACGCGGGGCGAGAACGAACTCGACCGCCCGCCGCAGCGCGCCAAGGATACTGAAATGCACTCCGAGCGGTTCCGAATCATTCCCCAGGGTGGCACGGCCCTTGCATCCGTGCGACACTTCTGAACGCGGACCCACCAGGTCCGACCCATCACTCGAAAGGGGCCTCCCGTGGACCCGAACATCCTGATCAACGCCGCCGCAGAAAACTGGTTCTGGACCGTCATCGGAGCCATCTCGGTCATTTCGATCATCTTCGGCTCGGTCAAGGCGATGGTCACGTCATCCCATCGTGAACGCACACGCCGCGAGATCGCCGCCTACATCGCCGAAGGGTCCATGACGCCGGACCAGGGTGAACGACTGATGAAGGCCAAGTCGGACGAGTGCGCTTGAGCGAAAGGTGAAACACAATGGACGGCTTCCTCCAGTCTCTCGGCCAGAACATCGGCATGGTCACCATCGGCGGAACCATCGCCGTGGCATGCTGCGCCATGGCGCTGTGCCAGGTGCTCGCCGCACGCGCACGGGAACGATCACGCCGTGAACTCGCCGCATACGTGGCCGAAGGATCAATGACCGCCGACGAGGCCGAGCGTATCCTCTCGGCCGGAGAAGCCGGAAAGCCCTGCTGCGGCGGAAAGCGCCGTTCATCCGCGCCACCGATGACCGCCGATGCCTGACCCCACGGCGCCGATCGGACAAGGAGAATCACCGATGTCACTCCCCCAACTCGTTCTCGCCAGTGATGAGATCGTCACGATCGCCATGATCGGCGGGCTGTTCATCGCCGTGATCTCCATCATTGGAGGGTTCATCCGCCGGATGCACCTCGAAAGCGTGCGAGGCAAGACGCAGCGCGAGATCGCCGCCTACGTCGCCGAAGGAGCGATGACGCCGGAAGAGGGCGAGCGACTCATGAAGACCGCCGCGCAGCCGGTCCAAGACCCGGATTGACCGCACGCCTTCCGCGACTCCGCTTCACGCCACGACATCAACAATCCGGCCGATCGGCGAAGTCACCTCGCTCGTCACCTTGAAAATCTGGTCGTACTGGATCGACGCGATCTTCACCGGCGGCGGCAGACCGATGCTGGGCTGATTGAACTTCGCTTGACGCTGACCCGTCGCGAACTCGACCGGGGACAGACCCGTCCCCACCCCCGGCCGAAGCACCGGCGCCTCGCGGTTCGCCAGAGGCCCAGCCGGGAACAGGCTGTTCGCCTCCTGACGCTGCTTGCGGAGCGCTTCCTGCCGAGCCCAGAAATCAACGGGCTGCGCCGGAGGGTTCCGTGCGTTTTCGCGCGCCAGGTTCGCCCAGTAGGACAGGGGACGGGACGCTTCAACCGTCTCCTGCCGCACCCCGGCGAACAACGCGTCGATCAGCGAGTCCACCTGGACCTGCTGCTCCGCCACCGCTTTCAAAACGACATGCCGCCGCTCCGCGGGCGTCAGTCCCTGCAAGGATGAAGGCTCTGAAACTCTCATGCCGCACGGAAAACAACACCCGTGCCGCCGGCATCAACGGAGTCAATGACCGATAATCTCCCGGCTGACTGTCCCGCCGACGCAAACCGAAAACTCAGCACCACCGGGCGTCCCGGTCACACGTTGCCCGGACGCCACAACACCGTTGCACGATCCGCACACACGATGCTCCAGACCGCCTCGCTTCAATACGACCTGCCGTCCGACCTGATCGCCACGCGACCGGCCGAGCCGCGGGATTCCGCGCGCCTCATGGTCTTGCGCAGGAGCGACCCGGCCCACGTCGAGCACCGCCGCTTCTCCGACCTCCCCGAGTTCCTGACGCCCGCCGACCGCCTCGTCTTCAACACCTCATGGGTCGTCCCGGCGCGTTTCGATGGATTCCGTGCCGACACATCAGGAAAAATCGAAGGGCTGTTCCTGACCACACTCGAGCCGGGAGTCTGGGAGGTCATGATCCAGTCGGGCAGCCGCCTGACCCAGGGAATGATCCTGAGACTCCACGGCCGGGACCGCGTCCCGAGCCGGTATTCGCTCAGGCTCGATCGCAAGACATCCGACGGCTGGCGCGTCGAACTCCGTCAAGGCCCCGAACTCGAACGGGTAACAACCGATGCCGCGGAGATCCTCTCCCAGATCGGCGCCACTCCGATCCCGCCATATATCCGCTCGGCACGCCGGAACTCCACCGAACACGTCTCCGATGACCAGGACCGCCGCTGGTACCAGGCGGTCTACGCCAATCCGCAGACGCGCGGCTCGGTCGCCGCCCCGACCGCCGGGCTGCACTTCACCTCCGACCTGCTCGATCGGCTCTCCGCGCTGGGCGTCAGCCGTACCGAGGTCGCACTGCACGTCGGCCCGGGAACCTTCAAACCCATACAGACCGAGTACGTCGAACAGCACCCGATGCACGCCGAATGGTGCCGCGTCTCCGCCGCCGCCGTCGATTCCATCGAAATAACTCGAGCCGCGGGCGGCCGCATCATTCCGGTCGGGACCACCAGCGTGCGGACGCTCGAATCTCTCCCGAATCCCATCACCGACGCCATCCGCCGCGAGGGGTTCGCCGCCGCGACACGCCTCCTGATCACCCCCGGCTACCAGTTCCGCTGGACCGACGCCCTCATCACAAACTTTCACTTGCCGGGATCGACACTCCTCGCGCTCGTCGCCGCCCTCTTCCCCGAAGGGGTGCCGAGGCTCCTCGACCACTACAGGCAGGCAGTTCGGGAGCGATACCGGTTCTACTCCTACGGTGACGCCATGCTCATCCTGCCCTGACTTCCCCCGGCGCGGCGGCCTCCGAGTCGGCCCGCGGACCACTCCAGCAGCCACGGCAAAAAACACCCGTTACGGCCGCCTCCGGCCCGATAATGTCCCCAGCGGTCGCCGCGCGCCGGCCGCGGAGGAACCCGACCCCCATGCTCCTGGGAGAACTCATCCGCGGTTTGAACATTCACGCCACAGGCAAGGGGAGCGACGCCGTCCGCATCTGCGACCTCACCGAGGACAGCCGGACCGTCCTCCCCGGCTCGCTCTTCATCGCACGCCCCGGAACCAAGGCCGACGGTCGCCGCTTCATCGAGCAGGCGATCGCCGCCGACGCCGTCGCCGTGCTCACAACTCCCGATGTCCAGGCCCCCGACTCCGCCGCCGATCTCGCCTGGCTCACCGCGGGCGACGTCCCCCTCGCCGAGGCGCGGATCGCCGAGCGATTCTTCGGCAACCCATCCTCAAAACTCACACTGATCGGCGCCACCGGCACCAACGGCAAGACCACGGTGACACACCTCGTCCACCAACTCCTGAACGACGCCGACATGCGTTGCGGCCTCATCGGAACCACCACCATCGACGACGGCGGCCGCCAGGCAAAGGCCACGCTCACCACCCCGCCGGCCATCGAACTCTCCTACACCCTCTCCAAGATGCTCGACAACGGTTGCGCCGCCGCCTCCATGGAAGTATCGAGTCATTCGCTCGATCAGCAGCGCGTTGCCGCTCTCGACTTCGACATCGCGGTCTTCACGAACCTCACCGGCGACCACCTCGACTACCACCAGACGATGGAACGCTACGCCGCCGCGAAAGCCCGCCTCTTCGAGTCGCTCAAGCCCGCCGGCACAGCGATCGTCAACGCCGATGACCCGGCGCACCGGACGATGACCGCCAACTGCCGCGCACGCATCCTCCGATGCTCGGCGGGCAACGACACGGGCGCCGAATGCACCGCCGAAGCCGGCCGGATGACCTTCGCGGGAATGCCCATCACCCTTCGGGGGCCGTGGGGCACGATCGAAGGCCACACCCGCCTCATCGGCGCGTTCAATGTGATGAACATTCTGCAAGCCGTCGCCGCGGCACACGCCGCGGGCGTCGAGCGCGACGACATCGCCCTCTCGCTCTTTCACCTCCAGCCGCCGCCCGGTCGGCTTGAGCGCGTGTCCCGCGTGGCCTCGCCCGCCGGCAGCAACGACATCGCCGTCTTCGTCGATTACGCCCACACCGATGACGCCCTCGCCAAGGCGATCGCCGCCGTCCGGCCCCTCCTCGACGACTCCGGCGGCAACCTCCGCGTCGTCTTCGGTTGCGGCGGAGACCGCGACCGCACCAAGCGCCCGCGAATGGCCCGAGTCGCCGCTTCGCTCGCCGACGAAGTCTTCATCACCAGCGACAATCCCCGCACCGAAAAACCGCTCGCGATCATCGACGACATCCTCGCGGGGATCGACACCGACTCCGCCCGCAAAAAGATCCACGTCGAGCCGGATCGTCGTGCCGCCATCATTCTCGCCATCGAATCCGCGCGTCCGGGCGATGCCGTCCTGATCGCGGGAAAGGGACACGAGGACTATCAACTCGTCTCCGACAACGCGGGCGGCATCCTCCGCCTCGACTTCGACGATCGAATCGTCGCACACGACGCGCTGAAGGCACGAGTCGCTCGGGATGAATCAGCAAAGCCCGCGGCCAACCCCGGAGAACCCGCACGAACATGAATCTGTGGACACCGACATCCCTCCGCGCCATCACGGGCGGTTCATGGCTCCGCCGCCCCGCCGCGACGGACGACGCGCCGATCGCCGAGTCCCTCAGCACGGATACCCGAAACGTCAAGCCGGGCGAAGCGTTCCTCGCGCTGAGGGGCGACCGTTTCGATGCCCACGATTTCCTCGATTCCGCCGCTTCAGCCGGTGCCGCGCTCCTCATCATCGACCGGCCGGAGTCGATCCCCGAATCGCTCCTCAGAGCCACCACCGGCCCGGCAATCCTCCGGGTCGCCGACACGCGACGCGCCCTCGGCCAACTCGCCGCCGCGCACCGCAAGTCACTGGAAGGAACGAAGGTCATCGCCGTCGTCGGCTCCAACGGCAAGACCACCACGACCAAACTCATCGACGCCGTGCTGAAAACACGACTCCGCGGCGCCGCAAGCCCGAAGTCCTTCAACAACGATGTCGGAGTTCCGCTGACCATCCTCTCCGCCCGGCGCAGC
>JAEUIV010000189.1 GCA_016795005.1 Phycisphaerae bacterium
CACGCCGCCACAACCGTCAGCGCCACCATGGAACTCGCCGCCGCCGCCGGGGTCAGCGTCTTCGCCACCGGGGGACTCGGAGGCGTCCACCGCGGATACGCCCACACGCTCGACATCTCGTCGGACCTCGCCGCCATGACCCGATTCCCCATCGCCGTCGTCTCCAGCGGCGTGAAATCCATCCTCGATGTCACCTCGACGCGCGAAGCCTTGGAAACCCTCGGCATCCCCGTCGTCGGGTACCAGACCGACCGCTTCCCCGCCTTCTACCAGCGCGATAGCGCCGCGGGAATCGACGCACGATTCGATGATGAAGCGTCGCTCGCCCGATTCGTTCAATCGGAACTCGCGCGGACGAACCGCGCCGTCCTCATCGCCAATCCCATCCCCGCCCACGACGAAATCCCGCTCCCCACGTTCAACCAGTGGCTCGCCCAGGCCCAGCAGGAGGCCGAAAGCCGATCCATCTCAGGACGCGACGCCACCCCGTTCATCCTGGGACGATTGCACCAGGTCTCCGCCGGCGCCACGCTCCGCGCGAACCTCTCGCTCGTCAAGAGCAACGCCCGCCTCGCCGCCTCGATCGCGTCACGCCTCGCCTGACGCGCTTCACTGCCCCGAAGCCGTCGCCCGCCCGGCAACCGATCCGCCACGGGGCTTCTCGTTCGCCGGCGTCGCGCACGGATGCTCCGTCGTCAGGTGCTCACGCAACTGGAACGCCGTCCGGCCGAACCCGTTCCGACGGTCCACGTTCGCCGAGAGCCTCGACGGCACCTCCGTCGTGAACAGCATCGAACCCTTGCACGCCACCGGATCAATCGACGTCTCAAGGAAATGCTTCTCGAAGATCCGCTTCGCCACGCCGGAATCGAGCGCCGACTGGCTGTACGCGATCGTGGAGAACAGCTCGTTCACCCCCGCGAGGTTCAACTCCCCAGCCGTCAGCGTGTCGGGAGTCAGCACCGGCTCCGAGGGCAGCATCTGCGTCAGCCGGGTCGCCTCCGCCAGCGCCGTCTTGATCCCCGGCGAAGCCTCGATCTTCGTCAGGTGCGGATCGCCCGCCGTCCCCGCCGCGCTCGGATTGAACGTGAAATACTGGTTGATGTACGACTGACCCCGGGCCGTGAACACCGGAGTCTGCGCCGTCAGCACCAGTTGACCGTCCACGAACGCCGCACCCTTCACCGCGAAAGCGTGCTCGTTCAGCGAGAACACCGCGTGACCACCCGACCCGAAGGACGGATCAACCACCGTGCCCGACGCCGCTTCCAGATCCGCCTGCCACCACCCGTTCTTCAGGTAGTTGACACGCGGATCAAACTCGAGGATCGCCCGATCATACGGCCGGCCGCGCACCCCCGACGCAACCGAATCGAGCAGCGACAGGCTCGGCAGGTTCGCCACCATGAAAAGCGACCCGCGCTCGGCCGAAGCCGCCAGCGCCCCTTCGAGCGGCACGCGGAAATCCGCCCGCGACACCAGGTCGTTCGACGTGTTGATGTCAAAGTCAAACTGCACGTCCACAAGGTGCGAACCGGCCGCGAAGAAATCGTTCGCAAAGCGATCGAAGCCCGTGCTCGTGATCCCCCAGAGCAGCTCCGACACAACCGTGTTCCCCTCACCGCGCGCATCGCGGGGCAGCAAGGGAGCCGTCGGCAGAACCGCCAGGCCCGTCAACGCCGCCCCGCCGAACACCGGCGAACCCTCGGGGCCGGGCGTGTACTTCTCGATCAACTCCCAAGGCGATCCGAACCCGCGCGTCCCGCCGGGCGCTCCGACCGGCAACAGGCTCGCGTACAACTGGTTGAACGCAAAGTAACCGCCGGAAACTCCCGACTCGATCCCTCCCAAACCGTAGAACACGAACATCGCCGCCATCACATCCCCGCGTTCGCCATCGCGAGCGGGGCCGGCGTCGAACTCGAAGACCAGCGACGCAAGACCGTCGTCCTGCAACACGCCGCCGCCGAAGTCGCGCGAAACGCCGCCGGCGGGCAGGTCGAACAGAGACTCTTCAACACTGCTCGACAACGGCCGCAGACGCAACGAACCATCCGCAACGTCCGCCGCAAGAACAAATGACAAATCCAACTCCGGCGGTGGAGGAGGAGGCGGAGGTGGCGGCGGAGGAGGAGGCGGTGGCGGTGGAGGTGGTGGAGGCGGCGGCGGTGGAGGCGGTGGAGGCGGTGGTGGTGGCGGCGGTGGAGGCGGCGGCGGTGGAGGCGGAGGCGGCGGTGGTGGAGGCGGCGGTGGAGGAGGCGGTGGAGGAGGCGGTGGAGGAGGCGGTGGTGGTGGAGGAGGAGAGTTCCCGCCACTTCCACCCGTGTTGATGCTGATGTTGCCATCGTCATCCGATGAAACAATCGGCGCCGCCGGCGGCGCATCATTCTTCCCCGATTGATCCTGGGTCGTGTCCGATCCCCCCGTCGAGCGGTCGACCACATCTCGCTCGTCGTCCTCACGCGAGTTCGAATCGCCCGTGTCCTCGTGCGAGTCCTCGTTCTTGTTCTCGGCGGTGTCCTGGTGTTTCTGATCCGTCGTGTCGTCGCCGGTCACGTCCGTCTCACCGCCGTCGGGATACGTCACCGTGAACGTGCCGTCGTTCGTCTCGGTCCCGAACGACATCGTCCCGGTCTCGCTGTTGACCTCGATGCCCCCTTCCGTCCCCTTCACCGCGAGCGTCGCGTCCGCCGTCTCGATCTTCAGGTCGTTCGCGAACTCCGTCGACTGCACCTGGAACACCACGCGCCCATAATCCAAACCGATCCGGGTGCGATCCGTCCGCTCCGCGTTGACAATCTCATCCAACTCAACCTTGGACAGGCGGTCGATCGTCACGATCTGGCCCGAGCCGATCCGGACCTGCACCGCCGACCGAAGCCCGGTCTGGATCGCCCCCCCCTGCGGAATCTCCATCCCCGGCGTCGCCGCCACCCACGCCCCATCCCGCCCGAGCCGCACCTGCACGTTTCCCTGAACGATCAGGACCGTCGCCGGATTCTCCTTCGCCTCCACCCCGCCCAGCCGCGTCACCGCTCCGCCGGGCACCGAAGGCGCATCCTGGCGTAGTGAAGTCGCCGCCCCAGCCGTCCACGTCAACGCCAGCGGCGTCAGCGAAAA
>JAEUIV010000125.1 GCA_016795005.1 Phycisphaerae bacterium
CGCAACCCACGCGACCATTCCGCCCAGAAGCACGACGGGCCAATCGGCGATCCCACCGAGGGGCCACTCGCGCGACGGGCCGAGCGGCACGGGATCGAAGAGTCTCCGGCGGATGATCCACGCGGCGCAGGCGATCGCCGCGGCCGACAGCGCGATCGAGGCGATTGGTTCGATCGCCGGGGGAGGCTCAACGGTTGCATCCGTTTGGTGCGGGGTCGGGTGGACGAGCGAGTTCTCGGATGGTGGGGGGGCGTCCTGCAACAATGCCGAGTGCGCCGCCGCCGGTACCGCGGTGAGAATGCCGAAGATCAATGCGCACTCCAGCGCCCGCCGACGCACCATGCACGATGCTCCCGCCAACCCGCCGAACGCCCTGGACGAGATCGTCGCGTTCAAGCGTGAGGAAGTGGCTCGCGCGAAGTCCCGAACGGGACTCGACGAGTTGAAGGAGCGGATCGCGGAACTGGGGCGACCCCGCAACTTTTTCCGCGCGGTGACGAGGCATGATTCCAACATCGATACGTCGATCATCGCGGAGATCAAGCGTCGCAGCCCGTCGGCGGGGTGGATCCGGCCGGAGTATGAGTCGGATGGATTTGATCCGGCGGTCATCGCTCGACAGTATCACGCGGCGGGGGCGGCGGCGATCTCGTGCCTGACCGACGAGAAGTATTTCGGCGGCCGGCTCGACTACCTGTTCAAGGTCAAGGACGCGGTGCCTCTTCCCGTGCTGCGGAAGGACTTCATCATCGATCCGTGGCAGGTGTGGGAGAGCCGGGCCGCGGGGGCGGACGCCATCCTGCTGATCGCCGAGTGCCTGTCGCAGAGCGAACTGGTGGACCTCTCGATCCTGGCGCGCGAGCTCCAACTGACGACGCTCATCGAGTGCCACGACATGGACAACCTGCTCCGGGCGCTGCCCCATGTCGGGTTCCCGGATCGTTCCTACGGCCTGCTGGGCATCAACAACCGCGACCTCTCCACGATGAAGGTCGATCTGAACCACACGACCCGGCTTTCGATGATGGTGGACGATCCCTCGATTCTGGTGAGCGAGTCGGGCATCCGGACGCCCGCCGACCTGCGGAAGTTGCGGGAGGTCGGCGTGCGGATCGCGCTCGTGGGCGAGAGCCTGATGCGCGAGGCGGAGCCGGGGGCGGCCCTGCGAGCGCTGCGAGCGCGGGCGTGAGCGCGGCCGGTTAGAATCTTCGCCCCAGACAAGGAATGGAATCCATGAAGACGACTTTCAATGTCGGCGTGTGCGTGCTCTCGATCATGATGGCGGCGTGCTCCGGCTCGACCAAGACCGGAAACCCCTACACCCTGAAGGCCGACCGGGAACTCGAGGCGTACCTGCCGGGCGATCTTCGGAAGGTCCACACCGCGGCGGAAAAGGTGCTGAAGGAGAAGTTCCGGTACAAGATCACGCGCTCCGGCGCGGACCGCCGCGAGGGGATCATCGAGGGCAAGACGACCAAGGGCGACACCGTGCGCGTCGAAACCTACCGCAGCACGGAGAAGGTGACGCGGACGGAGGTCTTCGTCGGGCCGATGGGTGACGAGGAAGCGATGCGCGACATCCTGGAAGAGATCACGCAGGCGCTACGCTGACCCGGCCGATCCGGCGCCCTCCCGGCACGCGGCGATCCGCCGGTTCGTGAGCGCCAGCCCTCCCGCGATCGACATCCACACCGCGCAGATCCCCATCGCGATCGGCGCGGCGTTGGCGGCGACGGCGCCGATCGCCTGCATCCACGCCCCCATCAGGTCGCCCCCGCGGTAGACGAAAGTGTCGATGAAGGACTTGCTCTTGTATTTCTCGTCGGGGCCGAGCGGGGTGTAGAGCATCTCTCGCGCGGGGCGATCGACCGCGAAGTGCAGCCCGCGCCGCGAGACGTAGAACGCGGCAAAGACGCCCAGCATGGGCCAGCCCAGCGCCGGGCCGATCCAAAGCGCCATGAATCCGAGCAAGGTGAGCACGGGGAGCAGGAGCAGCGCCGCCCCGATCCCCAGTCGCCGGACGAAACGCCCGGTGATGAAGAGTTGAGTGACGAGTGCCAGCCCGTTGGCCGCGAGGTCCATGCGTGCGAACGCGGCGGTGCGAGCATCGCTCGACTCGAAGGCCGACTTCACCACGCGGAGTTGCTCAAAGGTGAGGAACGTCGTGGTCAACGTGAAGAGGAGCATGTAGAGGCACAGGAACTGAAGGTAGCGCGAGCGTGCGATCAGCACGAACCCGGACCAGACTCGTCGCGTGGGTTCGCCGCGGATGACCGAGCCGGGCGTCGCCGGGGCGCCGACATGGAACCGCGACGCGAGCGCCAGGACGCACCACACGGCCAGTTCCAGCGTCAACGCCGACAGCGGCATCAGGTGGAGCGCGCCGATCCGCTCGGCGATCAGCGCGGGGACCAGGCTGCCCGCCATCGCTCCCAGGGTGCCCCCGACCGCGATCGCCGCGAAGAGCCGCGCCCCCTGCTCGGGCCTGAAAAGATCGGCCATGTATCCCCAGAAGACCGAGATCGCAAAGAGGTTGAACACGCTGAGCCAGATGTAGAACGCGTACCCGAGGGCCGTGTGCGCCGCGTCGGGAAGCACCATCAGCGCGCCGTAGAACAGCACGATGTTCAGCGCAAAGAAGCGGTACGTCAGCGGGATGAACCGCCGCCGAGGGAGGCGGGACACCAGCAGCGCGAACACGGGGGTTGCCGCGAGCATCGCCACGCTTGTGCCCGTCCAGAGGAGCGGCAGGTCCTTGAGATCGCCGCGGATGCCGAAGGTGTCGCGGATGGGACGGAGCAGGTAATAGGAGAAGAGAACAAGGAAGAAGTACCCACCCGAGAGGAGCAGCGGCGCGCCCTCGCCCGGTCGGAGCAGCACCAGGCGCGCGATCATCCGGTGCAGGGGGTGATCGGCGGGTGTCGCGGCGGCGGGCACGGGTGAGTTGTAGCGGATGCCGCGCGATCGGCTGCACGCGCGGCGGATGCAACTCGTCCGATGACGCTCGGTATCCGGTGGATTGCTTCAGCGCCGGCGGCGTGCCGCGGCTGATACCTTGGCCTTCAGAAGGAGACGCCTGATGACCACTTCCCGTCGTGACTTTGTGAGGTATTCCGTGGCGGCGGGGGCCGCGGTCGCGCTCGGGTCGTTCCCCGTGGCGCGAGGCGCGGACGCGCTCAAGACGAGTTCTGGAAAGGGTTTGCGGATCCTGATCCTCGGGGGAACGGGGTTCCTCGGTCCGGCAGTGGTCGAGGCCGCCCGCGCCCGCGGGCACACCCTCACCCTCTTCAACCGCGGACGCACGGACAAGCGGAAGGAAGAGCTCTACGGCGAGCCGATCTTCCCCGATATCGAAAAAATCTACGGCAATCGCGATCCCGACAAGCACGCCGTCGACGACGACCCGGCCTCGCCCAAGGGCCTCGTCGGGCTGGAAGGCGATCGAACCTGGGACGCGGTCGTGGACACGTCGGGGTACTACCCGCGGATCGTCGGCGCCTCGGCACAACTCCTGAAAGACCGCGTGAAGCACTACACCTTCATCTCTTCGGTGTCGGTGTACCGGGACAACGCGACCCCGGGAGGCGACGAGACGCGCGAGGTCGGCACGATCCCCGACCCCACCGTCGAGGAAATGGGGGCGGACTTCTCAAACTACGGGCCTCTCAAGGCGCTCTGCGAGCAGGCGGCCGAGGCCGCGATGCCGGGCCGAGTGGCGAACATCCGCCCGGGATTCATCGTCGGCCGATGGGACCCGTCGGACCGCTTCACCTATTGGCCGGTGCGAGTGGACAAGGGGGGAGAGGTGCTCGCTCCCGGAACCCCGGATGATCCCATCCAGATCATTGATGTCCGAGACCTGGGCGAGTGGATCATTCACTGCATCGAGCACAACGTGACCGGCCTCTACAACGCGCTCGGCCCCGCGACACCCCTGAAGTGGGGCGATGTGCTGAATGCGTGCCAGGCAGCCGCGGCGAACCCATCGACGCTCACGTGGGTGGACCATGAGTTCCTCGCGCAGAACGGCTTGCCGCCCGGCTCGCTGCCGATCTGGATCCCGCCGACGGGCGAGATGGCCGGCTTCCACAGGTGGAACTGCGACAAGTCCGTCGCCGCGGGTCTGAAGTTCCGATCCATCACCAACACGGTGAACGACACCATCGCGTGGTGGCGGGCGCTCCCCGAATCCCGCCGTAACGCGAGGATGCGTGCCGGCATCGAACAGGAACAGGAAGCCGCGGTGCTGGCGAAGTGGAAAGAGCGGTAGAGCGACCGGAGCGACCTTTGTGCGCGGTTCGTTCCATCTGGAACGATTCGGCCGGGTGACGCTGCGCTGCTAGAATCACACTTTCCCCTGCGGCCGGAGTCGGGCCGTGTGGTATGCCCCGGAAGGAGTGTTGCATGGCTGGTGCGAATGTGGTCGAGTTCACCGACGCGAACTTCAAGAGCGAGGTCATTGATTCGAGCAAGCCGGTGCTCGTGGACTTCTGGGCGGAATGGTGCATGCCCTGCCGCATGCTGACGCCGACGATCGACAAGATCGCCGCCGAATTCGGCGAAAAGGTGAAGGTCGGCAAGGTCGATACCGATAAGAACCGCGATATCAGCGTGGAGTACAAGATCACCGCGATCCCCACGATCATGATCTTCAAGGGGGGGCAGGTCGCAAAGAAAATCATCGGCCTGACGAACGAGGGGGCGCTCCGCGATGCGCTCAACGAGGCGCTGAGGTAATCGTCGCCCAGCCGCCGAGGGGCGGCTGCTTCGATCGCCCGGAAATCCAGAGCAGGATGGCGACCCCGGCGACGACCATGAGGGCGCTGAGCCACTGCCCGCGCGAAAGCCCGGCGTAACGCTGGACCGCGAGGTGCGCATCGGGCAGCCGGATGAACTCGGTCGCGATACGCCCGAGGCCGTAGACGATGAAGAACATCGCGGAGATGACGCCGGGGCGGCGCGGGCGCGCGAAGACGATCCACAGCGCAACGCCGACCACCACTCCTTCCGCGACCGCCTGGTACAACTGCGAAGGGTGCCGCGCGCTGATCAACGGCTCCAGGTCGCGCGCGATCCCCGCGTCGCCCGATTGCACCGCTTCCACCAGCCGGTGCAGCGCCGTCCAATCGTCATCGCCCGGCTTCATCACTTTCGAAGCCAGTTCGGCGAGACGCAAGGACTGGTCGGTGTCGAGCGCGGGGGCGTGCCCCTCGGTCAGTTCCTGCGGAAACTTCACGGCCCACCACGGCGCGGGTTCCCCCGGCCGCGCCACGATGCGCCCCAGCAGTTCGCCGTTCACAAAGTTGGCGATGCGCCCGAAGAAAATGCCGACCGGCGCGACGAGCGCCAGGCAGTCCATGACGTGCAGCCCGGGCAGACGATGTTTCCGCGCGAACCACAACGCCGCGAGGGTGATGCCGATCATCCCGCCGTGGCTCGCCATTCCTCCCTCCGTCAGCGCCAGGACCCCCCAGAACGGAAAACCGGGCCGGAAGTCGGCAAAGAGCGCCGGTCGGTAGACCAGGCAGTACCCCAGCCGCCCACCGACGAGCGTGCCCAGGACGACGGCGAAGATCAGGTCCGCGACCTGTTGCTGGGTGATGAGGACCAGCGCCCGCCGCGCCAGCGCTCGGAGGATCGCCCACGCCGCGATGAACCCCGCGACATACGCCAGCCCGTACCAGCGAACGCCGAAGGTCTCGGTCACGCGGATCGCAAAGGGGTCCCAGTCGTGCATCCAGGCGGCGAGAGTGAGCATGGGAGGGATGGTACGGCAGAGCGCGAGCGTCGCCGTGCGCACCCGCTCACTTCGTTCGGGGCTCGTATGCACGCGGGCGCCGCCGCCGATCTACGAACAACGGTGAGCGGGCACGACGCCCGTCGATCACTCCAGCATCCACCCGGCCCGGTTCACGCGGCTCACCTCGATCTCGCCCCACGAGACCGAATGACCACAACGCGAATGCAATGTCCGACTCATCGGCTCCTCCTGTTCCCTGTGCGGGGGCACCGGGCATGGGCGGAGCATTCCAGAAGGCTCATGCGGCCACGCCGCACGCGATGCTCAGACGATGCCCAGTTTTTTTCTGTCAAGAAGAATGTGCGCCGAATTTGAAAGAAAGCAAATAGAACCCGCTCTTCGATGCGGAATTCCACTTCCTTTCTTCGGGCTTTCATTGGGCCAGGGCGTTTCCGCCCCGCTTCAGTCCCCCGCCGTGCCGCGCTCGCTTGATGTGCGCCCGCGCTCCTGTTGGCGTCCGTGGACACCGATCTGCGTCCGCTCGACGAAGTCGCACAGGCGATGGACCTCCGGCGTCTGCTCCGGGTCGGCGCGGAGCGCGCCGATCGCCACCAACGCGGGCACGGACGACTCGCGGAAGATCAGCCGATACGCCGTACGCATCCGTTCGATGTTCTCCGGGTGCCAACGCCGGCGCACCAGCGCGGTGGTGTTGACCTTTCGCGGCTCAGCCGGGCTTCCCTCGACCACAATGTAAGGCGGAACATCCTTCGCCACGCGCGCCATCCCGCCGATGAACGACAGCGTCCCGATCGTCGCAAAGTGGTGGACGCCGACGCCGCCGCCCAGCACGGCGCCGAACTCGACGCAGCAGTGCCCCCCGAGCATCGAGCCGTTGGCGATGATCACCTCGTCCTCGATCGTGCAGTCGTGCGCCACGTGGACGCCGACCATGATCATGCAATCCGACCCGATGACCGTCCGGTTGCCGCCCACCTCGGTCCCCCGGTGGATGGTGGCGTGCTCCCGGATCTTGTTCCGGTGGCCGATGACGAGCGTCGTCTCGCCGCCCTGGAACTTCAGGTCCTGCGGCTCCGCCCCCAGCACCGCGTAGGGGTACACCGTGTTGTCCTCCCCGATCTCGGTCGGCCCCTGCACGGTGACATGGTTGTGCAGGACCGTGCCCCGTCCGATCCGCACCTGCTCGCCGATCACGCAGTAGGGACCGATCCGCACCGAGGGGTCGATCTCGGCCTTCGTGTGGATGATCGCGGTTGGGTGGATGCGTGGCTGCATAGGCGAGGTCGGGACGCTCAACAGTGGACTACCCTCTCACATTCGTGCTCTTGCGTCCAGCCGCATGAACTTTGGCGCTCGCGCGGCCTCGGGTGAAACCCCGATCAGGCCAGGAGCGCGTTCACCCGCTCCACAAAGGGAGTCGGGAACCGCTGTTTCAGGTACCCGATCAGGGAATGCAGGTCCATCGGCGGTTCCGAGGCGGGCGAACTCCCCGAAGGCCGCCACCGCGCCGCCATCTCGCGCGCCAGGCGATGGTTCAGCGAATGACCCGAACGCACCGCGATGAACCGACCGACAATCGGACGCCCGACCAGCGACAGGTCGCCGATCATGTCGAGCAGCTTGTGACGCACCGGCTCGTTCTCATAGCGATACACGTTCTCGATCGGACCCTGATCGCCGATGACGAGCATGTCGCGCGGCGTGAGGTGCTTGAACAGCCCTCGATCCCACATCGCCTTCGCCTCGGCATGGGTCGAGTACGTCCGCGCGCGCGCGATCTGCTCCCGGTACGCATCGGGCGTCAGCCGAACGGAATGAACCTGCCTTCCGAGCGGGGAATCCGCCCCGTAATCAAGGATATAGAGGTAATCACTCACCGATCCCGTCGCGGGAAACGCCGCGATCATCGTCTCGCCGTCTCGAATGGTGATCGGCGCGCTCAGCACCAGCGGACGACGCGGTGCGGGGAGCGTCACGGTCCCGGCGCGCTCAAGCGCCTCGACAAAGATCGCGGCGGAGCCATCTCCCACGGGTGGCTCCGGGCCGGAAACCTCGATCAGCGCGTTGTCAATCTGAAGGCCCGCGAACGCCGAGAGACAGTGCTCGACCATCTCGACGCTCGCGTCGCCGAGCCGAAGCGCCGTCCGCCTCGGGCGGTCGATGACACAGTCAATCAACGCGGAAACCTCGGGCCGACCGGGGAGGTCGATCCGCCGGAAGCGGATCCCGCTGTCCGCCGGAGCGGGCCGCATCGTCGCCGTCACCGCCGTGCCCGCAAAGAGCGCATGGCCCGAGACGGTGACGTCTGACTTCAGCGTCGTCTGATGCGAATCGCCGACGAAAGAGGGCATTCCACGCGCATCTTAGCAGACGCTAAGCAGCCGGCGGCTTGATCGGGTTTTGTGAGGAGCCGGCCTGCGATCGGACCAGCTTCCTGACCTCGGCCGCGAGGTCGGGCAGTTGCTGGATCGATGCGATGATCCGCAGGGCCGTCCGACCGGGACGAGCCGGATGCCCAAGCCACGTTTCGCCCGGGGGGATGTCATCCATCACGCCGCTCCCCGCGCCGACGGTCGCCCCCGCCCCGATGACGTGGTTGTCGGCGATGCCGACGCGCCCCGCGAGCGTGACGCCGTCGCCGAGGGTGACCGAACCCGAGAGGCCGCTCATCCCGCAGATGATGCAGCACTTCCCGATGACGCAGTTGTGCGCGATCTGCACCAGGTTGTCGATCTTCGTCCCGGCGCCGATCCGTGTCGCCCCGAACTTGCCGCGGTCGATCGTCGAGTTCGAGCCGATCTCGACGTGGTCCTCGATCACGACGCTCCCGATGTGCGGGATCTTCATCGGCATCCGCGTCCGCGGGTCGGGGTAGTAGCCGAAACCGTCCGCCCCCACCACCACGCCGGGATGAAGCGTCACATGCTCGCCCAGGATGCACCGATCCTGAATCACGACGTTTGGATAGATGACCGAATGTCGCCCGATGCTTACGTCCGCTCCGAGCACCGAGTTGGCAAGCACCGCGGCGCGCTCGCCGACAAACGAGCGAGGCCCGATGACCACACCGGGGCCGATGTGCGCGGACTTCGAAACCGTCGCGGTGGAATCGATCACCGCCGATTCGTGGATGCCCGGCTCAAACGTCGGGGGCGGGGACATCATCGACAGGATCTGGATCAACGCGGAATCCGCGTCGGGGACGATCAACTGCGCCCGATCCCCGGGAGGCGGGGCGGACTCCGCCGCGCGCCGCGACACGAGCGCCGCGCCGCAACGTGACGCGGACCACATCGTCCAGAACTTCGGGTCGCGCACGAACGACAACTGCTCTGGACCCGCCGCGTCCAGCGATTCCAGCCCGCGGATCCTGATCGTCGAAGGCCCGCGCAGTTCCGCCTGGAGGCGTGCCGCCAGTTCGCCGGAGGTGAACATCACGGCGGCAGGCCCCCGGGCGTTTGGATCAATCGCACCCGTCCGCGTCATCGCGCCTTGAACTCGGTGTTCATCATCTGGCTGACGGCCTGGCTGATGTCCGCGCCGTCCGCGCGGTAGAGCACGCGCCGGCCGACCATCGCCGCCTGCACCTGCTGCTCCGGGGCCTCGATCGGGATCTCAACCCCCGAATCGTTGCTGAACACCACGAGGTACCCCTCGCGCTGCGCGAATCGCGCCGCCGCGTCCTTGATCTTCGTGAACAGATCGAGGGAGAGTTTCTTCCGTTCGTCCTCGACCAGCGCCTTGGACAGTTTGTCCTCGCCTTCGAGGCGCATCGCGAGGCGGATCGCCTCTTCGCGCTTGGCCTTCCAGTCGCGGGTCCGCTCGGGGAGGATCTTCAGGTCTTCCTGCGCCTGCTGCGCCTGCTTCTTGAGGTCGTCCAGTTTGGATTGGAGGGTCTGGATGTAGGCCTGGAGTTCCTTCTCGCGCACCTCGCGTTCGTCGAGCGTGCCGAGCACGCCGTTGAGGTCGAGCGTCGCGACACAGCACTTGTCCGCCGCGGCGGGCCGGCGCGCCTCCGCCGGAGTGAGCGACAGGTTCAAGAGGCCGACGCCGATGAGTCCGCCGCACGCGACGAGCGCCCAGCGCCAGGTTTGATTGTTCCGCATGTCCAGAGTCTCCCGCCGAGCGGTTGGGATGTGATGTGCTCGGGGGGGCCATGATACCCGAACGAACGAGTTCACCCGGCCTCCGGTTGGCGAGCGTACCGGCCGGGCTTCGTTCAACGACGGCGAAGCGCCGTCATTGAATGAGCGAGTAGATCAGCGCGTTGGCATTGAGATACTTCGCCCCCGCGATCTCGTCCCCGTTGCAGCAGCAGCAACCGGTCACGCCCGCGTCGCCCTCGCCGGGGGGAGGCTCGGCGGGCGTCGCGGGGGAGGCGCCGCTCGCTTCGTTCGTGTCGTTCAAACCCTGGGGAGAAAACAGCATCACGAGCCGACCCTCGATCTCGATCCCACGAAGGCGCACGGGTTTTCGCTTTCGACTGATGAAGTCCTGCACATCGAAGAACGCGTGAAAGACGGGATGATCCGGCGGGAGATCGACCAGTTCGAACTCGGGCAACGCCCGCTCGACCGCGCGCTCCATCGACGCCGCCCACGCATCGCTCGAACAACCGGCCGACGCGAGCACGAACCCGCCGTTCAGCACGAACCGCCTCAGCCGTCGGACCTCCTCCTCCGAGAGATCGAACGAGCCTTCGCCCGTCATCACCGCGAAGCGATGCCCCGCCAGCGTGTCCGAAGACAGCGGCACCTTCGGCATGCCCCGCTCGACGCGGAGGCTCGATTCCCGCGCCACCACCGCCAGGAACCGGTCAGAGAAGCACCGCCCCGTCATGGATTCGGGTCCGTACGTGAGCATCGCCACGGACACCGCCTCGGGCGCCGCTCGCGCGGCCGAGGCCGGGAGCGCGACGCAGAGCATCACGGAAGCAATCAAGTTCTTCGTTGTCATGGCGAAGTCCGGTCGGCTCCTCCGTTCAACAGCCGGAAATAGCGTGAGACCACGTCACGATAGCCCTCGGGGATCCTCCGCATCGGGTCGGTCGGCGCGGCCACCCCTCCGCGCGCGGCGCGATCGCTCCGCCGCGTGGATTCCGCGTCCGCTCGACGGGGCGCTTCACCCGCCTCCTCGATCGGTTGGACCGCAACGGGCGGTTGAATCGTTGTGCCGCCCGGTGCGCCGTCCCCGGCAGCGGCGGGAGAGTCGGCGCGATCCGCCGGCTCGGCCGCGTGCGGCGAGGCTTCGTTTGGCTTGCTCCGGCTCGGACCGCGAGGCGCATCGCTCCTCCAGATGCCGCCGGCAGCGCCCGCGTCCGCTAGGGAAGCGTCGTCCGGGACGTCGCCTCCCGACTCGATCCACTCTTCGGAACGACCGCCGGAGGACGCTCCGCCGGGGCCGACCAGTCGGACGACCATCGGTCCGATGTTCGCGCTCTGCGGCGGGCCGAACGGCTCAATGCGCGTGTCAACCGCGAGCAGCGTCATCAGGACCAGCCCACCCGCCTCCGCGCCGACTTCAGAAAGATCAAGCCGCGACGAGAGCCGCACCGGCTCGTCGCCTTCGAGCAGGATCGGCGATTGATCGTGACGGACGCGCATCACCGTGCCGAAGGACCGCCACACGCCGCGCGCATCGAACAGGGAGTACGCAAGGCCGAAAGCGCGCAGCCCGAAGTCATCGCGCGCCTCGGCATCAATCTGGATCGTCGCACGAGCCGGGGCCGACAACTCGCCCCCTGACCACGCCGGTGACACGAGCCGCAACACCGGCGGCTGGTCCGCCTTCGGCACGGCACGCACCGCCAGCGATTGCGCCGATGGAGTTCCGCGCGTCGAAATCGGCCGAACCGAAACATCAACGGCATCTTCACCGATCAAGGTGAGCCGCGCGCCGAGCGATCGACCCGTCGCCGTGACCTTCGCCAACGCGGAACCCTCCGGCTGGATCACGATTCCCTCCGCGCGGAGCGCCATCGACGCGGCAACATGGAGACCGACCTCGGACCCGGCGGGCGCTTCGAGCGTCTCGACGGTTCCCCCCGGAGAAAGCGCGATCGTCCGCGCCGCCCGGCCGGTGTACGCGGGGGGCGTGATCGTGGCCGCGGCCTCGATGATCCGCGGCACGGAGCCGGGGACGATCGTCACGCTCCGGCTGCGCCCCGTGTCGCCCTCCGCGTGGAGGCGCAGCGGACGAGTCACGCCGCGAAGCGTCGCCTCGAAGACCCCGCGGGTGTCCGTCTCCGCCATCGGGATGGAACGATCCTCCATCTCCGCTTCACGGATCATCAGTCTCAGCCGCCCCGGCTTCACGCCGGACGTTCCCACACGGACCCGCACCTCGTCCTCCGGCGAAGGCTCCCGCGGCTCGACGGAGAGTTCAAAGTCGGTGCGCGAATACGCGGGATGATCCGCGAAGGGTTCAACGAGCCGGGGAATCACGGCCCGGAACACGCGCGGCGCCGTTGCCGCCGCGCCCGCCAGCACCACCGCCGCCGCCGCGAATCCCGCGAGCGCCCGCCGCAGCCACCGCCGCTCAGGGCCGAGGACAACTGAACCCTCGGCCCCGGCCAGCTCGGCCGACCCGAGATCGACGGCACGCGCAATCAACCCCGCTCCGGGTGTCTCGGCCGCCGCCGCGACACGGGACAGCAGGAGCGCGTTGATGATCCGATTGTGACGTATCCCGGCGCGAGTCTCGATCAGGCGCGCCGCGGCACACGCCGACGCGGCTGATCCGTAGCCCCTCCACATCGCCCGCGCCGAACCAAGCACGATCGCGCCCACCCACAAAGCGGATACCCCGACCCGCGCCCACGCCGGCATCGGGCGGGCCGCATCGAACGCCACGATCCCAAGAAGCGCCGCGAGCGCGATCGACGCCACGCACGCCAGGTCCGCCGCACACGACCACCCCGTGATCGCGCGGCACGTCCGTCGCAGCCGATCCTCCAACTCCCGAGGACTCATGACAGTCCCCCTCGGCGTCGGAGCCACCATTCACCGCAGAGAAGCGAGACAATCGCCGCGAACATCCAGGGCGAATCCCACATCGGATCGAACCGTCGGCTTCCCGCGCGCGCGACCCGATCTTGTGCCAGGAACTCGACGAACCCGTCGCATCCATCCATCGGCCACACCCGTCCACCCGTCGCCGCGGAGATCGCCTCCAGGTCGTGCCGCCGGGGCGCCGCGGGAATCATCTCGACATCCGTATCACGAACCGTCAGCGAGGACTCGAGCCGAGCGCCGGGCGAACCGTCAGAATGGATCGGCAGATCGACGCGGACCGAATACTCACCCGGAAGCGCTGCATCGACGGTGCCCGTCCACCGCGTCGGCTCCGCCCCGTCACGCGCCAGGTTCCGCGCCTCCACCGACCCATCGGGGCGGGTGATGCGGATCGGCGTCGCATGGAGATCGACCCGCGAGCCGCGCGTGCGAACGATGACGCGCACCGCCTCGCCCGGCGATGCCAGCATCCGGTCGAGCGCCAGCGACGCTTCCGCGCCCGGCGGAACCTCGCCCCCCGAAGCCAGGCGCCGGCACAGCCCCGCCCACATCCGGCGCGAGGAGTCCTCTGAACCCTCGTCGGCCGCCGACCCGCGCCACAGCCCGCTCCCCAGCGTTCCACCGACCCACCCCGCGCCCAGAATCCGTTCAACGATCAATGGCTCACCATCCGCTCGCGCTACCGCCGTCGCCGAAGGCACGAGCGCTCCCGAAAGCATCCGAAGGGAATCAACCCACAGGTCGATCGCACCGTCACCCGCAACCCCGCCGCGAACCTCGATCCTCGCCGACTCCATCTCTCGTTCGTTCACCTCGCCGGCAAACGGCGACGCCCAGCCAAGCGCTCCCGGCACATCGTCGCACCGCAACAGGAGGAGACCCCGTCCGTCTTCCTCAACAAGTCTGCGCAGCGCAGCAAACGCCTCATCCGTCAGGATCGAAGCCGCGCCCGCGCCCACGACGAAGAGGTCAAACTCTCCGAGAGCCTCGGGATTCGTTGGCGCAGCCCCGCCGACCGTCCGCGTCACGGAATCGACCCCTGGGACGATCCGCGTCACCCGGAGCCGCCGGGGCACGCCGGGCAATGGCGGCGGCCGGCTCTGCACGCCGTCAAGCGAATACACCGTGGTCAACTCGACCTCCGCGTCCGCCGACAGCGCGTCCGCAACCGCGCGCGTGTCCAACGATGGTTCACCCTCGATCAGCAGGATCCGCAGCCGGCGACCGACCACCTGGATGCTCGCGGCCGACTCGCTCACCGCGCGTCCGCCCGCCGTCCGATCCAGTTGAACGACATATCTCGCCGCCGTGATCCCCCCGCGCGGCACCTCGACGCTCGGCGTCACGTCGATCACGACGCGACGCCGAGCGTCCAGCGTGACGGGTCGCTCCGCGATGATCACTCCATCGCGCGACGCTTCACGAACGATGATCCGCCCGGTTTCGTCCCCCGAACCGCCCGCCGAAACGTCGATGTGCAGCGGCACAGGCTCGCCCGTCCTCGTCCAGGGTTGAGCGAACCGCGCCTCGATCGACACGTCCTCCTCACCCTCGATCCCCAGGGGCGCCACCGCATGCACGCGCACTCCCGCTTCCCTCGCACCGGGGGCGAGCGAGGCCAGCATGCGCCCGTCGGTATCAATCCCGTCACTCAGGAGCAGGACATGCGCCGGCGAGGAGCCTCGCGCTCGTCCCGACTGCGCGATGACCCCGGAAACCGCGTCCGCGACTCTTGATCGATTCCCATCGCTCGCCAGCGTCGCCGCCTCACCCGGCGGAATCGTCTGCGCCTGTTCGTCAAACGCGATCACCGACAACCGCGCCGCCGCGCCGAGCCGTGCAAGCGCGTCGTCCGACAGCCAGCCGCGTTTGACCGATTCGAGCCGGGTGCAGCCCGTGCGGTCGGCCAATCCCATCGACCGCGAGCGATCGACGAGCACCGTCACCTCCGGCGGATCAGGCGTCATCGGGACAATCCAGCGCCCCGGCCCCATCAGGACCGCTCCGCACAGACCCGCCGCGAACAGCCGCATCGCGAACCGCGACAGGGACCCCGCACCCGCCCCCCGACGCCATTCCCACACGCCGAGCAGGAAGAGCGCCGCCACCAGCCCCGCGGAGAAAAGCGGATCAATCCCCGGCTGAACGCCCCACGTCGATGAACCGACCGGAGGAATCATTTCGTCCCTCCGCCGACCATCGCCGGAGCGCGGAGCCAGCCCTCCGCCGCCAGCAGCACGAGCGCGCCGACCATGACCCAAGGCCACAGTTCAACCGGCGGCACCGACGCCCCCCGTGCCGCGGCGATCACCCCGCCCTTCGCCGCAACACCCGTTTCAAACGCCGCGCGCTCCGAGTCCGTCAGCAGACGGAAATCGCTCTCAGCGGGGTCAACGCCCGTTGTCCGCGCGTCCACACCCGCGCTCCGCCGGGCTTCGCCCTCCAGCATCGCATGCACAAGCGCCGGGAATATCGGGGCGCGCGTGATCTCGGATCGCGCGGGAGAGAGTTCGGCGCTGAACATGACGACCGCCCCGCCGCCGACGCGCCGCCGGGCAAGCATCGGGCCATCTTCAGACTCCAGCAGAGCCACCGCGCCCGGAAGCAGCGTCGTCCGCGCGTGCGAGGGAAGTTCAACCCCGTCCCAGGCGCGGAGCAGATCCGCGAACACGTTGTCCTCAATCGCCGGCGAATCTTCCACCGCCCTCCGAATCGTCACCGCTCCCGAGCTCGCGGACGGTTCGAGCGACATCGGCCACACCGAACCGCCCGGCGGTTCCGGCGACAAACCCGCCTTGCCGCCGAAGAGGAGCACGGTCCCGCCCCGCGCGGCAAAGGCGCGCAGCGAGGCGATCCTCGCGCCGCTCAGCCTCGCGGCGTCCGTGACCGCCACCGCGCTGAATCGCGCGAGAGCCGCCTCGGTCGCGTCTTCCACGTCGAGCGACGCCGGCCACGCGCCGGATGAGGCGCGCAGCGCCGCTCGAAGGAAGCTCGCCGCGCTCAACCCCTCTTCCCCGTCCCGCTCACACGGCACGAGCGCGTACCGGGGGGCGTCCCGGACCACCACCTCCACGCTGCCTCGGTCGTCGAAACCGAACTCGTCCGCCGAAACCGCCGCGCCGATGGAGGTCGGGCCGGCCGCATCGAGCGCCGCGTCAAGAGTCGCGTTCGCCTCGCTCCACGGCGGGACCATGACCAGCGCTTCGCCGATTCCGCGCCCGGATGAGGTGAAACACACGAGCGACGCGCGCGCCCCATCCGAGAAGTTCCGCACGCGCGCCGACAGCCGCGCCGGCCGGCCCACCACCGGAGACGCGGGCGAGCACGTCACCTCGCCGAGCGCGACATTGCCCGCTTCCAGTCCGTTGCCGACGAGCACGAACCGCCGCGCCGCGTCGGGGCGCGACCGCTCCGCCACGCCGCGCCACTGCGTCGCCTGGCCATCGGAGAAGACGACCACCACCCGCCTCGCGGGGTCCGTTTCATCCGCGAGGAGCGCTCCCGCCTCGATCAGCGCCGCGTTCGCGTCGCCGCGCTCGAGCGTCGCGCTCGACGCTTCGACCGCGCGGACCAACTCGTCAAAGTTCTCGCTCAGCCTCGGCAGGATCGGCTCGGGGTCCGCTCGGACCAGGATCACCGCCGCCCGATCTCGACCGGGGCTGAGTCCTCGCAGCATCGAGAGACAGCGCTCCTTCGCCGCATCGAAGAGCGCCACGCCCGATTCGGCCCGGCGCATCGACGCGGACGCGTCGAGCAGGATCACGACCGAATCGCCGACCCCGGCGCCCGAGAGCGACGCCCCCTCGAGCCGCGGCCGGGCGAACGCCAGCGCCAGCGCCGCCAGCGCCCCCGCGCGAAGAGCGAGCAGCACGCCGTCGCGCAGCCGTCGCCTCTTCATGCGGCTCGCCATCGCCCGGCGAACGAATCGCGCCGCCGGGAACATGCGCACCACGCCGCGCCGCCGCGCCCAGAGATGAATGACCACCGGCAACGCCGCTGCCGACAGGCCCGCGACCAGCCACCCCGCGGACAGGCCAAGGATTGCCGCACAGGTGAGCACGCCAGAGTTGTACCGGGCCGGACCCGCCGGGACGAGCCGGGCGGCGCCCATCGGCCATCAGAACGGGAACACCACCCCCGCGTACACCATCGCGCTGTCCCGGCTCGGATTGTCGTCCGAGCCGGACGTGCTCGCCGTCGAGATGTGGTGCCACCGCACCCCGACATCCAGCCGCGCGCCCGATTCGCCGAGTCGCCACAGCGTGCCCACCCCGGCCCTCGGCGTGAAGTTCACGCTCTCGCCGTTCTCGGGAACATCGTCACCCGAAAAAAGAAGACCGATCCCCGCATCCAGGTACACGTTGAACGCCTCGTGGGGCATGAAGTGGTAGCGGAATCCGATCGCGGGATTCACCCCCCCGGTGTCCTCACCCTCCTGCCAGAACCACCACCCCCCAAGCCCGAAGTTGAACTCGAAGCGGTCGGTCAGAAAGAATCCCATCCCCGCATAAACGTTCGCGTCGGTGGAGTCGTGGACAAACGCCGCCCCTGTCAGCACCGTCCAGTACCGCGACCCCGCGTCACCAAATGGAATCGCCGCCGCCGAAGCCTCGTCCGCGGCCTCCTCGTTCAGCATCAGCGATGCCGGCCCGGGAGCCGACTGCCCCCGCGCCGAAGCCGCAAGCAACGCAACCAGGAAAGCGCCGTAAATCGGGAATGATCGCATCGCGGCTCCTTGAA
>JAEUIV010000203.1 GCA_016795005.1 Phycisphaerae bacterium
GTGTCGGTGGTGACGCCGTCGGTGCCGCCCGCGGCGGCGATCGCGGCCTTGTTCTTTTCGGTGAGGGCGGAGAGGCGCTCGATCCGCGAGAGAGAAAGCAGCCAGTGGTAGCGATACGCGTCGCACCCGCCGGTGTCCTTCGCGCCGGACGCTTCGAGCGCGGCGAAGGTTGACTGCGGGTCCTCGACCGAGGCCGAGGCGAGCAACGATCCCTGCTTGCTCAGGCATTCGAGGTATTGTCCCAGCGCGTACTCCGCGTGGTGTCGCCCCTGAGCCGGGTAGATCCAGAAGGCGTCGGCGGCGGCCCAGACCCCCAGCCCCGCGAGGAAGACGAGGAAGAGGAGCATCTTGAACATCCACTTCTGATTCAGCCGGGTCGTCTGTCGGGTGGGTTCGCTCATCATCTCTCCGCGTCGGTGATTCGGCCGGGATCGTTCGATCGCCACACTATCCTTCATCGTCCAGACCCGCCCAGGCGCTTGCCCACCAACTGGAGGCCCAGGCTCGGCCTTCGGGGGTCCGCATGATGCCGTCAAACCCGCCGT
Source organism: Phycisphaerae bacterium (assembly GCA_016795005.1). Taxonomy (GTDB): domain Bacteria; phylum Planctomycetota; class Phycisphaerae; order Phycisphaerales; family UBA1924; genus JAEUIV01. The sequence goes on from JAEUIV010000203.1 coordinate 546, forward strand.
CGGACACCCGGCGGGTGGGGATTCGCGGAGCGGCCGAGCGTGGCCGAGAGAGCGCTTTTGTGAGCCAAAGCCCGTGGAGCAGCCGGGCCTTGACGCCGGCTTCGAGCACGTCTTCCCGGCGCTTGAACAACGGACCAAACACAGCGCTCGCTCGCCCCTTTCGGACGAGCAGTATAGGTGAGTGTCCGGGTCAAAGCACTGTTCTGCAGGCCCGGGAGGCCTTGATACGAGCACGGCGGCTGCAACCGGGCGATCCTACAATGGAAGAACCTAGTGGCCGGGGATCGCTCGATCCGCGGCCTCGTGAAGGAGTCCACCGCATGGTTCGCGCCGTGATTCGTCCCACCCCCGTCCGCTCAACACGCTTGTCGAGCGCAGCGCTCACGTGCGGATTGCTGGTGGCTCTTGCCACTACGACCGGCTGCAACAACGCCGGCGAGGGAGCCTTGTCCGGGGCCGGGCTGGGCGCTCTGGCGGGACTGGGGATCGGTTCGCTGACCGGCAACGCTGGCGCGGGAGCGGCGATCGGCGCCATCGCCGGCGGCGTCGGCGGCGCGGTGATCGGCGATCAGAACGAGCGCCGTGATCGGCGTCGCAACGATGACTGGTGAACCTCGATGGTTCAGATGATCGGTTCGTCGTCTTCCGGGAAGTCGTCGTCCTGGTCTTCCTTGCGCGGGCGGCCGCGCTTTTTGGGCGTCGCCAGGACCAGCGCGTGCGCTTCCAGGCATGCGGCGATGAGCGCCTGGTGAAGTTTTTCGTGGTCCGCGACGGTTGAAAGCATCTCGAGCAAATGTTCGACGCGGGCGATCGCATCGTCCGCCGGATCGACCTGGGTCAGGGCGTGGTCGCCCAGGGCTTCTCCGGCCTGGAGCATCCACGCGACGTCCACCTTCTTGGGAGGCGAGACGCGCGTTCGCACCGTGACCGGGCCGACCATCACGATCGGCCACTGGTTCAGCCTCGTCTCCGGCTCGCGGACGATGACAAAGACGGGCACATCTTCCGAGAGGGCACGCTCGCGCAACTCGCGGCCGTCGGCCCCGACGAGCGGCGGCTCGATCAGGTAGCACCCCCGCTGGATGGTCTTGTTCCCGGTGAGGTACGCCTCCAGGTCGGCATAGGACGACAGTCGTGTGACCTTTTTCACGTCGGAGGCCTGCTGCCGGCGGAGGCGGCGCGATTCCTGGAGCGGGAGGAGCACCCGCGCCATGCGTTCGTAGTCGAGGGCCTGGTGGGCCTGCAGAAGGGCTTCGAGCGCGAGGCGCTCCGTGTCGGCATATCGGCCGGCGATGAGCGCCTGCGAGGCCTCTTCCATCAGTTCGTCGATCCGATCCCCGGCGGTTCTGGCGCGGCTTGTTGTCACGGCACACATCTCCTCACGGTCCGGGCGCGATCGCCTCACGTCTCACTCATGTCGATCGGGCGCGGGTCAGCCATGACCGGCAGCGTTCGGCGTGATCCTGCATGTCGTAGGCGAGGCAATCGCTGAGGCTCGCCCAGTCTTGTTCGCTCATGGCGCGCTTGATCTCCCCGAGCGCCGAGGCCAGCCCTTCGATGGTCGGCGAGAGTTCCTGTTCTCCGCGGTCATGGTACCCGCCCGCGGGGCCGGCGCGGAGCGCGAGAACGATGGATTCCTTCACGGTCCGCCAGGTCTCGAGTATTTCACCGATCCCGGCGACGGCCTCGTCGATCTTGCCCGATTGGAGGAGTTCCGCCGCCGCTTTCTGACGTTCCTTCACTTCGATGAGCAGGCTGGCGGCGTCGTCCAGTACATCGGCGAGCAGGCCCGATGGGTCGGCGCTCGCGAATGCCAGTTCTGAAGCGTACGGGCAGTTCGGGGGCGGGTGGTCCAGGTCCGCCGCGGGGACGGGCTTCCCGTCGGCGAGCGCCTGGACGAGCATCCGGTTGCCCGCGTGTGAGCGCGCGACGTGGATCGCGCGGTCGAGGGTGGACCCCGACTCGTCGATCAGCCTGCCGTCGAGGTACACACGCATCCCCATCTCCTTGGAGTTCGGCTTTTCGGACCCATGACGTGAGCCGGCGTCGCCGGGATCGTCGATTATCACGGAAATGCCGGGCCGTCGCGCGACGGGGGCGGGGTGCGCGTCTCCCGCCGCTTTCTTTTGTGGATGAGGCGGATATTCCGGCCGTAGATGACCAGCCCGCTCGACTGCCCCAGCACCCCGACCACATCCTGCCTCCAGACGAAGTAGGCAAAGAGCATCGCCCCCCCGATCAGGCTCATCCACCAGAATGCTGACGGGACGATGCTCTGCTTCTCTCGTTCGCTGACGAACCATTGCAGGAGCATCCGCCCGCTGAAGGCGATCTGCCCGCCGAAGCCGAGGGCGACCCACATCAGCCCCGGCCACGAGGTGATATTCAGAAGCCGGAAGAGCCAGTTGGTGCGAGATTCGGTGGCGCGCTGAAAAATATTCTCGCCGAAGACCCGCCGGCAGTCATCTTCGCCGAACGGTGCGCTGGCGACGCCGTCGCGATAAAGAAGCCGGAAGGACCACTGGTCGTTTTCCTTGACCGCTTCGAGCACGCCGCGAGAATCGGCGATGCGCACGGGTTCGGTGAGCGCGCCGGGCCTCGTTTCGAGCGTGCCGAGCCTTCCCTGGCTGTAGACGAGCCAGAACCCAAGGGCGAGGACGCCGACCATCGCCGCCGCGGGTTCCCACTTCATCGAGTCACCTCGATGCTGTCCGTCGGCCGGCGCCGGCTCTTCATCCATCGCACGGCAAAGCAATCGATCAATCCGGGCATGGCGCGCGTCAGCACACCCATGCCGTACTTGGTCTCGCCCGCGATGCGTGGGCGATGCGTCACCGGCATCTCGACGACCTTGAATCCCAGGTGCCGCGCGGTCACGGGGATGAAGCGATGGATGCCGCGGAACTCGAGGGGCACGGCGAGCGCGATCTCTTTCTTCATCAGGCGCAGGGAGCAGCCGGTGTCGCGGATGGTGTCGCCGAGAATCCAGCCGCGGAATCGCCGACCGACGATCGAGCCGACGCGGCGGACCAGGTTGTCGCGGCGATTGGCCGACCGATCGCCCTGCACCATGTCGGCGTGCTCGCGCTGCATGAGGTCGATCATCGCGGGAAGATCGGCGGGATCATTCTGCAGGTCGGCGTCGAGCACGGCGATCCATCGGCCTCGGCAGGCACGGAACCCCGCGTGGAACGCGGCGGATTGGCCCCCGCCCTTCCCCGGAGGGGTCCGGGTCATCGCGATGATCCGGAGCCATGGACGCTCGGCCTGGAGTGCGACCGCCCGTGCCCGCGTGGAATCCGTCGAGCCGTCATCCACCAGGACAAACTCGAAGTCCAGATCGGAACCGCCGAGTCGATTCGCGAGGACCGGGCCGATGCGGCCGACTTCTTCGATGAGCCGGGGCACATTGTCTTCCTCGTTGTGCGCGGGGGCGATCAGGCTGATCCGTGGCTCGGTCATGCGGCGGGGTCAGCGTATCACGGACGGGCGGTACGTTCCGAATATGGCCCGATGGTTCCCGACCGTATAGACTCGCCTGGAATCCAACCGCTTGAGTCCGCCTTCAGCCTCCCGTCTCCCGCCCGCGATCACCATGCACCTCCGCCACTCCGATCACGAACACGGCCCGCCCATCGTCCCCGTGAAGTTCCTCCTCGAAGACCCGGAGGGGCTGACGGGGAAGGAACAGCCCGAGCACGAGATGAAAGGTTCGCAAGGAGAGCACCTCCTCGAACTCGCGATGGAGCACGGCATCAACATCGAGCACGCATGCGGCGGGGTCTGCGCCTGTTCCACCTGCCACGTCTACATCGAACAGGGCATGGAGCACCTCACGGAGCCGACGGAAGCGGAAGAGGATCGCGTGGAGGAGGCGCCGGGACTTCAGCGGAACAGCCGCCTGAGCTGCCAGTGCGAGATCAAGGGGCCGGGACCGATCGTGGTCCGTGTGCCGGCATGGAACCGGAACGCGGTCAAGGAAGTGCCGCACTGAATGCGGCGGCCGAAACCGGAACACAGGAGGCTCAGGTCGCCTCCGTCCTCTTCAGCCATTCGAACTCCAGCGGCTCCAGCTCCTGAACAAGTTTCGTGCGTTCCTCGCCGAGTTTCTGGCACTTCGCGGGGTCGCGCCAGACCGCGGGGTCGCTCATGGATTCGTCGATCTGCTTGATGCGCGACTGCATCGTGTCGATCTTCTTCTCGATCTGATCCGTCTTGAGCCGGCCGAAGGGATTGTGCGCCGCGGGCTTCGACTCGCTCGCGCGCTTCTTTTCCTCCTCGGCGGCGCGACGCTTCTTCTCGGCTTCTTCCTGGCGTCGCTTTTCTTCGTATCGTTCGCGGTCGCGGACGCGGGCGGATTCGATCTCCTTCTCATGCCAATCGGTGTAGTTGCCGAGGAAGACCATTGCGCCGCCCTTGCCGTCAAGCACGATGAGGTGGTCGCAGGTCGCATCAATGAAGGCGCGATCATGCGAGATGACCAGGAGCGTGCCGTCGTACCCGCCCTTCTTGACGGATTCCTCGTCGCCCATCGACAGGGCTTCTTCCAATCGCTCGGCGGACGAGATGTCGAGGTGGTTCGTCGGCTCGTCGAGAACGAGCAGGTTCTTGGAGGAGGCGAGAAGCCCCGCGAGCACGGCGCGGCTGCGCTCGCCGCCCGAGAGCGAGCCGAGGTCGCGTTCCTGATCGCTGCCCGAGAAAAGGAACGCCCCCGCGAGATTGCGCGCCGCCTGCTCGCTCATGCCCGAACCGGGGTTTTCTTTCAGGACGATCTGCTGGAGGTATCGCCAGACGGTGAGGTCGCCGTCCACGTGTTCGTGCGTCTGGCGGTAGTAGCCGATCTTCAGGTTCGAGCCGAGGCGGATGGTGCCCGCGTCGGGCTGGGTCAGCCCGAGGAGGCAGGACAGGAGCGTGGTCTTGCCGGCGCCGTTCGGGCCGATGATCCCCCACCGCTCGCCGCGCTTGATGATGAGGTCGAGATTGTCGAAGAGCACCTTGCGCGAACCCTCGGCGTTCGTGTACGCCTTCGAGATTCCCCGCGCGGCGATGACGATGTCGCCCGACCGATCATTCGCCGAGAGATTCAGGCTCAGCGCCGCGAGTTCCATCGGCCTCTGGAGCGCCCCCTCCTTCTTCGTATCGAGTCGGGAGAGGCGACCCTTCGCCTGCTTGGCGCGCTGGCCGGCCTTGAATCGGCGGATGTACTCCTCTTCCTTCTTGAAATGGGTCTGCTGCTTCTCGAAGGCGCGTTGCTGGGTGAGCCTCCGGAGCGCGCGGGTCTCGCGGAAGGCCTCGTAGTTGCCCGGGTACTCGATGAGGCGACCATCCTCCACCTCCTCGATGCGGGTCACGACATTGTCGAGCAGGTAGCGATCGTGGCTGATCATCAGCACGGCGCCGCGGAACTCGTCGTTCAGGAACGATTCGAGCCAGAGTCGGCCGTCGAGATCGAGGTGGTTCGTCGGCTCGTCAAGCAGTAGGAGGTCGGGTTGCTCCAGGAGCAGCCGCGCGAGCGCCACGCGCCCCTTCTGCCCACCGCTGAGTGAGCGGACGGGCACCTCGAACTGCGCATCGGTGAATCCCAGCCCGTGCAACACCTGGTCCACCTTGTGCTCGATGGCGTACCCGCCGAGGGCTTCGATCTGGTGCTCGATCTCGACCTGCTTCTTCATGGCGCGGTCGAGCGCCTCCCCCTTGAGGGAAGCCATCTGGTCATAGAGTTCGTGCTGCTGCTGATGGAGGCGGTGGAGTTCGGCAAAGCCCGCTTCCGCGGCCCCCTTTAACGTTTCGTTCGGATCAAGGTCCGGGTCCTGCGAGAGATAGCCGACGCGCACGCCGCGCTGGAGGATCACCTCCCCCTCGTCGGGCTTGAATCGGCCGGCGAGGGACTTGAGGAGCGTGGTTTTGCCGGTGCCGTTGCGGCCAACCATGCCGATCCGGTCGCCCGCGTCGATGGAGATCGAGCACCCGTCAAGGATGACGGTGTTGCCGAACGAATGCTTCAAGTTGACGGCGGCAAGGAGTGGCACGCCCCGATTCTACGTGGGAGACGGGGAGGTGTCGGGAGGCACAGCGCTCGGGCGCTCACCCGATGGGAATGGGCAAGATCCGTCGCGCGGTACCGGACGAGCACCGGGCGCGATTCAGATATCGCCGGTGCGAACGCAGCCGCGCGCACGGGCGCGGTCGGCGTAACACTGGTTCGGATACGTCACCCCGTTGGAGCAGATGACCGGCGCCCAGATTTCCGGGCAGCGGACGTTTCCTCCGCCGGCCGCCATCGTCGCCGAGGCGATCACGCCGACGGTCGCGGCACAGAACGCCGCCATCGCCAGCACGATTACGTTCTTCCTGGTCATGGCTGTCTCCTTGATCGCCGGCGCCGCCGTTGCGCGTCGCGCGCCGGGATGGGATCAGCCTACCCGACAGCCGACGCCATGGGAACCCGATTGTCCGACGAACATCGCCGGAACATTCGGTCGCGTGGGCCGATGTGGGAAAGCGGCGATCTCGCTCGACGCTTAGCGCCGGCGGCGCGTCCCGGCGAGGGCGAGGAGCGCGAACGCCGCCGTCGCGCCGGGCGCGGGCACGGGGGTGAGTTGGAAGTCCAGCTTCCAGAGCACACCCTCTTCGTATTCGATGACGAAGTGGAACGAGAGCATCTCGGCGGGGCTCCAGGGCTGATCGACGGGGAAGTCGATGCGGAGCATGAGGTTCCCGGGATTGCCGAAATCATCAATGTAGGCGTACGAGGCGATGTCCCTCGGGGTGAGGCTGTTCTCGTCGCCGATGAACACGCCCGGGACGACGCCGGTGTTGAAGTACGCCGTCTCGATCGGCTGCCCCGTCTGATCCACCGGGAAAAGAAGGAGGCTGCTGTAGAAGTTGGCGGGGTTCGCGACGTTCTCGATGGTGACCGTCGTCGGCTCGGTGATGACATTGGCGGCGGCGAACGAGGCCGACGCCAGGAACGCGAGCGATGCGACGGTCAGGTTCGTCAGGTTGGCATGATTCATGGCTTGGAACTCCGGGACCGGAGGGTGATTCGTTTCAGCACGGTGTCCGTTCAGGTCGAGCGACGGCGACGCATCGCGAGGAATCCGATCGCTCCGAGGCCCGTCAGCGCGCCGGCCGGGGCGGGGACGAGGATCTTGCGGTACCCGACGCGGAAATCCATTCCGCTCGGGTTGTTGATCATGAAGGTGAATGTGACCGGCCCGTCGTCGTTCGACATCGGCGCGTACTGGGTGTAGTCGAAGTGCAGCGCCTTGGAATCGGACTGATCGACGTAGATATCGACGGGGTTCTTGGTCGAGTTATGACGCTCGGGCTCGAGCATGAACTGGACCAGCGCGTACTGCGCCGGGTCGTACTGCACGCCTCGGGGCGGCCGGATCTCAAGGATCACTTCCTCCCAGGCGGTCGAGGTGTTGTTGGTGATCGTCAGCGTCAGCGTGTGAACGGACGCGTTCGCCGCCGAGGTGGCGAGCGCGAGTCCGGCCAATGGCGCAATCAAATATCCGGCGCGCATGTTGGAACTCCTCTTTCCCTGTGTGCCCGCGGAACTGGCCTGTGCGGAGCCTGGGTCCGTGGTGCGCCGGGCACACCGATCTCACTGAACTGGAGCGCGAACGTACCGCTCCGATGCCTCTCTCTGCGGACAATGATGGGTCCGACTCGATGACCCTGTGCAGGTCGTCTCTTATCATGCCACGGGTCTGGCTCAACGCAAGTCGAAAAGCCGTAAGTTGCTGCATATTCAGCGTTTACGGTGACTCGATTGGTCCAATAATCACCGATTTCGATGATGCGGCGCGGTGATAATTGAACGAGCGGCCCGGTCAGTGCATTCGACCAGGCCGCCCGAGCCATGCGATGGAGTTTGAGACGGGGGTTTGTCTATCGGCGTCTGCGGAGGCCGAAGGCCGCCGGCAGGGCAAGCAGCGCAAGCCCGGCCGGGGAGGGGATGGGTCGTCCGATCACCGCGCGCCAGCCGAGCGTGAAGTATTCGTTGAAGGGGTTGTCGGCGGTCAGCGTGAACTCGTAGGACCCG
>JAEUIV010000063.1 GCA_016795005.1 Phycisphaerae bacterium
GGGGGAGGTACCTCTTCGCCGAGGTGGGGGGCGAGTACACCGTCGTGTGCAAGGAACTCAAGTACAAGTTTCTCCGTCCCTGCTTCGGCCCGGCGATCTACAAGGTCAACCCGGTGCAGGATCTCCAGGCGCTGGTGGACACGCACGAGGAGTTCAACATCGAACTCGACCTGGACGTTCTCCAGCAGCGGCTGCCCGTGCCGGGGCGGAAGAAGGCGGCCCGGGACATGCGCGTCGGCAAGTGCACCGCGATCTTTCACGTGACGCCCAAGTCGCAGCATGAAGAAAAAGAAAAGCGCGGGCGTGACGCTTCGGTTTCGGCCGAGTGAGCGGGCCTATCCCCCGCCGACGGGCAGGGTGAGGATCGGGCCGCTGCCGCGGGCGCTGCCCGATTGCAGTTCGAGCAACTGGCCGAGGAGGGCGAAGGTGGACTTTGAATCGAGGTCGCCGTCGTCGATCCAGAAGGTGGTGCCGCGGTACTCGACGGCGGCGTAGACGTTCTCCGGCTTTGCCTGTCCCGAGCGGATGCGCATCAGGCCCCCGGTGATGCGTGCCCAATCAAAGGGCGCGCCGGACTCGTCGCGCGTGACGGTGACGCGCCCCGCCTTGACGTCGCCCTCGGGCGGCTCGACCCCCTGGGACAGGAAGTACATGCACGCCATGAGCGATCGGGTGACCAGCGCGACGCCCTCGCCCGTGATCTCGGTCTGGCTTGCGGTGAGGCCGGTGAGTTCCATGCTCGCGGGCAGGCCGAGGAGTTCTTTCAGTCGTCCGACCTCCGTTGATCCGCGCGCGGCGTCGTCGAAGCGGATGACGAGCGAGGCCGGTCCCTTGTCGCTCGTGGCGAGTCCGAGTTCGAGGTCGCCCCGTTCCCACAGTTGCTGGAGGAGGTCCGCGGTTTCGAAGAAGTCCTGATAGGTCGGGACGATTGCGGGGGTCGGCCCCGAGGCCCGGGCCGCGTTGACCAGCGGGCCGAGACGACGGACGCACACTTTCAGCATTCGATCGAGCGACCAGCCGGAGTGGTACATGAGCACCAGCGTCTCGGTCTCGAGCGGGGTCATGAGTTTCTTGACGAACATCTCTCCCTGGAGCGGCAGGTAGGTGACGCTCGGCCGCTCGGAGAGCGTGATCTTTCCCGCGAGGTCGACCCCCGCGATGTCCGGGGTGGTGGTCCGCACCGCCATGCCCCCTTCGACTTCGACGTCAAAGGTGGTCGTGACCGAAGAGACTTCGAGGAACAGCGGCACGTCGCGGTAGCGCAGGCGGACCAGGTTGAGGAGCAGCTGCTCCGCGCCGGTCCGGGCGATGGCGTCGTTGTAGTTTGTCCGGCTGGTGCGGATGGACGTCGGCCCGCTGATCGAGCACCCCCCGAGCGAACAGGCGACACATGCCACGACGATCCTGGTCAGGGCGGTCATGGCGGGAGAGGATATCGCCGGAGGCCGCACGCGGCGATCTGCCACAATGCGCACCCGGATGACGCTCTTTGCCGCCAACTCGATCGGCACGCTTTCGCGGGCGCTGTTCCTGGCCTGCTCGTGGACGTGGTGCATCGGGATGTGGTTCCCGGTGTACATGGTCAACGACTGGGGCTGGCCGGGCTGGGCGGCGTTTCTCGTGCCGAACGCGGTCGGCGCGGCGCTGGTGGGGTGTCTTCACACGTCGCGCTCAAGCCCCGCGTTCGTCGCGGCGAACCGGTCGGCGATGCGCGCCTTCAGCGTGGTGACGATCCTGTTCCATGTTTCGTGGCTGACGTGGCTGCTCTCTCTACTTTTTTCCCGCTCGTTCATCGGGCAGGGCTGGATCGGAGGCGCCACCGCCGCGGGCACGGTGGCCGCCGGGGTGCTCCTCTCGCTCGGGAAGCGATGGACGATCCCGGCGGTCGTTGTGTACGCGATCAGTCTCCTCGCCGCGTTCTGGTCGTGGCGTACCGGCTCGACGCTTCGAGTTCCGCCGGACGCGGGCGAGCAGCCGTTGACCGGGCTGGTGTACGCGGCGCCGATGCTCGTGCTCGGCTTCGGCCTCTGCCCGCACCTGGACCTCACGTTTCACCGCGTGCGACAGGAGGCGGCGGGGTGGGCCGGCGTCGCGGCGTTCGGGCTGGCGTTCGGTCTCTTGTTCCCGATCCTGATGGTCTACACGCTGCTGTACGCGGGTGGATTTCGCGACGGATCGTGGAGCCTGTACCTCTGGGCGCACTTCACGGCGCAGGCGGCGTTCACGATCGGCGCGCACCTGCGCGAGTTGCGTCCCGGCGGGATCGCGGAGTGGGGGCCACGCTGGCCGGTTCGACGCGCGCAGGTCCTGCTCGCGGTCGTGCTGATGTTCGCGTCCGCCGCGCTTCCGTGGGCGCCTGGCTACAAGGAAGGCGTGCCCGCGACACGGCTCGTCTACGAACTGTTCATGTCGTTCTACGCCCTCGTCTTTCCCGCGTACGTGTGGATCGTCGCGGTCGAGCGGGGTGTGCCGCGCTCCGTGCGGCTTCGCGCGTGGGCTGCGACGTGCGTGCTGGCGGCGCCCTTCATGTGGGTCGGGTACATCGAGCGGCAGTATGTGTGGCTCCTCCCCGCGGTCGGGATCGTGCTGGTCGCGCCGGTGGCCGTGAAGGCGTTTGCTCACGCCCTCGATCGCGGGTAAATCCGCCCCGATTTCCGGCCTGTTTTGGCCGCGGCGGCATTGGCGTTGCGGCGTGTTTTCGCCTAGAATCTCAGCGGGATTCCTGCTCCGTCTTCTCCGGAACAAGCACACGAAAACATGCCTGACGAAACCTCTCCAGCCGCTACTCCCGCCACCCCCGAAGGGCAGCCCTTCATCGGTCATGTCGTCGATCTCCAGATCGAAGACGAGCTGAAGGATTCCTATCTGACCTACGCGATGAGCACGATCATGGACCGGGCGCTCCCCGATGTCCGTGACGGCCTCAAGCCCTCGCAGCGACGCATCCTGGTCGCGATGAATGACCTGAATCTCCGTCCCGGGAAGAAGCACATCAAGTGCGCGAAGATCTGCGGCGACACCTCGGGCAACTATCACCCGCACGGCGAATCGGTCGTCTACCCGACGCTGGCGAT
>JAEUIV010000133.1 GCA_016795005.1 Phycisphaerae bacterium
GGCGACCGTCCCGCGCCGACTCACGCCGCGACCTCCTCGTGGTCGAGCGCCGAGCAGGCGGGAATGGACCGCGCCACCGCCCAGACCGCCCGCGCCATCGCCGAGGGCAACAGGCGCTACGAGGAACGCTTCGGCCACGTCTTTCTCATCTGCGCCACCGGAAAAACCGGGGACGAAATGCTCCACGCCCTCAACGAGCGACTCAACAACGATCCAGACACCGAACTCCGCATCGCCGCCGCCGAACAGGCGAAGATCACACGCATCCGACTCCAGAAACTGGTGCAAACATGAGCCGCGTCACGACCCACATCCTCGATACAGCCCGGGGCAGGCCCGCCGCGAACGTCGCCGTCACGCTCGAACGAGCGGACCCCGACGGAAACTGGCGCACGCTCGCCTCGGCACGGACCGATTCCAACGGCCGCATCGCCGAGTTCCCGGGCGCCGGCGAACTCACCGCCGCCCGGCATCGACTCCGATTCGATATCGCTCCCTACTTCGACGCCCAGAACGTCCGGTCATTTTTCCCGTCGGTTGAGATCATCTTCAGTGTCACCGCGCCCGCGGAGCACCATCACGTCCCGCTCCTGCTCAGCCCATTCGGATACACCACCTACAGAGGAAGCTAGCCGAACATGACCGCATCACTCGCCTGGAACCGCTACGGCAAGTCGCTCGTCCGCGTGATGAAGGTCACACGCACCGGCCCGCGACACAACCTCCGCGAACTCTCCGTCAACATCGGCCTCGAGGGCAACTTCACCGCCGCGCACACCCGGGGCGACAACTCCGCTGTCCTCCCGACCGACACGATGAAGAACACCGTCTACGCCCTCGCGCGCACCGACCCCGTCTCGTCCATCGAGTCCTTTGCCCGGCTCCTCGCTCGGCACTTCGTGAACACCGTTCCCCACGTCGCGCTCGCGCGCGTCGAGATCACCGAGACACAATGGCAGCGCATCGAGACCGACGCCACGCCGCACAACCACACCTTCCAGCGCCTCGGCCCCGAAACCCCCGCCTGCACCGTCGAATCCGAGCGAGGCAGCGACCGCGTCCGCTCCGGACTTCGCGGGCTGGTCATCCTCAAGTCCGCACAATCCGCCTTCAGCGGATTCATGCGCGACAAGTTCACCACGCTCAAGGAAACGGACGACCGCATCATGGGAACATCCGTCACCGCCGCGTGGCCCGTCTCACCCACGGCGGACTTCAACGCAGCGCGACACGCCGTCCGCCAAGCCCTCATCAGCACCTTCGCCGCGCATCAGAGCCTCTCCGTCCAGCAGACCCTCTTCGCCATGGGCGAAGCCGCCCTCCGAGCCACCACCCTCATCGACGAGATCACCCTCTCACTCCCCAACAAGCACTGCCTGCTCGTGGACCTCGCCCCCTTCGGCCTCACAAACCCCAACGAAATCTTCCTCCCAATCGACGAACCCCACGGCCTCATCGAAGCCACCATCCGACGCAACTGACGGACGAACCCGATCAGCCCCGATTCTTCAGCAACCCCCGGCTCGTCACGATTTCGACGAACGACCGCGTGCGGATTTCCTCCGCCGTCAAACCAGTCGCCGCCACCTCTTCCTCCGTGATCGCACGCCGCCGCAAACCCTGGATGAAAAAGGTCAGCAGCCCCTGCGCCGTCGCCGCATCATCAAACACACCGCCCCCCGCGATCGTCGCCCGCGCCACCTTGTCAACAAAGTTCCGCAACCGCTCCGTCGCCCCGGGCAAAGCCTCCTTGAAGAACGAGTACACCGCCGCGTACCGCGTCGGCAACTGCGCCGGGTTCAGGTCCCAACCCTGGTAATACCCGTGCGACAGCGAACGACGCACATGCTCAAAGTGCAGCCGCCAACCGCCATGCACCGCCGCACGGTTCTCCTCCGCCTGCGCCGCCGTCAGCGCCAAACCGTCCGAAGCCTTGTGCGGCGGCGCCGGCATGATGTTGGTCGCCCCGTCCGAGAGGTACAGCCCGCTCCCGCCGAGCGAAACCTGCATCACGTGCCGGGCAAAGTCACACGCTCCATGATCAATCCGCTGGTTCCCCGCCGTCACCCCGATGCTCGCCGTGTAGTCGTACACCCCCAGCGCCACCGAAACGCACCGACCCCGCGCCGCCCGCACAAAATCCGGGATCGGCACCCGACCGCTCGAATCAATCACCGACTGGGTCGTCTCAACCATGAACTCCATCTTGAGCGACCCCTTCGGGAAAAGCCCCGCTCCCTCGAAAACCTCAAAGAGGTCGATCAGCGTCGCCACCTGCGCCGCCGAGACCACCTTCGGCAGCATCACCACGAAGTTCTCAGGCAGCCGCCCGCCGCTTTGCCTCGAAAGCGCCGTCAGGAACAGGTCGAGCGTCCGTATCCCCCGCGCGTGCGTCTCCGCTCCGAAGTTCTTGATCCGAATCCCGATGAACGGCGGGAGCGATCCCTCCCTCATCCCCGCCGCGACCTCTCCCGCCGCCTGCACCGCGCACGCATCCTCTTCCGCCTCAGGCCTCACGCCGTAACCATCCTCAAAGTCAATCCGAAAATCCTCCACAGGCTCACGCGCCAGCTTCTCCTTCACCGCCTCGTACACCGCCGACACGAGCGAAGCGCCGCCGCCCAGCCCGATCACGCGACCGAACGTCGCCGCATCCGCCGCGTACTCCCGCAGCGACCCCAGCGCCAGGTCCCCGAGCCGACGCGCCGAATCACGCCGGAAAAGATGCGCCCCGCCGTACACCGTCTGCACCGGCTGACGATCGATCGCTTCGCCCGGATACACACCCGAATACGCCGCGTTCGCACGCGAAAGACTCGACAGGATCGGCCCCAGCGCGCTCATGGAAAGCGTGGTCTGCATCAACGGAGAGTACCTTCACTCTGGCCCTCACGCACCGAGTGAACCACTCCCACCAGACGCCACCCACCGCGCCACATCTCCGGGGTCATTCAGGTTCACCAGCACCCCCGCGTCATCCACCGACACCGGGACCAGCTCTCCCTCCACGAGCCGATCCAGGCGCATCCCCTCGAGCCACCCCGCATCATCCGCGTGCGACAGGACATCACGCTCCACAAAGCCCCAGGGGAGCCACACCGGATGACCACGCCGACCCGCGTGCGCCGGCGCCGACGGCCGAACACCAGCCCCGCGCAGCGCGCTCCACACCGACGCCCCCGGCGCCGGAACGTCCACCGGCAGCACAAACACACCGCCCGGCTGACGCTTCGATACCTCCACAAGCCCCGCCCAGACGCTCGACATCATCGCCCCACAACCATCAACCACCACCACCTCCGCCGGAGCCTCCGCCTCGCCCGCCCACGCGCGCCGCACCTCCTCGGAAACCACCCACACTTCTCGAGCGCCCACCGCGCGAAGCCGATCGCGCTGCACACGCCACCACTCCCGACCTCCAACCCGCATCAGCGCCTTTGGCCCGCCCATCCGCAACCCGCGACCCGCCGCAAGCACCAGGACCACATCACCTCGCTCACAGCCGCCCAAGCCGCCTCGCTTCCAGCAGGATCTGCCCCGCCATGCTCACCGCGATTAACTCAGGCTCCTTCCCCATGTCGCCCAGCCCGATCGGGCAATGCACCCGCTTCACGCGCTCTTCCGACACCCCCGACGCCACCAGCCGACGGAACAGGCACGCGCGCTTGCTCCGGCTCCCGATCAGCCCCACAAACGCCGGCGGGTTCACAAGCAACCGCTCCAGCAACTCAAGGTCCGTGTCGTGTGAGCACGTCATCACGCACGCAAGCGTCGCCTCCGGCCGCTCGCACGCGATCGATACCCCCTCGTCGAATCGCCGCACGCGCCGCGCCCGCCCGAACCGCTCCTCGGTGTTCCACTCAACACGATCATCGACCACCACGATCTCCAGCGCCGCCGCCGAGAGGATCGACACCAGCGCGCTCGACACGTGGCCGGCGCCAAAGATCACCAGTCGCCGCGCCGCGCCGCAGAACTCGAGGAACACGTCCATCGTCCCGCCGCAGCACTGCTCCGCCTCCGCCCCCAGCACAAACCGCTCAACGCCCCGGCTCCGCTCACGAAAATGACGCTCCGCCGACGCCAGCGCCAGGTGCTCGAACTGACCCCCGCCCACCGTGCCGAAAAAACCCGCCCCGGGCCTCCAGATCATCCGCGCGCCGGGATCGCGAGGCGTGCTCCCCTGCGTCCCGATCACTGTCAGCATCACGAACGGCTCACCACGCGCCGAAAGCCGCGCCGCCAGGTCCCACATGTCAGCATCGGATGGCATCGGCTCGCTCGATGGGTCACGAAAAACCAGGGCACACGCCACGCAGGCCATGGTAGATCAACCGTGCCAGCACGCGCTCCCGGTACACCGCCGTCGAACGCACGTCGTCAATCGGCGAAATATCCTGCCTCAACGCCGATACCACGTCCCCGACCGAACGCACCGCCTCACCCCGCTCCAGCATCCCCTCCACCGCCCGGCAGCGACGCACCGTCTCCGCCACCGACGCCGCCACCACCCGCCACCCCGCCCCGGAGTGCGCGACCGCCAGCCCAACCTTCGAGATCGCCTGCGCCCGCCGCGCGCCCACCTTCTCAAAGAACTGCACGTCATGCGCACGACGAGGCACGCGGACCGCCGTCACCAACTGATCCGACCGACGCCTCATCTTCTTGTAGCCGACGTAAAACTCGTCCAGCCGGACTTCCTCGACCCCCGAACTCGACCGCATCACCACCACCGCGTCGTACGCCATCAGCACCGGCACGCCGTCCGCCGCCGGCGATGCATTCACGATGTTCCCCGCCCACGTCCCGCGGGATTGAATCTGCACCGCGCCGACCTGCCGCGCCGCCGAAACAAGCAACGGAAACTCCCGCCCGACCCGCGTCTCGCGCACCACGTCCCAGTAGGTCGCCAGCGCCCCCAGCGTCAGCGAGTCGTCCGTCCAACTGATCCCGCGCAGCGAATCAACCCCCGAAAGGTCAACATACGCGCGATCCCGCGCCGCAAGATTCATCGGCCAGTGAACCAGCACGTCCGTCGCCCCGGCAATCAGCGTCGGCGCGGCCCCGCCGCGAGAAAGCATCTCGCACGCTTCGTCAACCGTCGTGGGAGTGAGCACGCGCACTCAGCAACGCCCCTTCTTCATCGACGCCTCGATCCCGTCCACGATCCCGTCGTACCCCGTGCACCGGCACAGGTTCCCCGCCATCAACTCGCGCGCCGTGTGCGAACTCAGCAACTCGGGATGCCGCCGCAGCCAGCACGCCGTCATCACCACCCCGGGAGTGCACGCCCCGCACTGCGTCGCCCCCGACTCCACCATCGCCGCGAGCGACGCCGGATCAATCGACTCGATCGTCTCCACCCTCCGCCCCCGTGCCTGGAACGTCGGCACAAGGCAGGAGTTCACCGGCAGCCCGTCCAGGTACACCGTGCACGCGCCGCATTCTCCCTCCCCGCATCCTTCCTTCGAGCCGGTCAGCCCGAGCGAATACCGCAGCGTGTCCAGCAGCCGCGCCGAAGGATCAACCTCCAGCGACACCGCCTTCCCGTTCAGGGTGAACGAAACCCGCATCGTGCTGCCGTTACCCGACACGCGACACCTCGCACAACTCCATCAGCCGCTCGGGCGTGATCGGCAGTTCACACGCTTCGATCCCCAGCGCCGACGCCACGGCGTTCGCGATCGCCGGCCCGGGACCATCCATCGGCAACTCGCCGATCCCCTTCGCGCCCTGCGCACCATGCGCGTACGGATTCTCCAGGAACTCCACGCGCACCCGGGGCACGTCATCGCTCGTCGGAATGATGTAGTTCGTCAACTGGCAGTTCTTCATCGCGCCACGCTCCCACTTGCACTCCTCCATCAGCGCCCAGCCGATCCCCTGCACCACCCCGCCCTGGATCTGGCCCCGCGCCAGCGTCTCGTTCAGAACCTTCCCGATCTCCTGCACCGCCACAAAGTCGATCACCCGCGTCGAATACGTCCGCAGGTCAACCTCCACCTCCGCCGCGTACGCTCCCCACGCAAACGTCCCGTACGCATCGCCCCGGTAACGGTCCTGGTCCCACTCAACCCCCGGCGGCTTCTCGTACTCCGCCTCGCCGAACAACTCCGCCCCGCCGTGAATCGCGTGCCACCCGCGGATCGCTCCCTTCACCGCCTCCCCGCGCGCCGCATCGCTCAGCCCGACCTTGCGACGCAGGTCATCGCACGCGCGCTCAATCAGCCGCCCGACCACCATCGCCGTGCGCGACGCAACCGTCGGCCCGCTGTTCGGCACCCGCGACGTGTCCGGCTCCAGCACCACGACATCCGACGCCGACAGCCCCAGACGCTCCGAGGCGATCTTCGTGAAGATCGTCGTCGTCCCCTGACCCATCTCCGTGCTGCTCGACAGCACCTCGACCCGGCCGTCCGCAAGCCCCGCGACACGCACGCGCGACTTCAGCATCACCTCGCCGCTCCCCGTGAAACCGGCCCCGTGATAGATCGCCGCAAGCCCCACCCCGCGCCGCAGGTACGCATGCCCAGCGTTGAAGGACGCATGCTCCACGCGCTTCTCATGAAGGCCGATCAACGACGCGCAACGATCCATGACCGCTACGCGATCCGTCCCGTCACGGATCACCTGCCCCGTCGAGGTCGTCTGACCGTCGCGGATCAGGTTGATCCGGCGAAGTTCAACCGGGTCCATCCCCAGGGACCGCGCGCACACGTCCATGTGACGCTCCACAGCGAACTGCGTCTGCGGCGCCCCGAACCCGCGGAACGCGCCGAACGGCACCGCATTCGTCAGCACCGCGCGGCCCGCGATCCGAACATGCTCGCACGAATACGGCCCCCCCGCATGGATGATCCCCCGGCTCAGCACCACCGGCGACAACGTCACGTACGCGCCGGCATCCATCAACACGTCAATATCCTGCGCCACCATCCGACCCGACGAATCAAACCCCGTCCGATGACGCACACGCGAAGGATGACGCTTCGTCGTCGAGGCCATGTCCTCGGAACGGTCGT
>JAEUIV010000170.1 GCA_016795005.1 Phycisphaerae bacterium
CCGACCGGGTGACGTCGGAGGAGATCAACATCATGGTCGAGGAGGGCGCGCTCGCGGGCGAGTTCGGGCCGGAGGAGCGGCGGCTCATCGAGCGCGTCCTGCACCTGGGCGATCAGCGGATTGATTCGCTCATGGTTCACCGAACCGAGATGACGTGGATTGACATCGGCAGTTCGCTTGAGAAAGCCAGGAAGGCGGCCCGCGGGTCGCGCCTGTCGCACTTCCCGGTGTGCCGGGGGACCGTGGACCGCATCGTGGGAGTCGTGGAACTCCGCGACCTGCTCCCGGGGGACGGCGGCCAGCCCACGGACCTGAAGTCGATCATCAAGCCTCCGACCTTTGTGCCCGAATCGGCCCCGGCGCTGCGCGTTCTCGACCGTTGCCGTCAGGCGAACACCCCGGCCGCCTTCGTGGTCGATGAATACGGCGCGGTGCAGGGTGAAGTGACGGTCGAACGGATCCTGGACCGCCTGGTCGGGCGCGTGTGGAGCGCCGAATCCGCCCATCCGTGACAAGCCGTCGCTATTCGTAGTTGATCGTGACGTTGGCGGACCCCGCCTGCGCCAGCGCCTCGCGGGTCTTGCCGCGGGAACGGATGTAGCGCTGGTCGGCGTCGTCGATCGTGAGCATCGGGCGCTTCCGATCCACCTCGCGCGTCACCCAGAACTTCTCGATCATCACGTCGAGCGCCTGGATGAAGAGTGACACGTCGGATTGTTCGCCCCCTTGCGCGCCCGTGCCGCTGGTGCGGACGATGTCGTAGAACGCGTCGATGATCTCCTTGCCGTCGGAGGTCCGCTCGAGCACCTTGACCACCGCGCCGTAGATGCCGACGAGCGGCAGAGTCGCCTCGCCGCGCTCCCAACAGTCGAGTTGACGGATGCGACCGCCCTCGAGGTGCCCCACTTTTCCTCTCTTGGCGCCCCGCGTGTTGAGTTTGAAGACGTTATGCGCGTTCACGAGGTACCCGACGTGCTTGGTGCCCGAAGGATCGAAGCGGTCGAGGATCTGCTTCGCGGACGCGATGTCGAACGAGCCGAACGTCGGCAGGCCGAGGCTCTCCGAGATGAAGCCGCCCTGGGCGAGCCAGGCCCACGCCTTCTTCGGGTCGAGTTTCAACCCAGCCTCGGCGGCGATGCGTGAGCAGTTTTCCTGGAGGTCTGTGAAGCAACCGTTGGCGGAGTACCAGTATTGTCCGAAGCGGATGTGCTGCCCGATGTTGGTGCGGTTGCGTTCGTTGTAGCGCGCGCGGAGCCAGTTCGCGTCCAGTTCCCCTCGATCGAGTTCGAGGATGGTGTACGCCGCGTCGCGCGCGGACGAATGAGTGAGCGACAGGCCCGCCGCAAGGATCGGATCGGCGAAGCCCGCCGCTTCTCCGACCAGAAACCAGTTTTCTCCGACGAGCTGGTCCGCGAGCTGCGACCAGTCCTTGGTCGCTTCGAGTTTCATCTCACGGGTTCCCTTGGAAACCAGCCCCGCGATCTGGGGCTGCTCGCTCAGCGCCTGGAGGTACAGCTGCTCATAGGACTTGCCCGTCTTCTTGAAGTGTTCCGCCGGGGTGATCAACCCCACGCTGGTCCGGGTCGGACCGAGCGGGATGAACCAGATCCAGCCGTACGGGAGCGAACGGACCTGGACGCGGGTTCCTCCGACACCGATCTTCTCGGCCCACTCCGCGTTCTGCCAGTAGTCCCAGATCGCGATGTTCTTGAGTTCCTCCGTCACGTTCACGTTGATGTTCAGCGCTCGGCGGAGCAGCCCCACATTCCCCGAAGCATCGATGTAGTACCGCCCGGTGATCCGTTCGCCGTTCTCGAGCACGACGCCGGTCACGCGGCCCCCCTCGGTCCGCACCTCGCGCACGAGCGTTTCTTCGCGCGCCTCGACCCCCATCGACCGGGCATGGTTGAGGAGCAGTTCGTCGTAGACCGCGCGATCAACCTGGAACGCCGTGTACCGACGCTGACCCTCAAACTTCGCCGGCCTCGGCTCGTCCTTCCAATGCTCGACCGGATAGAAATCAAAGTCCCACTGGTCGGCGTCGCGCCCCCACGTGTACGAAGCGCCGAGTTTGATCGGAAATCCGGCGGCTTCGACCTTGTCCCAGCAGCCCATCTCGTCGAGAATCGGGCTGATCGATGGCAACTGGCTCTCGCCGATGTGATCGCGCGGAAACTTGGCCTTCTCAAGCACCAGCACCCGCAGATCGGGGTTGTACTTCTTCAGAAATGTCGAGGCCGTCGAACCGCCAGGCCCCCCGCCGATGATGACAACGTCGTAATCGTGCGGCCCGGCACCGGATTGATCGCTCACGGGTTTCGACATGTTCAGACTCTCTCCAACAAAACGTATGGGCCGGGTATCGCCACGACTGCGCTGCCCCGGCGTCGGCTCAAACCATACGCCGCGCGAACGACCTTGAAAAGTCGTCCGTTCAGGCAGGTCTTCGGGCTTGACCACTGGCTTATCGGCGATCGGAGACGCCCGGTTCAGGAGGGCCTGCCCCGGCCGGCCCGGGCTGTGAAGTCCCTCGTCCACTCAGGAGAATCCCGAGCAACCCGCTCATGGTCGCCCCCCACAGCACCACGGGAAAGAGCGCCGCGGTTGGATTCGAGAGGATGACCACGGAGTACACGACATTGAACGCGACACGCGGCCCGGTGCCCAACCCGAGCATGTTTTCGGGTGCCAGGATGACCGGGTACATCGCCACGAGCCAGGAAGAAAGAAGCGCGAGCGCCGCGAGCGACACCACGCCGATCCCGAGGGCACGGACCTTACGCCGAGGACGCTCCGGCGTGACCACGACCATGGCCGTGAAGAGGGCCGCGGGCACCCAAAGTCGGAACCGGAGGTCGAGGCGATTCGTGGCAACCAACCCCGAGGGTGGATGTCGGACCTCGACCGCGAGTTCTTCGCCGCGGGCGCCGGCGTTCGTCGCGAAGTGCGATTCAACCCGGAATCCCGGCCGGAAGAGGAGAACATCGGAGATGCGGGCGACGGCGCGCGCGAACGGCGATTCGATCAGTGGATACGCCGCGGTCAGCGCGAGGTACACAACGCCGCCGATCACGGCCCGGAGCATGATCCCGCGCCACCTCACGGGGCCGGTCGCGCCGCGCGCGCCCCGGAGTGCAGCATCGCCCATGCCATCCACAGCGCCAGCGTAGCCGCGATGAAGATCGGCTGCCACAGGTCGCGGTGCGCCACGTCAAACCAATCGGCGCGTCGCGTCGCGATGAAATAGAGCGAAGCGATCCGCACGATGTTGAGGGCAAAGAGCGCGGGCACCCCCACCGCGATCCCGAACAATCGGCCGCGCCATGTCGCGGGAAATGCGAGGACCGCGGCGATGAAATACACGATCGGCTCGAGCGCATCGCACCCGTACTGCACTTCCACCCGGCCCCGGGGCGACACCAGCATGGTTCCATTCACGTCGACCGGATCACCCAACAGCCGGATGAACGGCGCCGCCGAGAGAGCGCTGAGACGCATCGATCCCGGTGCAATCACGCTCTGGAACACCCCGAACTGGCTGAACACATAGAACGCGCCGATCACGCCGAGGAACACGGCAATGAACCACGCGCCCCGCCGCCGTGAAGCGGCGACCGTCGGTGCTTCGCGCGCGGCCTCGCGTTGAGCGGAGGGCGGCTTCATCGGGCTTCAGCATACGCGCAACGCGACACGGCCGTCCGCTCAGAGTGCCGCCAGCCTTCGCGCTGTTTCGCGTGCGATCAGCCCGCCAACGAGGCCCTCCAGCTTCCCGCTGAGCACCTCATCCAGGCCGAACGATTCGTTCAAGCGATGGTCCACCGCCTGGTTCTCCTTGTACCGATAGGTGCGGATGCGCTCCGAACGATCGCCCGAGCCGATCTGAGCCAAGCGCTGGGCGGAATCCGCGGCTCGCTGCCGGGCGAGTTCGAGTTCATACAGCCGGGCGCGGAGCAGACGCCAGGCCTTCTCCCGGTTCTGCGTCTGGCTCTTGGTCTCCTGCATGCGAACCTCGATGCCCGTCGGCTTGTGAATCAAGTGGACCGCGGTGGACACCTTGTTCACGTTCTGCCCGCCGGGGCCTTGCGCCGTCGTCACGTGCTCGGTGACATCCGCGGGATCGATGTGCAGTTCGATCTCCCTCGGCTCCGGCATCACCGCGACCGTCGCGGTGCTGGTGTGAATCCGACCCTGCGCCTCGGTCGCGGGGACGCGCTTCACGCAGTGCGTCCCACCCTCCTGCGACAGTTCGGACCACACGTTCTCTCCCGAGACGTTGATGACGGCCGACCGGATGCCACCGGCCGATTCCTCCGCCGTCACCTCGATCGGATCGAAGCGCCACCCGCGGCGTGACGCGAACTTCTGGTACATCTCGAGCAGGTCGCGCGCCCAGAGCGCCGCCTCGTCCCCGCCCGCCCCGGCCCGGATCTCGAGCATGATCGAACCGACTCCGCGGTCGGCGGTGTTCACAAGGCTGGAGAGCGCACGGGCGAGCAACTCGTCCGCCTCCTTCTCGACGCGGGGCAGTTCCTCCCTCGCGAGCATCAATAACTCGTCTTCCGCCTTTGAGTCGATCACCTCGCGCAGGTCCGCCTCGTCCTTCTTCAATCGCTGATAGCGCTCGTAGTCGTCGGCCACGGGATCGAGCGACGCCTTCTTGATCGAAAGGTCGCGCACCTTTCGATGGTCCGCGAGGATCAGCGGGTCTTCGAGTTGCCGTGCAAGGTCCGCACGCTCCGCCGCCATCCGCTGCAACTGCGCGATGAGGGGGTCATTCAAGTTGTTGGATTGGGGAGGCATTCCGTCATCCATTGGACCACGTCCGACACGAAGCCGCGCGTGCCGCGTCGGCCGCGCAACAAACAACCCGACGGGCCATGCTGCACGCGGCGCGTCGGGCTGGTCGATCGAACGGGTTCGTCGCTACTTCTTGCCGCCCTTGAAGTACTCGCCGGAAAACTTGCGGTTGAACTTCTCGACGCGACCGGCGGAGTCAACAAAGGTGCTCTTGCCAGTGAAGAAGGGGTGCGACCCCGACCACACGTCAACATGCAACTCCGGGACCGTCGCGCCGCAGGTCATGACGACCTCGCCGTTGTAATAGACCTTGCAGTTGCCGTACCAGCGCGGGTGGATTTCTTTCTTCATGGCGGGCCTCGCTCAACCGAAATCTGGGGGACCATGAACCTGGTCGCCGGCCAGACGGGTCGGAGATGATACCCAATCCTGGCAGATTGTTCAAAGGCCGGGAATGTGGGTTCGGAATAGGTTTGGGGATTCAGCCCGCCGCGCGGAGCGCCTCGATCACCCAGGCGGGCGTCTCGGACGCCATCGCCCGAATCAGCCGCTCGCGCGAAAAGTAGTACCACGCCGTCAGGGACGGCGCCACGATGCCGACCACCACCATCCCGCCGTAGAGGCCGTAGGTCAGCATCGCCGAAAGGTTCTGGATCATCGCGTCCATGTTGGGATCGCCCGTGCTCGCGGCCGCCCCCTTCATCATCGGGCTGCGCAACGCCGCGAAGATCGAAGCCGCGGCGTACCCCACGATGATCACTCCGAGGAAAAACTGGTTGTAGCCAAGCACCCTCGCCCCGCGCGCCTCAAACCGTCGCACCAACGCCCCGCCCCGCAACTCGTTCCACGCCACCGCGATGAGCGCGACGCCGAAGGCAAAGGCCGTGAAATCCCCGAACACGATCCCCGCCATCGTCAACGCGCCGAAGATCATCATCGTCCACCCGCTGAACGACGCGACACTCGCGGCACGGCGCACCCTCCGCGCGCGAACACGCGCATCGGCGATCGCACGCATGTGCTCCGCGGAGAGAGGCCCCGATGAGGTTCCCGTCAGCGGCGGCGAAGCGGAAGGATTCGCTTGATCGTTCGGTTTCACGTGTCCTCGGGAAGCGAGTAGAAGCCCCGCCCGGTGTGGATCAGCCGCCCCTCGCGGGCGAGCGCCCTCCACACCTCATCGGGAAACTCGTGCGGCGGAATGATCGCGTCGATCTCCGATTCACGCCCCTTGGTCAGTTGCCGTCCGCCAAGCCGAGACTCATCCGCCAGCCGCATCACCTTGAGCCGTTTGCGGAACGCGCGGAGCGCCTTGTCGAGTTCATCCCGCGAATGTTGCTCCGACGCCACGGGCGGACCGGACACGGCCGGTGCCGGAGCCTCAAGCCGAGACACCAGCGCATCAAGCCCCGCCACGTCCCGCGCCGCGCACACGCGCCCGACCTCGGCGGCGTCCACCGGCATCCGCCGGAGCAGCCGCTCGATCAACTGCCACGAGGGAAGAACCTGCATCGGGTCTTTCGGCTGACGCACCTCCCCCACCATCTGGCGCAGTTTCTGGAGGGCGTTCATCGCGTCACCCCTCCACGCGCTGCCTCAGGTTGTCCATCACGTTCATGAAGTTGATGTACGAATCGTAGGGCGAGTCATACGGATTGAAGTACTTGTGTACGTCGCCGTCGGCGAACCACTTCGTACACATGTAGTAGAAGTGGTCGCTGGTCGTCAGCTTGCGCCAGTCGCCGAGCACGTACTCGAACCGCTTGATCCTCTCGGCATCGCCCGATTTTCGCGCCGACGCCAGGCCGTCCTTGATCGAGCGCTCGACCTTGTAGATCTCGTGCAGCGCGTTGCTCTGCATCGCGTTCCCGAGCCACGCCGACAGGTCGCGCTCGGTGTCCGCCCACGAGATCATGTGCGGCACGTCATAAACTCCAACCGGATCAAACCGCTCCAGGGCCTCGCTCGGCGTGTTGAAATGGTTCTCGCCGGGCACCACGTCGAAGATCGCCTTGGGCAACGCCCGCATGAACTCGAAGATCCCAGTGTCGGCCCACTGGTGCTCGCCGAAGGTCTCGTAGTCCATGAACAGGTTGCACAGGTACCCGTCGCCGTTGATGTCGTGGACCCACTTGGCGAACTTCTCCGTGCTCAGTGGCCACTCGGCCCAGCCGCGGTTCGAGAACCGGAACGCGATGTCATCACTCAAGCGGTAGTTCTTCAGCAGCAGCCCGAACGGCCGCCCCGGCGTTGGACCATCTCCCGTGTTCGGCGGGCGATACACGTAGTTGGGCGATCGATACCCGAGAATCCGATCGACGCCCTCGCAGAGCATCCCCTTCCAGCGCGGCTTGCCGTCCGAACCCTTCATCGCGTTGATGAACGCCGCGACATCGTTGTTGTACGTCAGTTCCGTGTTTCGGAACACGGTGGGCGTCTGGCCGAAGAGGTCCTGGACTTTCCGCGTGTGGAGGTCGATCTGGTCGCGGAACTCCTCGCGCGAATAGAGGAACGACAGCGAGTGGTAATACGTCTCGCCGATGAACTCGCAGCATCCCGTCGCCGCCAGTTGCTTGAAGAGGTCGATGACATCGGGGCACCAGGCCAACCACTGGTCCAGCACGACACCCGTGATCGCGTACGAGACGCGGAAGTTGCCCTTGTTCGCCTTCACCAGGTCGAGGACCAGTTGCGTCATCGGGCGGTAGCACTTGTCGGCCACCTTCAGGCAGATCTCCTTGTTCTTCGAGTCCTCGAAATAGAAGGGGTCCGTATCAAAGACGGAGTACCGCCGGAGCCGGTAGGGCTGATGCACCTGGAAATAGAAGACAACAGAAGCCATGCGGTGGAATCCTTCCGTCCGCATTGTCCCCAATCAGCGTGAGAGGGCAAATCGACGACCGTTCGGGAGAAATCACGCCGCCGCCGACTCGCACGCTCGGCGATCTCATCGGCTATTGACTCCCCGACCCGCACCGACGAACCTATACGCATGATCCGCCGAACCATTTCCTTGCTCGTTGCCGCCTTGTCCCTCGCCGCATGCTCAAACTCGACGGTGAACAAGGATTGGCACCGTTCGCGCCCCGTCGCGGAGGGTCGTCGCCCGATCGGCTTGCCCGGCCAACCCGTCGAGCCGGGCTTCCGACCGGGTGAGCGCGCCGGAGCCACCGCCGCCTCGGCCGCGCGTGATCCGCGCTCGATGGT
Organism: Phycisphaerae bacterium; assembly: GCA_016795005.1. Classification (GTDB taxonomy): domain Bacteria; phylum Planctomycetota; class Phycisphaerae; order Phycisphaerales; family UBA1924; genus JAEUIV01. The sequence goes on from JAEUIV010000170.1 coordinate 8,002, forward strand.
CACCATCGACGGCTCGTCCCACGCGACGATGGGTTGGTCCGAACTCATCTCGCGGGCCGCTCAGTCCGACATCGTCCTGATCGGAGAGGTTCACGGGCATCCCGGTGCGCAGGCTTTCCTCGCCGCATTCTGGGACGACCTCACTCCGCAGGCGGGAGGCGCCTGGCTTGCGCTCGAGTTCTTCGACCGTGACCAGCAGAACGCGCTCGATGATTACCTCGCCGGCGTCACAACGGAGGACGAGTTCAAGAAGAACGCCGCCCGCAACAACTCGAACTATCCGCCGGGCCATCGCGCCATGGTCGAGCGCGCCAAGGCCCTCGGCCGACCCGTGATCGCCGCCAACTCCCCCCGGCGATACGCACGACTCGCCCGCACCAGCGGCTACGACAAACTCCAGGCCCTCGGCCCCGAAACCCAGCGGCTCTTCGTGGTCCCTTCGACGATGACCGAGGGCCGATACCGCACCGAGTTTGAGAACATGATGCGCGATTCACTCAGGCAGGGCGCGCACGACGCGGCGGAAAAGAAGGAGAAAGCCGAAGCCGCGAAGCAGGGCGACACCACCCCCGAGCCGGAGGACATCGAGGCCAAGGTGCAGGGCTACTACCGCTCGCAGAATCTCTGGGACGCCACCATGGCCGATTCGATCACCCGCCCGGCGCTCGCGGGGGCGCGCCCCGTCGTCCTCGTCGTCGGCCAGTACCACACCGATTTCAACGGCGGCCTCGTCGAACGAATCCGTGCCGCGGCGCCGAATCTACGAGTTATGACGATCAGCCTCGCCGACGAGTTCGCATCGCAGGGCAACGCGCTTCGTCCGGCCGATGCCGGGCGGGCGGACGCGGTCATCTACTTGAAGTAACCGAAGCGCGCGACAACTCTTCTCCGCACACGCGCCCACGTTCGGCACACGCTCCTGCAGATGATGCGAATCGTGACCCCCTGGTGCCGCGTCTTTGGTGCCCGGAGCCCGAGCGAATCGAAGCCGTGACCAGTGGCCGAGCGATTGCAAGGGGGCTTTTCCGGCTCATTCCGAAGGGCACGAACGAACCTGCCTGTTCGACTCTCAGTACCACTCCGAGTCAGCCGACTATCCTGTTCAGTCCTCGCCCCAGGGCGATCACCCTAAAGGATTCCTTACGCATGTGCGGCATCGTGGCATACATCGGGAACAAGCCGGCCCAGTCGCTCCTCCTCGAAGGGCTGAAGCGCCTCGAATACCGCGGCTACGACTCCGCGGGCATGGCGATCCTCAGTGATCGACTGCACATCACGCGCGCCGTCGGGCGCGTCGCGATGCTTGAAGAGGCCGTGGCGCGAAATCCGCTCGCCGGGACCGTCGGCATGGCGCACACCCGCTGGGCGACCCACGGCGACGTCTCCGAGCGCAACGCCCACCCGCACCGCGACGACAAGCACGGCATCGCCCTCATCCACAACGGCACCATCGAGAACTACGCCCCCCTGAAGACCTACCTCCAGGAGAAGGGGCACCGCTTCGCCAGCGACACGGACACCGAAGTACTCGCGATGCTCGTCAGCGAACTCTACGACGGCGACCTCGAGACGGCGGTCCAGAGCGCCCTCCGCGAAATACGCGGCGCCTACGCCATCGCCGTGATCTGCGAGAAGGAAGCGAACACCCTCGTCGTCGCGCGAAAAGGCTCACCCCTCATCGTCGGCATCGGCGACAAGGAGTTCGTCGTCGCATCCGACGGCAGCGCCATCGTCGCCCACACCACCCAGGTCTTTGAACTCGACGACTACCAGGTCTGCAAACTGACCCGTGACGATTTCCGCACCAGCACGCTCGACAACGTCCCCGTCACTCCGAAGATCCGCCAGCTCGAGATGGAACTCGAGCAGATCGAGCTTGGCTCCTTCGAAACCTTCATGATGAAGGAGATCTTCGAGCAGCCCGAGGCCCTCCGCACCACCATGCGCGGGCGAATCGATGAACACGCCGGACAGGTCGTCCTGGGAGGTGTCGGCAGCTACGCCCGCGACCTCGTCCGCGCTCGGCAGATCGTCCTGACGGGCCAGGGCACCGCCTACCACGCCGCGATGATCGGCCAGTACCTCATCGAGGACCTGGCCAAGATCCCGGCGAAGGTCGAGTACGCCAGCGAGTTCCGCTACCGCAACCCGATCATCGTCGAGGGCACCGTGCTGATCGCCGTCAGCCAGTCGGGAGAGACCGCCGACACCCTTGCCGCCCTGCGCGAGGCCAAGGAACGCGGCGCGCTCACCATGGGCGCGGTCAATGTCGTCGGCTCCTCGATCGCGCGGGAGACCGATGCGGGCGTCTACCTCCGCGTCGGCCCGGAGATCGGCGTCGCGTCCACGAAGGCCTTCACCGGGCAGGTCATGGTCCTCTCGCTCATCAGTCTCTTCCTCGCGCGCCGCCGGTTCATGTCGGTCGATGCCTGCGAGGTGATGCTCGAAGAACTTTCCCGCGTGCCGGACATGATCGAGAAGGCGCTCGCCGAGAACGACCACATCAAGCGCGTCACCGAAAAGTACTGCCGCAACGAGAACTGGCTCTTCCTCGGCCGAGGGTACAACTACCCCGTGGCGCTCGAGGGCGCCCTGAAACTCAAGGAAATCTCCTACATCCATGCCGAGGGCATGCCCGCCGCCGAGATCAAGCACGGCCCGATCGCCCTCATCAACGACGGCATGCCCGCCGTTTTCATCGCGAACAAGGGGCCGCAGTACGACAAGGTCATGCTCAACATCGAGCAGGTCAAGGCCCGCGGCGGGCGCGTCATCGCCGTCGCCACCGAGGGCGACCAGAACATCAAGCGTCACGCCGACGATGTCTTCTATATCCCCGACATCTCGGACGCGCTCAGCCCGCTTCTGACCGTCGTCCCGCTCCAGCTCCTCGCGTGCCACGCCGCCAAACTCCGCGGCCACGACGTGGACAAGCCGCGCAACCTCGCCAAGAGCGTCACGGTCGAATAACCCGCCGCTATTTGACCCCGACGTCCTTCGCGCCCCGGACCTTTTCGAGATAGGCCAGCAGGTCCACGCTCACCTTGTCGGTGTTGTAGTCGATCGCCGGCTGCATCGTCGCCGCTCCGTTGGCCACCTTCACAACGATCACTTGGCCCGGCTTGAGATTCGGCTCCATCGGCTGAGGATCGTTCTGCAGGTGGACGAACGCGTGTATCCCCTCGGTGAGCAGGACGCGTTCCTCGCTCGCTTCCGGGTCAACGTACAGGATCAGCGTCGTGCTCGGAGACGTGGCCTTGACGTATTGCGTCGAGCCGGAGGGCCTGATCCCGCGGATGAGCGCGTACCCCTGCACGCACTCCCAGGTCGGGTCAGAGTTCTTGAACTGTCCCTTTCCAAAGATCGACTTGCCGACATCCGCTTCCCTGGGCCCGAAGAAAACGTCGAACTCGCGCGGGTCGCCGTTCGGCGCTTTCCCGCGGATGCGAACCAGCTTGTCGTTCTCGGATTCCTCAAGAGTGCCGAGGTTCGGCTGCAGCGGGTCCGCCTTGAGCGGATAGAGGTTCGCGCTCGGCGCCTCCTGCCGATTCGGCTCGACGAGGAACTTCCGCGCATCCTGCGAATAGCAGTCCCGGCAGCAACACCCGCCCATCGCCACCCCCGCGGCCAGGCTGATCGACGCCACCAACGATTGTCTGCTTCGGTCCATCCGTTCGCTCCCTTTCCCGGCCCCTTCGAGCCGCGCTACAGCCCGATCTCACGACGCACGTACACGTGCCAGGCAACCCCCGCAATGCCGCACACCAGCGCGACGAACAACATGCCCGGAAGATCGACGATCCATCCTCCGATCATGTACGCCAAAAGTCCAGCGCCGGTGATCACCGCGGAGACCAGCCCGATCACCGACAACCTTCGGATCACCCCGCCCGGCAGCGGGAAGAAAACGATCGCCGCGCCGGCCGCGCACGAGAGATACGTCAACAGGTCGCCGCCCGCGCTGGGAAGTTTCGCGTATCGCCCGGTCGCGATACGGTCGATCGCCGCGGCGTGGGCAAAGACCCCGTGGATCCGGTCCCCACGCGGATGGTCGAACAGGTCCGGCGCATCGCTCCGAGCATTGCCGAAAATGATGTAACGCCCGGCACACCAGCCCCGCACCTCATCCGCACTCGCCGCGAGCAGGTCGTCGATGCGCAGAGTGGCCTGGTCCATTTCGCGCCGCGACGGCATGTCCGCCAGCAACACCACGCCGTCCACGCGAGGCGAGAGCCTCTCTTCGTTTCCGGGAACGGAGACCGCTTGCGTCTTCAATCGCATCGTCCGGGCGTTTGTCGTCGGCTGCGTCAGGCCGCTGCGACCACCGGATTCCCACCAATACGTGAGGGTCTGCGAATCCGGGTCAAACCGCGCACGCGGGTACTCGCCGGGACGCTCCGCCGACAGAACCGTCACCAGCGACAGGCTCAGATTCGCAAAGGGAGCATCGGGCGAGGGGCTGACCGCCAGGGGCATGAACCAATCGAGGCTCAGGTCCACGTCCCCCCAGCGCTTCGCCGCGGTCGAGATCGCCTCGCTGATCCCCGGCGGCGCGCCGTCGCCCATCGGGACACTCTCGGAGCAGGCGATCACCACCGGCGTCCCGCTCGACTTCAGCCGCTCGATCGACCCAGCCAGAAGCCCGTCGTGCCGCTCCGCATCGGGATTCGCGCTGAAAGTCAGGTCAAACGCCACCGCCTTCGCCCCGGCGCCGTCGAGACGATCGAGCGCCTTGGCGAACACCCCGCGCCGCGTCCATCCCACCGAGTCCGACACCCCTTCGACACCCACCGCCTCCGCCAACCGCTCGAATCGTGTTTCATCGTCAAAGGTGATCACCCGCACCCGCTTCTCCAGCGAATCCGGCGGTCCAAAGGGCAGGCTCATCATGACCCAGCGCGCATACGGAGCCTGCACGAATGCATCGGACATCCGCCCGATCCCCGCCTGCCAGGCAAGCACCGATGCGCCGCACGCCGCCGCCGCCGCCGCCGCCGACCATCCCCACGCGCCGCGCCCGAGCGACGCGGAGTTGACCAGGTAGCCTCGGATTTCCTTGCCGAGTTCGTACGCCGATCCGAACCGCTTCGCCGGGTCCTTGTCCAACGCGCGCAGAACGATCCGCGCCAGGCGATCGGGCGCCGGGACCCCGTCGCGCCGTCGCGGCCGGACCACCTCGGAATGCACGATCGAAGCGACCAGTCTCTCCCGCGAGCCGCGATCAACCGGGTAAGGCCTCCGGCCGCTCACGATCTCGTACAGGATCACTCCGAGCGCATACACATCGCTCCGCGCGTCGACGGAACGACGAGGGTCCGCCTGTTCCGGTGCCATGTATTCCGGCGTGCCCAGCAACGCACGCTCGACCTCCCCTTCGCGCTCCGCGGACCGCGAAACCCCGAAATCGATCACCTTGGGCGAACCCAGCGCATCGCACAGGATATTCGGCGGCTTCAGGTCAAGGTGGCACACCCCGAGCAGGTGCGCCGAGTGAACCGCATCGCACACGTCCGCCATGAACCGCAGCATCTCGCGCACGCATGGACGCGGCTCGGCGAGCATGCTCTCCAGCGTCCGCTCACCGCGGACATATTCCATCGCGTAGTACGGCCGCTGAACGCCGCCGTCGTTGTACAGCCCCGCGTCAAACAGCCGCGCAATCCCCGGCACGTCCTGCAGCGAGATCAGGATGCGGCATTCGTTCAGGAACCGCTCCGCCGATCGACCGCTCGCGCTGAACGCGTTCAACACCTTCAACGCCACCGTCATCTCGATCCCCACCGCGGCGACGTGACGCCTCGCTTCAAACACCTCCCCCATCCCGCCGCGGCCGATCAGCCGAACAATCTGGTACCCGGCAATCACCGGCACGCGCCGCGACACCCCGCCGTGCCGTGCCCCGACGGTCCGGCTCCCCGGTGAGAGGTCCTGCGTCTCCTCGCTGGCGGGATCGATGGGTTCCAAGCGCGGCGCCTCCCGAAGCCGCCACTCTACCCGTTCGCCCCGCTCGATCACCCGATCCGATGCCTATCATAAACCAAACATATTCACGCTCTTCCCCAAGCGCAACGGTTCCCGGTTGCATTCCATTCGGTCCTCGGTACACTCTTCGACTCGCCGTCTGGTGGGCGGCCAGCGTTCCCGCAGACCCATTCGCCACGACCGGGTCCACTCCCGGCGCGGCTCCACTCGCCTCCTGAGCACGACCGAAACTCATGCCGACCATCAACCAACTCGTCCGCAACCCGCGCACACCTCAGTTCAAACTGAAGAAGGTCAAGGACCTCGCCAAGTCGCCCCAGAAGCGCGGCGTGTGCCTGCAGGTCCGCACGGTCACTCCGAAAAAGCCCAACTCGGCGCTCCGCAAGGTCGCCCGCGTCCGACTCTCCAACGGCAAGGAAGTCACCGCCTACATCGGAGGCGAAGGCCACAACCTGCAGGAGCACTCGATCGTTCTCGTCCGCGGCGGCCGCGTCCGTGACCTCCCGGGCGTGCGATACCACGTCGTCCGAGGCTCGCTCGACTGCCTCGGCGTTGAAGGCCGCAAGAAGGGACGATCCAAGTACGGCGCCAAGCGCGCCAAGGCCGGCAAGGCCGCCGCCAAGAAGTAACGCCAACCACGGAACATCGTGTTCCGACACATGTCAGGCAAGTAATCCCGCATCGCCCGGGCCGGCACGCGGGGTGAACAGATGACCCGCGAGCGCGGGTGGATGAGCCAAAGGAGATTCACATGGCCGGACGCTGGACTTCATCAAACACGCAACTCCGCCCCGATTCCCGCTACGGAAACCGGGTGCTGGCACGCTTCATCAACTGCGTCATGCGCGACGGGAAAAAGGCCGTCGCCGAACGGTGCGTCTACGACGCGATGGACGAGATCCAGAAGCGACTGGAGAAAGAGACCGATCCCAACGCGCCGAAGGACGCGATCGTTGTCTTCGAGCGGGCCATCAGCAACGCCAAGCCACGTGTCGAGGTCCGCTCCAAGCGCGTCGGCGGGGCCAACTACCAGGTCCCGATCCCCGTCAACGACCGCCGCCAGCAGAGCCTCGCCTTCCGATGGATCATCGACTCGTGCCGCGCCGAAGGGGGCAAGCCCATGGCCATCCGCCTCGCCGACGAACTCATCGCCGCCGCCAAGGGCGAGGGCAAGGCCATGACCATCCGCGACCAGACCCACCGAATGGCCGACGCCAACAAGGCCTTCGCGCACTTCGCCTACTGAGCCGGCCCCGACTCGACCCGCCGGGCAGAACATCTCACCGAACTCGACCGCCCGCGAGCGCCGTGCATCGCGGGCGTTTTTCATCTCGGGGAATAAAAAAAGCGGCGGCCTCGGAGGCCGCCGCGGTGATCATTCGACTCGTGAATCGAACGACTCAGTTCTGGCCGTCAACCCACACCCAGGGGCCGGTCCCGTTGCCGGACGTGCCGCCGAGGTGCTGGTTGCCCAGCGGAGTCGCCTGGCTCATCGTCAGCGGGTCGGGGATGCCCTGCCGCCAGATGCGGAAGAGCGCGTTCTTTCGCTCTTCGATGTCGGGCACCGAGTCGCCGACGTTGACCTTCTCGTTCACGTCATCCACAAAGAGGTTGTCCCGATCGAACTGGCTCAACTGCCCGACGACCGGGTAACTGAGCTCCTTGGGATTGGGCGTCGTCTCGAAGTTGACGTGTCCGTCGTTGTACGCCACGTTGCCTTCCCAGGCATCCTTGCTGCCGTGGATCAGGAGGGTCACGGATTCCGTTCCGGTTGGCCCAACCACGACGGCCCATTCGCCGTCGGACCCGGGAGCCGGACGGTTCGACACGTTGTACACCGGCCCGCGGTTCGCCCAGACGGGAACCGTCGAGACCTGGTTGATCGAGGACCAGTTCTCAAGCCGATCGCCCGCGAGCGCGTTGTGCGCATAGGAGTTGTTGCCGATGTTGACATCGCCCGCGTTCTTGAACACGCGGTCGCTGCCTTCTTTCGGACAACCGCGGAAGTCCGGGTCATAGATCGCCTGGGACGCACGCGACCCGCCCGAGGTCCACGTGACGGCGGTGTCCGGGTTGCGGAAGTCGTATTCCTGCTCCTTCATCGGCTCGATCAGGCTCGAAGCCTCCGACGGGCTGACGCACAGTTCAAGCGAAATGATCTTGTTGAAGATCATCATGGACAGCACGTTGCCCGTGCGATTCTTGCTGGGCGAGCCGCCGCCCGCGGGCGCCGCCTCGGTCAGGTTGTTGGCGTCGGAAACGCTGGGGAGCGGATACCGCTCCTTGTTGTCCTGCGCCCAGCCCATGCAACCCTGGTGCAGGCCGCGAACCTGCGTTGAATCCTTGATCTGCTGGGCGTTGCGCCGGGCCTTGCCCAGCGCGGGGAGGAGCAACCCGATCAGGAGTGCAATGATGGAGATCACCACCAGCAACTCGATGAGCGTGAAGCCCTTTCGATTCGTGTGATTCATGGTTCGTCGAACTCCTTTCGCCCGCGCCCCGAACGAGGCGGCGGACGCATGTGTCGCTACAGGGTACGCCGGTTCACTGACCGTCCATCCAGATGTATTCGCTGCTGCCCGTCGAGGCGTTCACGTAGTCCTCGAGGAAGGGGAAGGGGCCGGAGTTGGCGATCGCCGGGACCGGGATGCCCTTCTTCCAGATGCGGAGGAGCGCGTTCTTGCGAGTCTGGAACGCCGCGGGATCGGTCCCCTCGTTCGTCTCATCGACGAAGAGGTTGTCGCGCTCGTTCACCGGATCGGTCTGGCCCTGGCGATCAACGAACGTCGCCGTCTCGGGGTCGGGCTGGAGCACGAACTCGACGTGAACGTCGCCGAACGCGATGTTGCCTTCCCACTTGTTCTCGGAGCCGTGGATGAAGAGAGTTTCGGACGAGGCGCCGTACCGGCTGAGCGCGCCGGACTTCAGCAACCAGGACTCACCGCCCTGGAAGTTCGGGGTCGCGGTCTGGTCATACAGCGGGCCACGGTTGCCGAACACCGCCTGCGAAGCATTCAGCGTGCTGCTCCAGTTCGCCTTGCGGCCGCCCTCGATGCAGTTGTGAGCGTACGAGTTGTTCGCCGTGCGCGCCGGTGGGGTGCCGACCGCCGTGGGAAGATTCTGGACGCCCTCGCCGTCGGCGTCGTCAAGAGGAGAGCCGAGGAAGCGCGGATCGTACACCGCGTACTTGCCCTGCTGGATCGCCACCCCCACGGGGTTCGAGTACTGGTAATCCGTGTACGGCACGGCCTTGCCCGCCTCGGCGGGGCTGACGCACAACTCCGGAGTGATCGTCTGGTTCCACACCATCAGCGAAATGATGCTGCCGGTGCGGTTCTTGAAGTTGCTGGCCACCGTCTGGTTGTTCGCGTCGGCCTGGCTGGGAACCGGGAACTTCTGCCGGTTGTCCGACGACCAGTTCACCATCGCCTGCATGATGCCGCGAACCTGGGTGCCGTCCTTCAACTGCTGGGCGTTCTTGCGAGCCTTGCCCAACGCGGGCAAGAGGATGCCGACGAGCAGCGCGATGATGGCGATAACCACCAAAAGCTCAATCAGCGTAAAGCCGCGATTCCGACCGGTCTTCATGGCAGATCTCCGTGAAAAAGGCCCAAACCGGCCCCTTGCGCGGGACCGGATCGACAAACGCATTCAACGACCCTCGATGCGGACGGGCGGATCAATGTTCTGTGAACAGACATCGAAAAACCGCTCCAGATTGTCCGGGGGGCCGACGACACCAAGCAGCTCAAAAGCCGCCATGGAGTCCCGAACAGGTTGTCGGCTTGCGGCGGACCTCTTCCCTTCCGTATGACGGAAATATGGGAATCAGTGCATGGGAATCGGTCGGAAAGGAACTCCGGCCCGCGCTCACCATCTCGACTCGTTTACGATACCGACCACTCTACGATTGTCAAATCCGAGCGGTTCCCACACACCGCACAATTCCAGATCATCTCGAACACATCGGAGTCCACACATGCCCGCCATCCGCGACCGCCTCGCCGAACTGAACCTGACACTTCCCAAACCGGCAAAGCCCGTCGCCTCGTACATCCCCGCCGTCACCACCACCCCCAACTCCAGGCTCGTTTTCATCGCCGGCCAGGTTCCCTTCCGCGACGGATCACTGATCGCCGCGGGATCGGTCCCGGGTTCCGTCTCGATCGAACAGGCGCAGGAATGCGCCAGACAGTGCGTCCTCAACGGCTTGGCGGCCCTCGAGGCAGAGATCGGCGACCTCGCCAAACTCCGTCGCGTCGTCCGCCTCGGCGTCTTCGTCGCCTGCGAGCACGGCTTCACCGAGCATCCGAAGGTCGCCAACGGCGCAAGCGACCTCCTCGTTCAACTCCTGGGCGAAGCCGGCAAGCACGCCCGCGCCGCCGTCGGGGCCCCGAGCCTCCCGCTCGGCGCGCCGGTTGAAGTGGAGTTCATCTTCGAGGTGAGCGCCTGACAGCCGCCGCGCCGATCGTCAACCTTCAGGCCCCAAAGGCCTTCTTGTAGTCCGCGACGAACTTTTCCAGCCCCGAGTCGGTCAGGGGATGCTTCATCATCTGCTGGATCACGTTGAAAGGCACGGTGCACACGTCCGCCCCCGCCAGGGCGCAGTCCACGATGTGCTTCGGGTGCCGGATGCTCGCCGCCAGCAGCTTCGTCTCGTACCCGTAGTTGTCGTAGATCGCCCGGATCTTGCGGATGAGGTCCATCCCGTCCTCCGCGATGTCGTCCACGCGCCCGATGAACGGGCTGACCAGGAACGCCCCCGCCTTCGCCACGAGCAACGCCTGGAGCGGCTGGAAGCACAGCGTCAGGTTCGTCCGGATCCCCTCCTCCGTGAACGCCTTGCACGCCTTCAGACCGTCCACCGTGCTGGGAAGCTTCACAACGATGTTGTCCGCGATCTTCGCGCGTTCGCGCCCTTCCTTCATCATCCCGGCAAAGTCGATCGCGATGACCTCCGCCGACACCGGACCCTCGACGACCTCGCAGATCTGCGACAGACGCTTCCCGTAATCGACTTTCTCCTTCGCGATGAGCGAAGGGTTCGTCGTCACGCCGTCGAGCACCCCCATGTCGTTCGCCTGCTTGATCTCATCCAGGTTCGCGGTGTCGATGTACAGTTCCATGGCTGTCCTCCTTGACCGACTGGGGTGCCCCCAGGCCACATCTATCGGTTCCACGCATTGTAGGAATCGCTCGGCGGAGGGCCGAATCCGGCCCCGGCGCGTCCGGCCCGGGTTATTTGCCCGACATCAGGCTCATGATGAACATGATCGTCATGATGAGCGAGTAGCACAGCGCCCCGATCGCCACGTACACCATCAGCGGGTTGGTCTTCGGCGGCACGCCGCGCTGCGAGCGGTCCTCGGGGATCGCCGCCGGAAGCGCCTCGGAGGTCTTCAACGCCTCCAGCACCGCCGACGCCGGCGCTTCCTTGTGCGCGATCGGCGGCGCTTCGCCCCGACGAACCGCACGCAGGTCGGTCAGCAACTCCTGGCAGTTCTTGTAGCGGTCCTTCCGGCTCTTGGCCATCATCCGTTCGATCACTTCGCTGATCCCCGCCTTCAACTTGGGGTTCGCGTGGTCCGGCGGGATCAGCGGGGCCTTCAGGTGCTTCTGCATCACCTCGCCCGGATTCTTCCCGTTGAAGGGAACGCTCCCCGTCACCATGTGATACATCGTCGCGCCCAGCGAATAAATGTCCGCCTGGGGGCCGATGTTCATCTCGCCACGGATCTGCTCCGGCGAGATGTAATACGGCGTGCCGTAGGCCTTGCCCTGCTCCGCCTCCGCCGCCTCCTTGTCACCGATCGCCCGCGCCAGGCCCAGATCGGCGACCTTCACCACCCCCTGGGGAGTGAACATGATGTTCTTGGGCTTGATGTCACGGTGGATCAGCCCCTTCTGGTGCGCGTGGTCCAGCGCCTCCGCCACGCTGATCCCGATGTCGAGCGCCTCCGCCTCGTTGAACCGCTTGTTCGCGACGATCAGGTCATGAACCGTCTGGCCCTCCACGTACTC
>JAEUIV010000186.1 GCA_016795005.1 Phycisphaerae bacterium
TCGACCGGCTGCGGTGCGCTTCAGGAGGTATTCGCCGGTCCAGACGGATTCGCCTGTGTCGAGCGCGGTGATCGCGTAGTGAGCGGAGTACAGGTCGGTGCGGTCCTGGCCGGCGGAGCGTGTCACGCTCCGGAGCACGGCGGTCATCGTGTGGGTCGGGGCGCGATCGGAGGCGATCGGGCCGGCCCAGGTGTTCAGGTTGTCGAGGGCGTCCATCGGGATGAGGAATCGGATGTTGCGCTCCTTTCGGAGCGCGGCCATGGTTTCGGAGTTCATGACGCGGTCCATGAGGAACCATTTCTCTCCTTCGGAGAGGAGGTCCGTCGTGAGGTTGTCGATCTTCTGGATGGCGATGAAGATGGGAGGCGAGCCGGGGGTGCGATCGCGGAGGAACGCGCTGGAGCGGAGGCTCCCGGCGATCTCGGATGAAATGTCCTGAAAGTCTCGGGTCTGGAGGCGCGTACTCTGGATCGGCTTGCCGCAGGCCGAGAGGATGGAAAGATTGACCGCCGACACGCAGAGGGCACGGAAGAGACCGTGTTGGCGTGTTCGATTGCGCTGATGGTCGCCCATGCCGTGGTCCGATGGCGATGCGTCCGTTGCCGAGCCGAGACGCTTACCGGCCGTACTTCACCTCGTAGTCCTTGGAGAAGACGGTCTCGCCGGTGCTGGAGCGCATGAGTTCAAACTTGAGGTAATACAGGCGCGTGTCGGGGCGGTCGACGCTGTACATGTTTCCGTTGAGGAAGAGGAAGAACTCCTCGTTGACGGCGGGCTGCGACAGATCGGAGGTGTGGCCGATCTTCTGGTCGCCGGTCTGGCCGAGTTCGCGCTGGCGGAGCGACTCACGGCGCGAACGGTTCTCGACGAATCGCGCGTTGTCGCGGACGATGCGGCTGTCCATCAGTTTGCTCTTGATGCGGTCGCGGACAAACTCGAAGTCGGTCGTGGACATCTTCGAGGTCTTGTTCATCAGGTCGCCGAAGACAATGGTGACTCGTTGCCCGGTAAAGTCCTGCGTGACCATCTGGTCGACATCCTGGGCCAGGGCGAGCGCCACATCATCGCTTGCGGTGACGAGGTCAGCGGTGCGCATCAGCCCGGAGTTGGCTTCTCCCGGCGTGGTGGAGCCGACGGAGACCCGTCCGCCGGAGTCGCCGCGCGGGGCTTCCTGGCAGGCCGAGAGGGTGAAAAACGTTGAGATCAAGAGGGGCAGTGCGAAAAGGGCGCGCATGAAGCGTGGCTCCGTGTGGTGAGTGGACAGGAGGATAGCGGCTCCGCATGCACGGCGGCCGCCAAAGAATGCGGGCGGCCGCGGATGCGACCGCCCGCGTGGTGATCGGGTGAGTCTCGGGGGTGATCGGCTTCAGCGTCGCCCGCGGCCGCCGCCGTGACCGCCGCGACCGCCGCCGTGGCCTCGGCCCGAGTCGTAGTGCCCGCCGCCACGATAGCGGAAGGACGAGCCGCGGCAATCGTCACCGAAACTGAAGGAGAGCGAAAGCCCCGAGCCGTAGTACGATCGGTACCCGCCGTAGTAGGACGGGCCGCAGTCATAGCGTGCAGGCGGGCAGACGTAGACCGGCCGCGGCGGTGGGCAATACGCCACCGGAGGCGGGCAGGGCTGCACATAGACCACCTGCGGCGCGGGCGGCTGGACGTACACGACCTGCGGCGGCGGCGGGAGCGCCGGCACTTCATACCGCTGTCGCGCGTAGTAGGAATCGACCGGCTCCGTCTGGTTGACGATGACCGTTGTCGTCTGAACCGGCGCGGGGGTCGGCGGCGCGCTTTGAGCCAGATAGCGATCCGGGACCGGCGCCTGCTGGTAAACGGGCAGCGGCGCCGGGTCTGGCCGGCGTTGTGCGTACGTGTTCGTGGCGAAGCCGAGCGTCAGGGAGAGGCTCGCCAACCCGATGAGGCGGCGCGGAAACATGTGGTTCCGACCCCGATTCGCTCCGCGGGCCTGGGCGGAGCATGGTGCGTTCTGGAGGCCCATATTCTGACTCAAGATCATACGGAGGCTGGGGGCGTGCGTTGCACGATTCCGCTGATTCTTCGCGGGGGTGGTCTTCGGGCGGGCGGTCGGTGCCGCGGGTGTCGGCGGGCGGGTTCCCCGTTGACATATTCATGCGCTGCCATAATATATATGTGCCATGAACAAGGTTCACCGCCACCGCCTCATCGCGAGGCTCCTCCAGAGTTCGGTCGTCAAGAGTCAGGATCACCTCCGTGAGTTGCTGCTTGCAAACGGCGTCCGCGCCACGCAGGGGACGCTCTCCCGCGACCTCCGCGAGATGGGTGTGCTCAAGGCGCCGACGGGCTACACGCTTTCCAGCGCCGAGAGCGGGAAACGCGCGGTCACGGACCTCGAAGCCTCGGTCCAGCGGCACATGCTCTCGGCGGACTCGGCGGGGACCACCGTGGTGCTGAAGACGGAGCCGGGGCACGCGAGCCTGCTCTCGGCGCAGGTTGACCTGGCGCCACTCGCCGGGATTGTCGGGAGCCTCGCGGGTGACGACACCGTGTTCCTGGCGGCGCGCACGCCGCGGGATGCTCGAAACGTCGCGTTGCAGTTCCAGAAGATGGGCGGGATTCTTTGAGCGCGACCGGCGGCGCTCGCACGATCCGATGTGCGGTCGTGGGGGCGGGGGGGTACACGGGAGCCGAGCTGGTGTCGATCCTGCTTGGACATCCCCGCGCGGAGGTCGTGGGTGTCTTCGGCTCGGACAGGCGGGGCGAAGGGGAGCCGACGCCGCTCTCTTCGGTGTTCCCAAGCCTTCGCCGGAGGTGCGATCTTCCGTTGCGCCCGGCGAGCGCGGACGCGATCGCGGGTTCGGGCGCGGAGGTCGTTTTTCTCTGCACGCCGCACGCTGTGAGCCACGATCTGGCGCCGGCGCTCCTCGCTCGCGGGATGAAGGTCTTTGACCTCTCGGCGGCGTTCCGGCTGAAGGAGGCATCGCTGTACCCGAAGCATTACGGGTTCGAGCACGGGCATGCCGAATGGCTGCGTCGCGCGGCGTACGGGATCCCGGAGTTGTTCCGGCGCGAGATCGCGCAGGCCGACCTCGTCGCGGTCGCCGGGTGCTATCCGACCAGCGCGATCCTCCCGCTCTCGCCCTTGATGCGCGCGGGGGCGGCGGAGGAGGGCCGACGACCGATCGTGGATTCGGTGAGCGGGGTCAGCGGGGCCGGTCGGCACGCGACAACGGCCAATCTCTTCTGTGAAGTCAGCCTCCAACCCTACAACGTGCTGAAGCATCGGCACAACCCGGAGATTGACGCCTACGCCGGAGCGGCGGTGGTGTTCACGCCGCATCTGGGCTGCTTTGATCGAGGCATCCTGTCGACCATGCACGTTGACTTGGCGCCGGGATGGGATGCAACGCGGGTTGGAACGGCGCTGCGGAGCGCGTACCAAATGGAACCGTTTGTGAGGCTTCTGCCCGCGGGAGAGTGGCCTTCGATCGCCGCGGCGCGCCACTCCAACTTCTGCGACATCGGCTGGGCGGTGGATGAGACGCACCGGCACCTGGTCATCGTCAGCGCGATCGACAACCTGGTGAAAGGGGCGGCGGGACAGGCGGTGCAGTGCATGAACGCGCGGTTCGCGCTTGCCGAGACAATGGGGCTGCTCGCCGTGGGAACGGGGGAACGTCCTTGATGCGGCCGATCGTCATCAAGCTCGGCGGGCTTGCGGTCGAATCGCCTGAGCGGGCGACGCCTTTGTTGAGTGCGATCGCCGCGGCCCATCGAGAGCGCGGAGGGGTGGTCGTTGTTCACGGCGGAGGCAAGGCGGTGGACGACCATCTTTCAGCTCTTGGCATCGTGTCGGTTCGCCGCGAAGGATTGCGGGTGACCGGCGAGCGCGAGATCGGTGAGATCGTCGCGGTGCTCGCGGGCAAGGTGAACAAAAGTATTGTCGGCGCGATGATCTCCATCGGAGCGCCCGCGGTCGGGCTGTGTCTCGGCGACGGCGGCTTCGCGCGGGCGACGCGGATCACGCCTGGAGGGATGGACATCGGCTTCGTGGGCGAGGTCACGGGGGGCGATCCCCGGTTGGCGCGCGTGCTGCTTGACGAGGGGTTCATGCCGGTGTTCAGCCCGATCGGGTTTGACGAGTCCGGCCGGGCGTTGAACATCAACGGGGACGACGCGGCGGCCGGAGTGGCGTCGATCATCGGCGCGCGGCTTCTGGTCCTGCTGACGGATGTCGCCGGCGTTCTGGACGGGGACGGTCGCCTGGTTGAATCGCTCGATGCGGCGGGCGCGGAATCGCTCATCGAGTCCGGCGTCGTGACGGGGGGAATGATCCCGAAGGTGCGTGCGGCGTTGGGGGCCGCCGCGCGCGCGGGAGTGTCCGCGGTGATTGCTTCGTGGAATCAGCCGGACGTACTCGTGGCGCTGGCACGGGGCGAAGTTCGCGGCACGCGGTTCAAGCCGGGGGAAATCAGGAAAGGCGGAAGCGTCGGATGAAGCGCACACTTGGATTCAAGGATTACCTCACCGCGGCGGAGTTGACGCCGGCGGAAGTTACGTCGCTGTTCGCTTCGACCACGGCGTTGAAGAAGGAGCCGGGGGCATTCCGCTCGGTTCTGGCGGGCCGATCGGTCGTGATGCTCTTCGAGAAGCCATCGCTCCGGACGAGGGTCACCTTCGAGATCGGGATCGCCAGGTTGGGGGGGCATGCCCTTTTCTACGACCATTCCAGGGAGCGGATCGGCGAGCGCGAAAGCGTCCACGATTACGCGAAGAACCTGGAGCGCTGGTGCGACGCGATCGTCGCCAGGACGTTCAGCCATGAGGTGGTCGAAGGCCTGGCGAGGCATGCGCGCGTGCCCGTTGTGAACGCGCTCTCGGACGATTTCCACCCATGCCAGGCGCTGGCGGATGTTTTCTCGCTCCGCGAACGTCTCGGCGGGTTGAAGGGGAAGCGGCTGGTGTTCGTGGGCGACGGGAACAACGTGTGTGCATCGCTGATGATCCTCGCGGCGACGGTGGGGATGGACGTTGTAATCGTCGGGCCGGAGGGGTACGGGCCGGATGAGTCCGTGCTCCGGCTGGCGCGCTCGAAGGCGACCATCTCGGGAGGCTCGGTCTCGTTGTCGCACGATCCATCGGCCGTCCGGGGCGCGGCGGCGGTGTACACCGATGCGTGGACGAGCATGGGCTGGGAATCCGAGGCGCAGGAACGCCGGCGCGTCTTCGGGCCGTACCAGGTGAACGCCGACCTGATGGCCCGCGCCAGTGATTCGGCGCTGTTCATGCACTGCCTCCCGGCGCACCGCGGCGAGGAAGTGACGGACGAAGTGATCGATTCGCCTCGGTCCATCGTGTTCGACCAGGCGGAAAACCGGATGCATGCGCAGAATGCGCTGCTGTTGGGGCTGATGGGATCGGGGTGATGCCGGTTCCGTCCGCTTCGGATTGAAGCAATGTAGAGTTGACAAGAGCGGATGTGACGCTTCACTGGACTCTGGATTCGATACTCAGGACTCAACCATGGCAAAGAAAGTCGTCCTCGCATACTCCGGCGGCCTCGACACCTCCTGCATCGTCCCGTGGCTCGTCGAGCACCACAAGTGCGAAGTCGTCTGCGCCGTCGGCGACGTCGGCCAGGGCGCCGATGAACTCGCGGGCGTCGAGGACAAGGCCATCAAGTCCGGCGCGAAAGCCTGCCATGTCGTCGATCTCAAGCGTGAGTTCGCCGAGCAGTACGTCTTTCCCACGGTCATCGCCGGCTCCATCTACGAGCATCGGTACCTCCTCGGCACGTCCACCGCACGTCCAATCCTCGCCAAGGCCCAGGTCGAAGTCGCCCGCAAGGTCGGCGCCGACGCCGTGGCCCACGGCTGCACCGGCAAGGGCAACGACCAAGTCCGCTTCGAGAGCGCCTACGCGGCGCTCGCGCCCGATCTGGAGATCATCGCGCCGTGGCGCACATGGGAACTGAAGTCGCGCGAGGACATGCTGAACTATCTCGAGGCCCGGAAGATCCCGTGCGCCGCGAGCAAGACAAAGATCTACAGCCGCGACCGAAACCTCTGGCACATCAGTCACGAGGGCGGCGCGCTCGAAGACCCGTGGAACCCGCCGCCGGATGACATCTGGGTCATGACCGCCGACCCGCGCAAGGCCCCCGATCAGCCCGAGGAAGTCTCCCTCGGCTTCCGCTCCGGGTTCCCGCGCTCGCTCAACGGGAAGGAGATGCCGGGCGATCAACTCATCCTCAAACTGAACGACATCGCCGCGAAGCACGGCGTCGGGCGCGTCGACCTCGTCGAGAACCGCCTCGTCGGCATGAAGTCCCGCGGCTGCTACGAGACCCCCGGCGGCACGGTCATCTTCGAGGCCCTCCGCGGCCTGGAAGAGTTGGTGCTCGACCGCGAGACCCGCCACCACCGCGAGCACCTCGGCATCCGCTTCGGCGAACTGGTCTACAACGGCCAGTGGTTCACGCCCCTCCGCGAAGCCATCTGGGCCAGTCTCCAGAAGATCGCCGAGCCGCT
>JAEUIV010000195.1 GCA_016795005.1 Phycisphaerae bacterium
ACAAGGGACGCAAGATCCTCGACGGGTCGATGGACGAGATCCGGGCGCAGTTCAATCCCAGGACCATCGTCGTTGAGCCGAGCGAGGGAGACGGGCGGTGGACGGACACGCTCCGCGGATTGTCGGGTGTTTCGGGGGTGATGCACTCGGGGGAGCGCGGGACGTACGAGGTGTCGCTGGTCCAGGCGGCCGACCCGCGGAAGGTGATGGGGCTGATCCTGGGCGACGTGCCGGTCCGCCGGATCGAACTGCGCCGTGCGACGCTCGAAGACGTGTTCGTTCATTTGGTTGAGCCGGGCGAGACCGAGGACGTCCTGCGTTCGATGCTCGGCTCGGGCGGCGATCAGCGCGCGGTCAACGCGGACGCATGAGTCAGATCATTTCAACCGCACACGGAAGCACCATGAGCCGAATCCTTACCGCAGCGATCCGCGAGTTCAAGTCAACGGCGTTGACCAAGGCGTTTTTCCTTGGCGCGATCGTCTTTCCGGTCCTCATCTGGACGCTGATGATCGGCGTGACGTCGATCAAGTTCCCCAAGCCGCCGGTCGAAGGGACGTTCGCCGTCATTGATCGGACGAACGGGGGCAAGATCGGCGATCAACTTGCGACGTACTTCGACCCGGAGCAGCAGCGACAGCGGCTGGAAAAGATGAAGGCCCAGATCGAAGCCGCGCGCAAGATGTCCGAGCAGATGGGGATGGGCGAGCAGTTCGACAAGGGGGTGGAGATTCAGCAGCAGTTCTTCGGCGAGAGCGAGTCGAACAAGATCAACGTCGAGGTGCTTCCCCCCGATGCCGACGAGGCGAAACAGCGGGAGCGCATCAACTCGGGCGAGATCATCGCGCTGGCGGTGGTCGATGAGAAGACCATGGCGCTCTCCCCGGCGGCGCTGCGGCTCGACAGCGGCGATCGGGATGACGACAAGGATCAGCGCCGGGAACTTGAAAAGCTGCTGGAAGAGGGTCCGGGTTCCTACGCCTTCTTCCACGGCACCAAACTCCGGCCGGACCACAGCCGGCAACTGAAGACGGCGGTTGAGAACATGGTGCGTGACGAGCGGTTCCGTCGCGCGGGGATGGAGCCGAACCTGGCCCTCGCGCTGTCGAGGCTGCCGGTGCAGGCGCGGTCGGTGGTCGTGACGCCGCAGGGCGAGAAGAAGTCGAACGATGCCCTGACACTGCTCCTGCCCTTTATCTTCATGATGCTCATCTACATCTCCGCGATGACCGGGGGCCAGTACCTCATGATGGGAACGCTGGAGGAGAAGTCCTCCCGCGTGATGGAGGTGATTCTCTCGGCGATCTCGCCGCGCGAACTCCTGATCGGGAAACTCGTCGGGCAGGGGCTGGTCGGGCTGGCGGTGCTCGCGATCTACGGGGCGCTGGGGTTCGGCATCGCCAGCCGATTCGGCACGACGGCGCAGATACCGATGTCGATCCTGCCCTGGGCGCTTCTCTATTTCCTGATGGCGTATGCGCTCATCGGCTCGATGATGCTGGCGGTCGGGTCGGCGGTCACCGAGATCCGAGAGGCGCAGGCGTTGTACACCCCCATCACCATCATGATCATCCTTCCCTTCCTCCTCATGATGCCGATCATGCAGAACCCGGGCGGCGTGATCGCGCGCGTGTTCTCGTACTTTCCGCTGACCACCCCCTACGTGATGGTGATGCGCCTGGCCCAGCCGTCGCACGTCGTCCCCTTGTGGGAACTTGTGCTGACCTCGGCCGTGGGGCTGGCCGGTGTCGCGGGGATGATCTGGATCGCCGCGAAAATTTTCCGAGTGGGAGTCCTGATGTACGGCAAGCCCCCAAGCCTGATGGAACTGGTGAAGTGGGTGAGGCTGGCGTGAGCGGCCTGGGGCACGCGGATGTTCTTTGGGTTGGTGGCTTGCCGTAGCGTTACACTCGCGCAATGCACCTGTTCCACGCGATCATCCTCGGCCTCGTCGAGGGCATCACCGAGTTTCTCCCGGTCTCTTCGACCGGGCACCTCATCCTGACGAGCGCCCTGCTCGGGCTTGACACGACTCCCGAGCGCAAGGCCGCCGTCGATGCGTTCAACATCGTGATCCAGGGCGGCGCGATCCTCGCGGTCGCGGGGCTGTATTGGCCCCGGGTCGCCTCGATGCTCCGAGGAATCGTCGGCGGGGACCGTGACGGCGCCCGGCTGCTGGTGAACCTGATCGTCGCGTTTCTTCCCGCGGCGCTGCTCGGGCCGTTGCTCGACGACTTCATCGAAGAAAGGCTCTTTCGCCCCTGGCCGGTGCTGATCGCGCTCTTGCTCGGCGGGGTCTGGATGATCTGGATCGACCGATGGCGCCGGCGGAACGATTCGCTCGGCGAGCGGCCCTCGCTGCTGCCGGGGGGCGACACCATCGACCGCATGACCCCGGTGCAGGCGCTGGGGATCGGGCTGTTCCAGTGCGTCGCAATGTGGCCGGGCACCTCGCGTTCAATGATGACGATCGCCGGCGGCACGATGCTCGGCCTGAGGCCACGCGAGGCCGCGGAGTTCTCGTTCCTCCTCGGGCTGCCGACGCTCGGCGCGGCGTGCCTCTACAAACTCGTGAAGAACCTGAAGCACGCCAGCGACACGGGCACGCCGAACCTTTTCGAGACGCTCGGCGTGCTCAACGTCATCGTCGGCGTCGTGATCGCGATGATCTCCGCGGCGATCGCCATCCGGTGGCTCGTCGGGTTCCTGAACCGGCACGGGCTGAGCGTATTCGGCGTGTACCGGATCGTTCTCTTCCTCATCCTGGCATCGCTCGTGCTGAGCGGGGCCGTCCACATCGGCTGAGCGTTCTAGGGTTCGATGAGCACCTTCACCGCTTCACCACGAGCGGCGGTGCGCAGCCCCTCGGCCGAGTCTTCCAGCCGGATGCGCTTCGAAATCAGGCTGACGATGTCCACCTCGCGCCGCTTCAGCACTTCAAGCGCCTCGCCGATCGGACCGCTCGCGCTGCCGATGACTTCGATCTCGCTGGTTGCGATGGGCGAGAGATCAATGGTCCACGCGGAAGCGACGGATGCGTGGAGCAGCCCCTTGACAAGCACCTTCCCGCGAGGACGGACCAGCTTGAGCGCCAGGTCAAACCCCTCCGGCGTGCCGGTGCAATCGACGACCACGTCCTGGTCCGCTCGGCGGCCGATGTCGCGTTCGAGCCGGTGCTTCACACCCCATTTCGCGGTGAGATCGGCGCGCGACGGCTGCCAGCCGACGATCCGCACCGATGCGTTGAGACGGTTCATCACCTGCCCGCACAAAAGGGCGAGGTCACCATCCCCCAGCACCGTGATGTAGGGCTTGCCCTCGATCCGCAGTTGCTGGGCGGCGTGCACCGCCGACGCGAGTGATTCAGCGAACACCGCGTGGTCATCGTCCACTTCATTCGGCACGGCCAGCAGGCTGCGCAGCGGCATCACCAATCGATCCGCGAAGCAGCCGTCACGCCCGAAGAGGCCGACAACGGCGCGACTCCGACAATGGGCCGCCAGGCCGCGCTGGCACAGGTCGCACTCGCCGCAGGAAATGCAGGACGATGCCACGACCCGCTTGCCGACGAGCGACGGCCCCTTCTCGCGCGGCCCCTTGCCCGCGCCGATTCGCTCGACGATGCCGACGAACTCCCGCCCCATCGTGACACCGGGGATACCGGGTTTGCGCGCCGCGAGCAGCACGTCCGCCGAGCCGATCGCCATGCGGAGGGGACGCACGAGCGCCTCACCCTCGCGCACCTCCGGCTCGGGGGTGTTTCGGAGAAAACTCACCCCGCTCGCGGGGCCTTCGTAGCGGAGCGCTCGCATCGCTCTAGTTCTTTCGGGTATCGTCGGCGGCGTCCTGCGTGGATTCCGAGGATTGCTCGGCGGGCGCGTCGGCCGCCACCCGCGGAGCGCTCAATCCGGCCGGGGAAGCCGCGATCTCGTTCGGCGGCACCCACAGGGGGATGATGGTTTCAAGCCACGTCTTCTCGCGATAGAACACCGGGTACACATACGCGCGTCGCGCGGCGAAGAGGTCCGGTGTCCGTTTCTTCCAGGCGACCCACGAGCGGAGGTTGTCGCCGAAGTCCTGCCC
>JAEUIV010000024.1 GCA_016795005.1 Phycisphaerae bacterium
CGCCTCGCGCAACTCGTCGATGTGACGATCCTCCGAAGGCGAATGCCCATCGCCCCCGAACGACTGCACCTGCGCCTCCGGGTTGTCCGTCATCCACACCTGCCCGGGCGACACCCGCAGCCCCGCCATCGCCGGCCCGAAATCCAGCCCCTTCACCAGGTACATGTTGAACGATTGAAGCGTCACGCGGTGCGCCCGGTCGCTCAGCCGCGTGTTCAACTCGTCCTGCAACGGCACCAGCGGCTCAACATCGCTCAGACCCTCGTACCGGAACGGCTGGCTCGCGTTCTGGACATGAACCACCGGCAACTCGCCCAGCCCGTTCGCCTCGTCCACCACCAGCCGCCCATCCTCGTACACCTGCCGATGCGACGCCGAAAGCACCTCGACCACCCGCTTGACCACGCGATCCCCGCTCGCCGCCTCGTCCGCCGAAGCCCCGAATCGAACGCGACGCCACAGACTCCCGAGCATCCGTCCCTGACCCTCGCTCGGCTCCACCTTCGACGCCACGATCACGTACGCCACGATCTTCCGGTAGTCACCGGGGTCCAGCACCGCGATCCCCCTCGGCGCCTCCACCAGCTCAATCCGCGGCACATCGCGCTCCAGCCCCCGCACCACCAGGTCCGCGCTCCCGTACACCGAGCCGAGCAGCGCCATGTCCTGCAGCAACGACACCCCGCCCGACGCCTCCCACGCCTCGCCGAGCAGCGCCTCAATCTCGGAACGAAGCCCCTCATCGCGCGCCGTGCTCCGCATGCGGATCGGCTTCCCGAACAGGAAATCGACCAGCGTGTCGATCCGCCAGCCGATGTCGTTCTCGATCACGATCTCCTTCGAACGTCCGTCATGATCGGACGTGAGCAGCCGTTCGGGCAGCCCGCCCGCCTGCGCCAGCCGACGCGCCGTCACGCCGCCCGCGAGCCCCGGGACCCCACCCATCGCGCTCGGCCTCGCGCCCACACCCGCCGTCGCGGGCCGCGCCGGATTCCGGTAGTAACTCCACAGCCGATCGAGCCTTGGCCGCACTTGTCTCTCGTGCTCGCCCAGCAGGCCTTCCATCAGCCCGGCAGTCAGTCCAGCCTCCGAAAAAGGTGAGAGGTCCCAGGGCATCGCGTGCTCCCCATCTGTCGCCGCCGCACGAGCATCCAGCCCGCGCCACCGTTCCCATCAGCCCGCTCACGACGAGCCGGCCTCCACAAACGGGGACGCGGACCACGCCGCGCGCGCGGCCACCGCACACGCGCCGCATCTCCGGCACGCGCAACACCGCTCCGATCAGCCACTTGCAGAAATCTTGACCAGCGCGCGAGATTCCGCGATCGACACCCCGACGGCGCGCGCGCCATCACGCCCATCAACCGCTAATGACCCTCGTCCTCTTCACGCTCCCTCGGCAGCGCCCCGCTCGACTCCGCCACCCCGCCCGCCGTCAGCCGGCCACGCACCCCCTGCTCATGAACCAGCCGCCCACCAAGGTGCGCCGTGTTCGCCACCGCGAGGCAGGGGATCACATACCCCGCAAGAAACAGCGCCCCGGCGAGCAGCGTCCACTTCCGCGCGACCTCGCGCTTCATCATCCAGGGCACCGCCGTGTACGCCGCAAAGACAACCGTCGCGACGATCGAAGCGATCCACGCCTTCTCCGCCATCTCCTCGTGATCGTGCAAAATCGACTTCACCGCCCCGACCTCGTCCACCCACTCCTCCGCCGACTCGCCCGTCGAAAGCGACAGCCACACCCCGATCGTCCCCATCAACATCAACACCAGCGCCGAAACATTCAGCCCGTGACGATGACGATGCACAAGCAGCCCCATCAGCACCAGCACCGGAGCGCTCAGCAGCAACGCGATCGGAAAGTGAACAACCAGCGGGTGAAAACCGTCCCAACTCGGCGGCAGCGGCGGAAGACTGAACATCGCGGCGACTCCTCATCGTGATGGACCGGGAGACACGTTCAGAATGCGCGCAATCCTACGCCGCCGCGCGCCGCAAGTCCCCGCCATGTTCAAAAATCACCCGCGGGAAAACCACGAGCCGCGCGACGCGCACACTCATCTCGACGCCACGTCGTCGTACACGGGGAAAGGCCCGTTGTTCCCGTCAATCCAGCGGTCACGCGCCAGCGGGACGATCGCCCCGCCGCCGAAACGCTTGAACTCGAGCGACTCCGGCGAATCGCCCGTCGCCGAGAACGTGAACGGCTGAGGCTGCTCCAACTCCAGCCAGATCGGGCCGCGCTTCAAGCCGTCGAGCGCCTCCACCTCGATCCGCGCGTACACCACCCCGTCGCTCATGCTCGTCGGCCACCACGACCGCCCCGCCTGCGTGATGAAAAACTCGCCCGGCAACGCCCGGAGACTCATCTCCTCATCCGTGCGAAGGTCCGCCACCCCGCGCGGCGCCGTCGTGTCACGACGACCCGACCAGTAACGAATCGAGATCGTCATCGCGGAGTCATTCACAAAAGTCACCCGAGGCCCGTGCGGAATCGCCGACGTGCCGTAACTCACCAGCACCCCCCCCACCGCACCAGGCCCGGGCACCCCCAGGTGCTCCGTGTTGCAGCCGCCGCAGATCGCGCCCGACCCGCACACCAGCCCGACGATCAATGACTTCACGCGCACCCGATGACTCCTCTTCATGACCCGCGCTCCGGCGGACGGACCTCGACCTCCTCGACAATCGTCCGCCTCACGATCACGCGACGACCATCGGGACGCACACCCTCATCCTCGACCGTTTCCCGATGCGTCTCGACGCGCCGACCCGCCCCGGGATCCGACCGCACCCCGTGCAGCACATGCCCGACGAACTCGCCCAGGCATCGCATCAGGGGTTTTCGGGCCTTGGGCATCTCAGCATCATAGGGACGCCGCCCCCGGAATCACTCCACCGCCTTGTACTTCACCCCAAGCTCCGCGAACAGGAACGCGTACACGTCCGTCTGCTGCGCGATCTGTTCGCTCAGCGACGTATCCAACCCGTGCCCGCTGTCCATGCTCGTCCGCAGCAGCACCCTCGTCCCCGGCGAAGCCGCCTGCAGCCTCGCCGTCATCTTCCGCGAATGCATCGGGTCCACTCGCGGATCGTTCGCCCCCGTCATGAACAGGATGCTCGGATACGCCGTCCCATCCTTCACATGGTGATAAGGCGAATACGCATGCAGCGCCCGGAACTGCGCCTCGTCCTTCACCGTCCCGAACTCCGGCACGTTGAACGCCCCGTTCGGTGACAACTCCACCCGCAGCATGTCATAGATCCCGACGCTCGACACCACCGCCTTCGCCAGCGTCGGATTCTGCGTGAACGTCGCCCCCATCAGCAGGCCGCCGTTGCTCCCCCCGATGATCCCCAGCCGCTCCGAAGTCGTGTACCCGCGCTCGATCAGGTGCCGGGCCACCGCCGCAAAGTCGTCGAACACGTTCTGCTTCTTCGTGAGATTCCCGTTGAGGTGCCACTCCTCGCCGAACTCGCCGCCGCCGCGGATGTTCGCCACCGCGTACACCACCCCCTGCTCCAGCACCACGCGATCCAGGGGCCTGAAACGCGGGTTGATGTTCACGCCGTACCCGCCGTAACCGTTCAGGATCAGCGCGTGCGAGCCGTCGAGCTTGATCCCCTTGGGACGGATGATGTTCACCGGCACCTTCGTCCCGTCCTGGCTCGTCGCAAACTCCCGGACCACTTCGCAGTCATCCAGGTTCACCACCGCGCTCGTCGCCAGCGACGTGCGCTCCGTCGCCCCGGACTTCGGATCAAACCGGTACCACGCCGCGGGATGAAGGTACGACGAGTTGTTGAACAGCAACGAATCGCCCACCATCACCAGCCCCGCAACCACCGACACCGGCAACTGCTCCGGCCCGGCCGCCGAACGTCCCTCCAGGTCGAACGCGCGCAACTCCGAAGGCCCGCCCGTCTGGTACGTCACGAACAGCCGATCCTTCGTCGCCACCACGCTCGGAGGCTCGCTCAGGAAACTCGTCACCACCGCGTCCGCGCCCTGGGGCACAACCACCTTCGCGCTCGACAACTTCAGATCATCCACCCCCAGCCGCAGGATCTCCCCGCGCGGACCCCCGCGATAGGACACCAGGAACAGGTCATCCCTCGGCCCGAACACCGCCTGGTCCACCTGGTCCTCGTACCCCGCGAACTGCGTCCACTTCCCCTCCTTCGAACGCAGGTACAGCGAAAACTGCCCGCCGTCCCCCAGCTGCACCGTCGCCAGCGCCCGCCCCGACGAACCGTCCACGTCCAACTGGATCTCCGCGATCTTCGGGAAATCGTCGCCGATCTCGTAGGTGTCGTGCGCCGCGTCCGTCCCGATCGTGTGCTTGAACACGCGGACGAAGAAGTTCCGGTCATCCCCCGATTTCTCGCCCTCGCGCGGATAGCGCGTGTACAGGTACGTCGTGTTGTCCAGCCACGCCAGCGATCCGCCCGCCGTCCCGCCCTGCACCCGCGCGATCGGCGCCTCGAGCTGCTCGCCGCTCGCCGCGTCAAAGAGATGCAGATCGCCGCTCTCCGAACCGCCCTCTGAAATCGAAACCGCCACCGTCTTCCCGTCGGGCGAAGGCACGTACCAGTCGATCGCCGTCGTCCCCTTCGCGTCCAACTTGTTCGGATCAACAAGCACCCGCGCCCCCGACGCATCCCCCGGGCCGTCCATCACGATCAAGAACGGCTGCTGCTTCGGCGGCTGACGCTTCATCGCGAACAACTTCCCCGGCCTCGACGACAACTCGAAATACGACTCCGTCGGCGCGGAAAGGATCTCGCTCACCCGCGCCCGGATCGCCCCGACGTTCGGCAGCGAGTCGAGCACCGAACGCGCATACGCGTTCTGACCCTCGCTCCACGCCTGAACCCGCGGATCGTCCCACTTCTCAAGCCACTGGTACTCATCCGTCACGGACACCCCGTGATACGTGTCCACCACCGGGACGCGCTCCGCCACCGGCGGCCGGACCTCCGCGAACCCGCGACCAGCAACCACCGTCAGCACGGACAACGAGAAAGTGAGTGTCTTCATGGACACCAGAGTGCCACGACACACGCCCAAGGGCAAGCATCGCCCGACCCGAACATTCATCCAGCCCGAATCCGGGCTAACGTTCCCAGGTACCGACGCCACCACGCAGCGCCACGCGGAGGATCCGCCTTGCACCCCATCCCGGCGATCGTCTTGATCTCCCTTCTCGCCCCCCTCCCGCTCCGCGCCGAGGGCCAGCGCATCTACCCCGTCGAACGCCTCGACCCGCCGGCCCGGACCAGCCCCCGCAACGCCCCCCGCGACACCGACGCGAAAAATCAACGCGGCCTCTGCGCACCGGTGCCCCTCCAACCGATCTCACCCACGCCGCACCCCGAGCACTCCGCCTTCGGCCAGGCCATCGACCTCCAAGCCTCGCGGCTCATCGTCGGCGATCCGTTCCACGACGAACCGCTCGGACAGGACGACGTCGGCGCCGCGTACTTCTTCGAGAAGATCGGCGACCATTGGACGCCGCAGGGAATCGTCACCGTCCCGCGCGTCGGCATCGACGGAAACTTCGGCTGGGCCGTCGCAATCAGCGGCGACTTCGCGCTCGCCTCCAGCCCCTTCCACATCCTCCGTCGAGGCGAGGTCTTCGTCTTCAAGAGACACGACGGACCGGCAGGCGTCGAATGGCGCGAGCACGCGAACATCAAGCCGGACCCCGCCGTCTCCCCCATCTACTCCTTCGGCTACGACGTGGACCTCCACAACGACATCGCCGCCATCGGCGCCCTCTACAGCAACGATGAACCCAACGGCTGGGTCGAACTCCACGCCAACATCGAAGGCTCGTGGAGACTCATCGCCCACCTCCGCCCGCCGGACGGAACAATGTTCGACGATTTCGGACGATCCGTCTCCGTCTTCGGCAGCCGGGTCCTGGTCGGCGCTCCATTCCATCCCGACCCGACGAACGAAGGCGCCGCCTACCTCTTTCAGAAGACCGAAACAGGCTGGACCCTCGAAGCCAATCTCACGCCGCCCGGCCTCGAACCCGCCGACCGCGCGGGATGGCAGGTCGCCCTCGGCCGGGACACCGCGGTCGTCGCCTCACCCTTCACCGGCCGCGACGCCCCCAAGGTCTGGATCTACCGATTCGAGAGCGATCACTGGCGACTCGAACACGAGATCACCACGCCGCGCGACAACTCGTACATCGAGAGCGACTTTGCCCGCAGCATCGACCTCGCAAACGACACGCTCATCGTCGGCGCCCCCTACGCCGAGATCTGGGGAGCCGCCTACATCTACCGCCGAATCGACGGCTACTGGGCATTCCTCGGCCGCGTCCGGTTCGACGATGTCTCCGACCCGGCCCATTTCGTCGGCGACCTCGGCCGCGCCGTCGCCGCCGACGAAGACACCGCCGTCGCCTCGGCCCCGTACACCACCGTCCTCGAATCGAGCACCATCGTCACCGGACTCATCCAGCCGATCGACCTCTCCGCCCCCGCCTTCGCCGTCACCCGCCAGCCGGACAACCGGCGCGCCGACCCGGGCGACACCGCAACCTTCGAGGCCGCCGCCGTCGGACCCGGAACGCTCCACTACCAATGGTTCAAGGGCGCCTCCCCACTCCTCGACAACGAACGCATCAGCGGCGCCACCACACCGACCCTCACCATCGGACCCCTCGTCATCGAGGATTCGGCCCTCTACACCCTGCACGTCACCTCAACCGAATGCGGCACGGTCATCAGCCGACCCGCACTCCTCGACATGGGCAACTGCATCGAGATCGTCAACTCGCCGGAACCGCAGACCCTTCAGGCCGGAGCGCCCCTCGTCCTGCACTGCGACGTGAACGGCATCCTCCCCCTCACCTTCCGATGGAAGCGCGCGGGCAGCGACCTGGACGACGACGGGCGAATCCTCGGCTCCGCCACCCCCACGCTCACCATCAATCCCACCCTCCCCGAAGACCGCGGAAACTACCGATTGCACATCACCAGCCAGTGCGGACAGACCGCGACGAACAACGTCGCCGTCGCCTTCCTCTCATGCTCCGACATCACGCGCGAACCCGACGACCTCTACACCTACCTCGGCAACACCATCCGCCTCGCCGCGGACGCCTCCAGCCACCTCCCGCTCACCTACCAGTGGTGGCGCAACGGCATGCCGCTCGCCGACGGCGGACGCTTCTCGGGCGCCGAATCACCCGCGCTCACGATCGCCGAATCCATCGCCCCCGATGCCGCACGATACAAGTGCGTCATCTCCTGCGCTTTCAACGAGCACGCCACCCGCGAAGCCGTTGTCACGCTGAACCCGCCGGGATGCCTCGGCGACGCGAACAACGACCGCCGCGTGAACATGGTCGACCTCTCGACCATCCTCGAACTCTGGAACAACAACTATCGCCCCACCACCGGCCCGGGCGACACCGACCGCGACGGACTCGTCGGATTCAGCGACCTCACCATGACCCTCGCACGCTACGGCACAACCTGCCCCTGATCCGATCAGCCGCGCCCCACGCCGAGGTAGACTCACAACGTGCCACTCCTGCACGCACACAACCTCTCCAAGACCTACTCGGGACGACAGGTCGTCAACGGCGTGAACATCCGCGTCGAAACCGCCGAGATCGTCGGACTCCTCGGACGAAACGGCGCGGGAAAAACCACCTCCTTCCGCATCGTCATGGGAATGATCGACGCCGACGCCGGCTCCGTCCACTTCAACGGCAAGGACATCTCACGACTCGCCATGTACCGCCGCGCTCGCCTCGGCATGGGCTACCTGTCGCAGGAACCCAGCATCTTCCAACGACTCACCGTCGAGCAGAACCTCCAGGCGATCCTCGAAACAACACCACTCACCCGCCACCGCCGCAACGCACGATGCGCCGAACTCCTCGACCAGTTCGGACTCAGGACAAAGGCCAAAGACCCCGCTCGGACATGCTCGGGAGGAGAACGACGAAGACTCGAGATCGCCCGCGCCCTCGTCACCGAACCGAGGCTCATCCTCCTCGATGAACCGTTCAGCGGCGTGGACCCGCTCGCCGTCGAAGACCTCCAGAAAGAAATCCGACGCCTCGCCGACATGGGCATCGCCATCCTCATCACCGACCACAACGTCCAGCAGACACTCCAGGTCTGCAACCGCGCCTACATCATCAACGAGGGAAAAGTCCTCCGCGAGGGAACCCCGAGAGAACTCATCAACGACGAAATGGTCAAGCGGTCCTACCTCGGCTCCCTCTTCCGAGGCGACGAGTTCGACCACCACCCGATCACCCACTCGCCCGCCGCCGCGCCCCTCGGCGCGCGGGGCTGAACCCAGGACACAGGAACGCCCGAAATGGAACGAAACCGCCCGCCGCTCCAACCTGAATCCATCCCCCGGACGTGCGGCACGCTCGCCCTCATCGCGTCCACACTCGTCGGCTGCACCGAACGACGCATGTTCATCACCAGCGAACCTTCCGGCGCGCTCGTCACGCTCAACGATGTCGAGATCGGCTCCACACCGTGCGAGGCGGACTTCACCTACTTCGGCGTCTACGACGTCCGCCTCAAAAAGCAGGGATACGAGCCGCTCATCACCCAGGCCGAGGCCAAGGCCCCCTTCCACGAATGGCCGGGCGTCGATCTCGTCGCCATGGCCATACCCGTCAAGAAGAAAACAAGGATCGAATGGCACTTCGTCCTTCAGCCCGCGACCGAAGACCGCGACGCGCTGCTCGAACGAGCCAGCCAGGCCCGAGAGATGCTCGCCGCGCCGTGATCGGCCCGGCGCCGATCCCCGTCATCCCGAATCCCCCTCCGTCCACCACTCCACCGGCCGCGCCGGAACGCCCACCACCTTCTCGCCGTCCTTCACGTCGCGGATCACCGCCGCGCCAACCCCCACGATGCACCCCGATCCGATCCGGATCCCCGGCCGAACCGACGCGCCAAGCCCGATCAGCGAATCGTCCCCCACTCTCACGCCGCCCCCCAGCACCGCGCGCGGCGCAATGTGAACATTGCGACCGAGCGTGCAATCGTGCTCGACGATCGCCCCCGTGTTGATGATCCCGTGACCGCCGATCGTCGATCGACCCTGCACCACCGCCGTCGCGCTGATGAACGTCCCGTCCCCGACCGTCGAAGACGGGGAAACATGCGACAGCGGATGCACCACCGTCGCGAACAGCCCCCCCAGTTCGCGGATCAGACGCGCACGCACCTCGATCGACCCCAGCGCGATGATCGTCCGCGCCGGCTGATCGTCCGCCTCCCCTTCACGCGCCGCCATGGAGTCCGGGATCGCCCCCAGCCGAGGCGTCTGCTCGTCCACCACCGCGCGCGGATCATCGTCAAAGAAACCCATCACCCGCCACCCCTGCGCACGCGCCGCCTCGCTCACGACCCACGCGTGCCCGCCGCCGCCGATCACCAGGAGCTTGCCAAGTCCCGCGCTCGCCATGCACACAGAGTAGGGCACGGGCATCCACGCGGAAAGCCGCCCGCGCGGCCGATCGCTTCAACAACAAAATCCCGTCAACCGGCCTCGTCCGGGGCGCCGATGAACCGGATGCACATGGGGTACCGGTAGTACTCACGCCGGTTCGCCGCCATCGCCCCGCGGATGCAGCCGACGAGGTTCAGCACCGTCAACCCGACCGTGCCGATCACCGCACCGACCGCGATCAGCGGCGCCGCAAGCCCCAGGCTGATCACCCCCAGCACCGCCGCCGCCGCCATCCCCCCCGCGATGAACGCGAGCTGGCTCAACTGGAAGTTCACCGCCTCGCGCCCGTGATCATCAAGAAAAGGCGACTCCTTCGCCTTGATCCGCCACATGATGATCGTCCCGATCAGCCCGCCCAGAGGTATGCCCCCCGACGCCGTCGAGATCAGGCCGATCAGGTGGTTGAAGAGCGCGTACGTCCGCTCGCCGGAATCGGCCCCGGAATCAACAAATCGACCGGATCCTGTGGGTTCGACGGGCATCGCATGAACTCCGGCAGCACTCATCATGAATCCTCCACCCGCAACGCCGAACTGTCCAGCGCGAGGAGCATGAACCTTGTTCGGGACTGAGACGCCACCCTTTCAGAACCGCCGGCCCGCACCACGCTCCCGACCGCCGCCTCCCTCGCCCCCCTTCCATCCCCCTACCCCGCACCGTGGTATCCTCGTTCCCCCCATATGGCCAACGCACGTGACATCAAGAAACGGATCAAGGCCGTCGGCAACATCCGCCGCATCACCAAGACGATGCAGATGATCGCCACGAGCAAGTTCGCAAAGGCGCAACTCCGCGCCACCGCTTCCAAGCCCTACACCGAGGGAATCTTCGACCTCGTCACCCAGCTCGCCGCCAAGGCGGGAAACATCTCGCACCCGCTCATCGAGGGCGCCCCCAGCGCCGCCAAGAACCCGGAGGTCGTCCTCGTCATCACCTCCAACCGCGGACTCTGCGGCCCGTACAACGGCTCCATCCTCCGCGCCGCCATGGCCTACCTCCGCGCAAACCAGAACCTCGCCGTCGAGGTCGCCGGGAAAAAAGGCGTCGGTTTCTTCAGGTTCAACGGCACGCCCATCACCATCCACACGCATCTCGAAGACAAGACCACCTACGCCGACATCGAAAAGATCGCCAACGAACTGATGAACCGATTCATCACCGGCCAGATCCGCGGCGTCAAACTCATCTACATGAAGTACCTCTCGACCGCGCGGCAGAAGCCCGAGATCCTCCAACTCCTCCCGCTGAAACCGACCGCCGTCAAGAGCGAAGCGGCTCCCGGAAGCCCGACCGGCGCGGCCAAGGCCGCGAGTGTCGAGTACGAGTTCTCGCCCCCAGCCGAGATCCTGCTCGCGGACCTGCTCCCCGTCACCGTGCGCGCCACCCTCTTCCAGTGCTACAACGACGCCATCGTCTCGGAGCACGTCGCGCGAATGGTCGCCATGAAGTCCGCCACCGACAACGCCGGAAAAATGGGCAAGTACTTCACACGCAAGTACAACCGCGCCCGCCAGTCGCAGATCACCACGGAACTCACCGAGATCATCTCGGGCGCCGCGGCGCTGGAGTAATCTCGCCCCTACAGCCCGCGACAGGACTCACGATGCAGCGCGATCACGTGGTCGATCACGCCGCAGGCCTCCGCGCCGGGATCGCCGCTCACTCCCGGACCACACTCCCCAGCCATCACACGCACGCATGCCGCGGCACTGGCCGACAGCCCCTCGAGGTCGTAGCCCCCCTCGAGCACCAGCCCGAGCCGACCGCCCGCGAACGCTCGGGCAATCCCGCGCACCTCGTCGCACATCGCCGCGAATCCATCCGCCGTCACCCGCATCGAGCCGAGCGGATCGCGAGCGTGCGCGTCAAACCCCGCCGAAACCAGCACCAGCTCGGGCTTGAACCGCTCCGCCATCGGGATCAGCACCCGCTTCAGCACCGCGACATATTCCGCATCGCCGGAGCCGGAGGGCAGCGGAACATTCACGGTGTACCCCTCACCCGCTCCCACGCCGCGCTCATCGGCCGAACCGCTTCCAGGCCAGATCCCCTCTTCGTGGATGTTGAAGAACAGGACATCGCGGCGTCTCTCGAAGACCTGCTGTGTCCCGTTGCCGTGATGAACGTCCCAGTCAACGATGAGCACGCGATCCAACCCGTGCGCCGCCACCGCGTGCGCCGCCGCCGCCGCGATGTTGTTGAACAGGCAGAACCCCATGGCGCGCCCCGCCTCCGCGTGATGCCCCGGCGGCCGCACCAGCGCGAACCCGCCCGAACAGGCCGAGCCCGAGCACAGCGCGTCAACCAGTTGCACCGCCGCGCCGGCCGCGACCAGCGCCGCATCAACGCTCGAAGGATTCCCGCCGGTGTCCTCGTCGATCACAAAGCCCCGACCGCGCTGCGACAGGATGAACTCGATGTGCTCCGCCGTGTGAACCCGCGCGAGGACCTCGCGGCTCGCCGGCCTCGGCACAACCCGCCGGGTTGTCCCCGCCGGCAACGAATCCAGCGCCTCCCACACGGCTCGAAGCCGATCGGGCCGCTCGGGATGTCCGGGCCGATGCCCGCTCGCGTCGTGCGCCAGCATCACGGAATCGCCGGGGTCTTCGGTGACGAGGACAACGGGGGGAGCGGGCTGGGTCATCCTCGGAATCCGATAAACAAAGGCCGCGGTGGGATTCGAACCCACGGATAATGGATTTGCAATCCATCCCCTTGGACCACTTGGGTACGCGGCCGGTGTGGCCCGACATCTTTGCATGTCGGGGGGAGACTGTCCATCGGGAAAAAAGGGAAGGACAAATCGGCCGATAGACTGGTGCCGTGCGACCGCTGCATCGCCAACTCCGGACAGGTCTGATCGCGCTGCTGGCCGCGTGCGGATCGACGCTCGCGCAGGACGCCGAGCGGCCGTCGCCCGTCGCCGCGCCCGAATGGAAACCGGGGCCGGGGCAGTTGCTCCGCGAAGGTTCGTTCCTCAGGAATCGCCGCGGCCGCCTGGTCCGCGGCGAGGGCGCGTGGGTCTACGTTTTCGACGCCGACGCGGAGGGCAACGCCGAACCGCCCATGGTCATGCTCCCGTGCCGTCGGCTTCGAGAAATGCAGCAATCGATGGAGTTGCAGTCCAAGACCGTGACGTTCCAAACGACGGGCCAGGTCTTTGTGTATGACGGCCGGAACTATCTTTTGCCGACGTACTTCGGCGTCGCCGCGACGGA
This sequence comes from Phycisphaerae bacterium, assembly GCA_016795005.1. Classification (GTDB taxonomy): domain Bacteria; phylum Planctomycetota; class Phycisphaerae; order Phycisphaerales; family UBA1924; genus JAEUIV01. The sequence goes on from JAEUIV010000024.1 coordinate 12,733, forward strand.
GCAGGTCGAGCCGGCCGCCTCTGAAACCACCGCGGCCGGCGCGGACTCGCGGGACCCGAAGGCGGGCGATCTTCTCCGTGAGATGAGCGCGCGGCCGAGGCCGATGGCGCGGACCGGGATCGCGGAGAGCGGTTCGGAAGCGTCCGCGCCGATGCGCGAAGGGATCACCATTGTTTCGCGGCGCGGGCGCGTCGTGCGCGACGGCGGCGAGTTGCGCTTCGTCACCGATTCCGGCCCGGAAATTACTGATCGGCCCGAGCCGGCGATGGTGCTCATGCCCTGCATGAATCTCGGGATGCTGGAGAACGTGGCGAACCGGCGCGGCGAGCGCGCGGCGGTGGTGATGTCCGGCCGGGTGTTCGCGTACGAGGGGCGAAACTACCTTCTGCCGACGTTTTTCGTTGAAGAGATCGACCGGGAAGGGAACCTCACCGCCGCGCCGTGAGCGCACGGAGGCGGTCGATGTTGTGCCGATAATCCGCGATTGTCGTCGATTGACGGCGGATTCCCGGCGCGAATCGGGGGGGATTGGGAAAGCGTGGCGGTCTAGGTGAAGTGCGGTGATTCCGGGGCCGATGCTGGAGGGTCGTCCGGGCTGGATGTCCGGCGGGATGGCGCGCGTGCGGGTCAAGGAGGTGCGGCATGGCCACAACAGCCGACAGTGTCAGCGGCCCGAAGGACTGGGCGGGGAAGAAGGTGTTCACGACCGGCGAGGCGGCGGACATCTGCAAGGTGAGCCAGCAGACGATCATCCGTTGCTTTGATAGCGGCCGGCTCCAGGGGTTCCGTGTTCCCGGGTCGCGTTTCCGGCGGATTCCGCGCGACGAACTGATCCGTTTCATGCGTGAGAACGACATCCCGACCGAGGCGCTGGAAGGTCGGAGCAAGCAGCGCGTGCTGATCGTGGATGACGATCCGCACATTCTCGAGTTGTTCACGGACGCCTTCGCGCGTGACGGGCGTTTCGAGGTTCGGGTGGCGAGCACGGGGTACGACGCGGGGATGCTGACCGAGGCGTTCCGCCCGGACGCGATCATCCTGGACTACATGCTCCCCGACGTGAACGGGAACGTGGTGTGCCAGCGGATCCGCGAGAACGACGCCTACTCGACGACGCGGATCGTGTTCGTCTCCGGGGTGGTGAACCCCGAGGAGATCGAGAAGTTGAAGCGAGCGGGCGCGGACGACTTCATCAAGAAGCCCTTCAACATCGAGCGGTTGATCGCGCGGATCGCCGAGTTGACGGGGGTGTGATCGTTGGTTCCCGAGCGTTGCTCCGTAGGGCCCAGCGGATGATCCACGAATCGGAACAACCCGGCGCTCACGTCGAGGTGGTGCTGAGCCAGATCGGCTCGTTGCCGACGCTCTCGCCGATCGCGGTGCGGGTGATGCGTGCGGCGAACTCCGGCGACGCGGACCTTCGTGAGATTGCGAGGCTGATCGAGTCCGACGCATCGATGACGGCGAAGGTCCTGGCGTTGTGCCGGCGGGCGGACATGGGGGTGTCGCACGCGATCACGACGGTGGACCGGGCGGTGGTGATGCTGGGGCTGGAGGCGGTGCGGGCGGCGGTGCTGTCGGTCGAGATCCACGAGATGTTCTCGCACGCGCTCGAGCGTTCGGAGGCGACGCGCGGCCGTCGCGCCGACGACGCGCCGGCGGAGCGGGCGTTTGATCGGAAGGATCTCTGGCGTCACAGCGTTGCGGTTGCGTCGGCGGCGGAGTTGATCGCGGAGGGGAACCCCGCGGCGATGGCGGGGTACTCGCCTCAGGAGGCGTTCCTGGCGGGTCTGCTGCACGACCTGGGCAAGTTGGCGCTGGACGCGATCCTGCCGCGGAGCTTTGAGCGTGTGGCGGTGATCGCCCGCGACCGGCGGATGAACATTGCGGAGGTGGAGAGGCGGGTGCTGGGGCTTGACCATCATCTGGCGGGGAAGCGGTTGGGCGAGCACTGGGGTCTGCCGCATGCGTTGCAGGACGTGATGTGGCTGCACGGTCAGTCGTCGGCGATGCTGCCCGAGGTTCCGCACCGTGTGCTGATCGGGGTGGTGACGACGGCGGACGCGGCGGCGAGGCGGCTTCATCTCGGTTGGTCGGGCAATGCCGCGCCGATCGACGATCTTGATTCGCTTTGCCGTGATTTCGGGTTCGACGCGCGTCGCGTGGGCGAGATTGACCGGGTGCTGATCGATCGTGTGTCGCAGCGGTGCGTGGACATCGGGCTGGACCATGTGACTCCCGCGAGCCTGATGCTGGATTGCCTGTCGCGTGCGAACGGCCAGTTGGGTCAGGTGTCGGCGATCCTGGATGCGCGTGCGCGTGATTCGGGGCGTGCCGAGGTGGTGCTGCGGCACGTGACGAAGTTTCTTGCCGGTGATTCCGAGAGGCGGAGTTTCGCGTCGGCGCTGTCGGAGGTTGGTCGTCACGCGGCGGGGGTGCTCGGGTCTCCCTCGGTGGCGGTGGTGGTGGAGGCGCGTGAAGGCTCGTCGTGGTCGCTGGACGAGTTTGATGCGATGGGGGCGGTCGGATCGCATCGCGTGCTGGAGCCGCCTCGGGAGTTCGGGTCGCTGCGGGTGCTCTTTGAGTCGGGCGCTCGGCGGGTGCTGTCGGGGTCGGTGGCGGCGTGGCTGACGGAACAGGTGAACTTTGCGTCGGGTTCGCGGGAGGCGCGTCTCGTTCCGCTGATCGGCGCGAGCGGCGGGCTGACGGCGGTGCTGCTGCACTCGGGTTCCGCGGCGGAGACGATGCTCGGCGCGCCGGGGCTGGAGGCGTTGGCGGCGACGTGGGGGGTGGCGCTCTCGTCGGCGTCGAAGCACGAGGGGGCGAAGCGCCTGGGCGAACAGTTGGCCGAGGCGAACCGCGCGTTGAGCGAGGCGCAGTCGAGGCTGGTGAGCCAGAAGTCGATGGAGCGGCTGGCGGAGTTCACGGCGGGGGCGGCGCACGAGATGAACAACCCCCTGATGGTGATCAGCGGGATGGCGCAGGTGCTGTCGGAGCCTGGGCGCGCGCACGAGAAGTTGACGGCCGCGGCGAAGATCATTGAAGCGTCGGAGAAGCTCAGCGAGTTGATCACGAACCTGCATCTCTTTGCCGAGCCGCCGCGGCCCGCGCGGACGGTCGGGGGCGTTGCGGAGTTGCTGAACAAGGCGGCCGGCCTGGCGCGTGAGCGTGCCGGGGTGCTGGGTGTCGGGGGGCGTTCGAAGTCGCCGCCCAAAATTAATCTTTCATGCGATCCCGGGATCGGCGCGGCGTACCTTGACCATCAGCAGATCGCGCTGGCGCTCTGTGAACTGATCGTGAACGGGCTGTTGTCCTCCCCGAAGCGCGGGGTGGATGTACGAGCGAGCGTGGACGGATTTGACGGCGGGCTGGTGATCTCGGTGACGGACGACGGGTGCGGGATGTCGGCGCGGGCGCTTGATCACGCCTTCGATCCGTTCTTCTCGGAACTTCCGGCGGGTCGGCGGGCCGGGCTGGGGCTTCCCCGCGCTCGGCGGTATGTGGACCTGCACCGTGGCGAGGTGATGCTCGAGAGCACGCCCGGAAAAGGGACGACGGCGCGGATCATCCTCCCTGACTGGCGCGACAGCCACAGTCGTCAGATTGCGAATCAGGCGGCGTGAACCGCTGCGTCGCGTTGGTCGATGGGAAGCACTCACCGGAGAGATGCTGCCATGGCCAAGCGGAATCCAAGGGACGAGTCATTCGCTGGGAAGAACGCCGGGTCCGGCGGCTCGGAGGAGGCCTCGTCCGAGGCGTCGGGGTCCGGCTGCCGGGTGCTGGCGATCACCCGTGACGCGGGCGCGCGCGGGGACGTGCAGCGTGCGTTGGAGGCTCTCGGGCTGCGTTGCGACGGCGTGGGGACGCTCGCGGAGAGCCGTGCGGCGCTGCGGAGCATGCGGTACGACCTGGTGGTGGTGGACGAGTTGCAATCGGACGGTGACGGGTTGGAGCTGGTCCGAGAACTCTCGGCGCATGACGGCGCGGCGCGGTGCATCGTGACGTCCGAGCGCGACGGTTTCGAGGGGATGGTCGAGGCGATGCGGTGCGGCGCGATCGATTTCGTGACCAAGCCTTATCGCGCGGCGGAGTTGGCGGGTCGCGTGCTGGCGGCAGCGGAGATGGTGCGCAAACTCCGCGCCAGCGAGCGGCGTGTTCAGCGTCTCAAGCGGATCTGCAAGCGTCTGGACACGGCGCGAAAGGACATGAGCCGTCAGGTCGATGACCTGTGCAGCGACCTTGTCACCGCGTACCAGGAACTGGCTGACCAGATGACCCATTCAGCGCTTGCGACCGAGTTTTCATCCCTGATCCGGCAGGACCTTGACGTGGAGGACCTGCTGCGTTCGACGCTGGAGTTCGTGCTGAGCAAGACCGGGCCGACGAACGCGGCGGTGTTCCTGCCGACGGGGAGCCGGGACTTCAATCTTGGGGCGTACGTGAACTACGACGTGCCTCGTGACACGGCGGACGTGCTGCTGGACCACCTGGCGGACGTGATCGCGCCGCGTTTCGAGAACGAGAGCGACCTGGTGCGGATCGAGACGGCCGACGAACTTTCGGAGCGGCTGGGGGACGAGGCGGGGTGGCTGAGCGACTACGGCGTGCTTGTTTTTTCGTGCCAGCATGAGGGGGATTGTCTGGCGGTGGTGGCGCTGTTCCGCGACCGCGACCATCCGTTCCATGATGAGCTCCTGCCGCAGATCGAGGTGATCCGCGCTCTGTTCGCGGAGCAGTTGGGTCGGATCGTGCGGATCCATCATCGGCACCGCCCGGACGAGCGTTGGCCCGGGTTTGATGTGGAGGATGATCGGGGATTGGCGGCGTGAGCGGATCAGGTGTAGCGCCAGTCGAGGGCGAACTTTTTCATGAACTCGTGGGGCAGGCCGATGCCGGCGACGATCACGTTTCCGGTGTAGTCGCGTGACTGCGGCTCGAGGAAGCCCTGTTTCATTCCGGCGAAGGTGACGGTGATGTCGGCGCGGACGACGTGCTCCCCGATGGGGAGGCCGGTGTCGGCGTCGAGGCCGGAGGGGATGTCGGCGGCGAGGGTGGTGGCGCCGCGTGCGCGGAGGGCGTTCATCCAACGGATGGCCTGGTCCATCGGCGGCTTGACGGGTCGGTCGAGGCCGGTGCCGAGGAGCGCGTCGATGAGGAGGACGTCCTTCGGGTCGCGGTCGTAGGCGTGGTCCCGGCCGTCGCGGTGGAGGATTTCGAGCGCGGCCTGCGGGGCCATGGAGACGATGGGGTCGAGGATGCGGAGTCCCATCTGCTCGACGATGTGCAGGTTGGTTGCGGCGTCGCCCTTGTACTGGCCGGGGACGGAGGCGAGGGCGATGAGGGGGTCGATGTTGTGGAGGGCGAGGTGTCGGGCGAGGGCGAGGCCGTCGCCGCCGTTGTTGCCCGGGCCGCAGACGATGCCGATGCGGGTGAGGTTTTTTTCGCGGATGAGTCGGAGTGCGGCGTCGGCGAGCGCGAAGGCGGCGTGCTCCATGAGGAGGATCGAGGGGATGCCGAGGTCTTCGGCGGCGGCCTTGTCGAGGGCGCGGGCGCGCTCGCGGGTGAAGATGAGCGTTGGCTGGGGGGTATGCTGCACGGAGTCATCGTATCGGTGTTGAGTGGTAGGCCCCCGCATGCCGTTGATCGCCGCGATCCCGTTCCTTGTGCTGATCGCGCTGACGTGCGGCGGGGCGGTGTACTACGGCGTGGTCCTGTGGAGGGTGTTGAAGACGGCGCGGACGCTGCCCACGACGCGGGATGGGTTGACGATGGCGGCGCCCGAAGGTGGTTGGCCGCGGGTGTGCGTTGTGGTGCCGGCGCACAACGAGGAGCGGGTGATCGGTGAGCTTGCGCGGTCGCTCGTGGCGCAGGATTACCCGGGCTTGCGGGTGGTGTTCTCGCTGGATCGGTGTACGGACGGGACGGAGGGGGTGCTGCGGGGGGTGTGCGCGGACGATCCACGCTTCGAGATCGTGCGCGTTGGTTCGTGCCCGGAGGGGTGGGCGGGGAAGACGAATGCGGCGTGGCGCGGGGTGCGCGATTCGGTCGGGGCGAGGGACGCGGAGTTGCTGCTGTTCGCGGATGCGGACACGGTGTTTGAGCCTGGGCTGGTGCGGGCGTCGGTGGCGCTGTTGCTGGAGCGGAGGCTGGACCTGTTGAGCCTGCTGAGCCGGCTGACGAGCGAGGAGTGGTTCGAGAGGTGGGTGCAGCCGGCGGCGGGGTTTGAGTTGGTGCGGCAGTATCCGCTGGACGTGGTGAACCGGGGGGTGCGGCCCCGGGCGTTTGCGAACGGGCAGTTCATGCTGTTCCGTCGCGGGCTGTACGACGCGATCGGGGGTCACGAGCGCGTGAAGGATCACCTGCTGGAGGACATCGCGTTCGCGCGGTACCTGGATATCGTGCGGAAGTCGATGCCGAGCCGGTGGGGTGTGCTGATGACGGATGGGATGCTTCGGTGCCGGATGTACCGGGATTGGGACTCGTTCCGTCGCGGCTGGAAGCGGATTTACACGGAGGCGTCGCTGCGGAGGCCGCGGCAGTTGCGTGAGTGGGCGCGGCGGAAGCGGTTGAGCGGGGTGGTGTTGCCGGCGGCGGGTCTGGTGTGCGCGGCGGCGGGGCCGATGGTGATGATGTGGGATCGGCCGCTGGGATGGACGATGTTCGGCGCGGGGGTGGTGTCGGTCGGGGTGTTTGTGGTGACGATGGCGCGGATCTACGTGGACCAGGGGTTGGGGGCGGCGTGGGCGCTGACGTATCCGGTGGGCGCGTGGCGCGTAGCGGGGTTGCTGGATGAAGCGGCGCGGGACCTGGAGCGGGGTGTGAAGACGTTGTGGGGCGGGCGAGAGTATGCGAGGGAGGTGAAGGCCTGATGGGCGGACGGAAGCACAACGAGCGGTTCAGGGGCCGAGATGAGTTGACGGTGTATGGGCGTCGATCGGTGATCGAGGCGCTGATGGAGGAGTCGGTGGAGGTGATCGCGGTGGCGGCGAGCCGGCAGATTCCGAAGGGGTTCAAGGAGGAGTTGTTCGAGGCGTGCGCGGCGCGCGGGGTCGAGCCTGTGGGGAAGTCGATCGCGGAGATCAACGAGTTGTCGGGCGATGCGCGGCAGGACCAAGGAGTGGCGGCGCGGATCCGGCTGGGAAACGTGACGGACATTGATGAGTTCGTGGGGCAGGTGCGGACGCTGCCGGCGAAGGCGCCGATGCGGCTGATGGCGCTCGACGGCGTGACGAACCCGCAGAACGTTGGGATGATCGTTCGCTCGGTGGTGGCGTCGGGGATGGACGCGATGCTGTGGCCGACGCAGGGGTCGCCCTGGGTATCGGGGTTGATCATCAAGGCGAGCGCGGCGAGCGTGTACCGGTGCCGGATCGTGCGGACGCCGACGCTGGCGGATGGATTGACGGCGCTGCACGCGGCGGGGCTGCGGGTGTGCGGCCTGGCGATGGAGGGTGGGAAGGATCTGTTCACGATGAAGCCCGCGGGGCGCGCGGTGTTCGTCGTGGGGCACGAGACGGAGGGGATCTCGAACGAGGTGGATGCGCTGCTGGATGAGCGGGTGAGCATCCCGATGCGCGGGGGGATCGAGTCGCTCAACGCGGCGGTGGCGGCGAGCCTCATGTGCTTCTGGGGGACGCGGGGGTAGGGCGGGCACATGGAAGGGGCCATGAAGCCGCGTTCGCCGGAGGCTCGCTCGAATCCGCGATGTTCTCAGTCGGATCTCACTCGTCCGATTCGGCGGCATGCCGAAGCGACAAGAACGCTTCCTTCAGTGGTTGGTTCACGGCGCTGTCCGGCTCGCCAAGCACCAGCGCTTGGTAGGCATCCAGAAACTGGATTCGGAGTCGATGGAACAGGTGGAGGAAGTGCCGCACGAACCCAACGCAATCGAGAATGGCGATCTCCGTTCCGTTCGTTTCTGAGTACATGGTGGCGGCGTACTCGGCCACCTCGTCTTCGATAATGTCCGTCGTGATGAAGACGTGGTTATCGATGCGCGGTTGTCGCTCCGCGATCTTCTGAATGGCGCGGTCGATGTCGCCACGCGTGACGCGCTTTGATTTCATTTCGTAGATGGTGCAAACTCGCTCATCGTTCGTCAGGCAGATTTCCACGTCACCACCCGCGCCCGTCTGCTCATCGGCGGCGAGGTGCCCTTGAAGTGGCATGGCCTTTTCGCCCAAGTGCTTCGCCGCCGCCTGATACGCCGCGGCCACGATCAGCACGGGAAGGCGACTGCTGTGCTTGCACGCCAGGTGCTGGCGTAACAGTGTCACAATCTGCTCGGATGCCAACGGAAGTGCGTCTTCGCCATGCTGAAGCGCCGCGACCAGTGTCTTCATTCGTTCCTGCTTCTCATCACGCACCAGCACCAGTATTCTGAGGGTGTCGATCAGCACTTGTTCCGCCGTTACTTTGCCCCGCGCCACATCGTCAAGAAGTTGCAGGGTGTCGCGGTACACCTGTGGCGGTCGCCCAACCAGAATCGTGTTCTTCGTGAGCACGGCATCCTGATTCCGAAGGGCCGGGGTGAGGAAGGCGGTCGTGCTATTGCAGGGAAGGCGGTTGGATGAGATGAACCCGGTCAAGTGCTGCTCGTCGTAGGTCCGTCCTGAAAACGAGTCCTTGCCGCCGATTTCAGTGTAGGGCTTGCGCGGATCGACTTCGGGTCGGTGCAACTTCGCCAACATGCACGACATCAGGAGGCGTACACCCGCACGATTGCTGATGCAGCGGCACACGAAGTCGATGCGCCCAAGCACGTCGTTGTGGGTGATCGCGGGCGTCTTTCCGAGTTTCACCGCCTCTGCCAATGCCGCATCCAGGAGTTCGCGGGGCGATGCCATCAGCGCGCCTCCCAGAGCCCATCGCTGGGTTGCACCTTCTCAGGATCGTAGTTTACCCAGAGAACTTCGGACCGCGTGTCTTTCGTGGAGTGGATCGTTCGCTCCGGCCCCACGATCTTGCGCCACCGTTTGGCGGGATAGAGCCTGTTGATCAGGTCACAATCGTAGTTGGAAAGAGCGACCATACCCTTCGCGGCGTTGAGACAATCAGCGAGTTCGCGGTGCTGCTCATCCGTCATTTCGTGGACGTATGCCTTCGAGTCGCCGCGTGTGTCGTGGACATATGGGGGATCGCAGTAGAACAGGGTCTGCTTTGAGTCGTACACGCGAACCACGTCAACCGCCGGCCGGTTTTCAATCTGAACGCGCAGTAGACGTCCGCCGATGTCGGGGAGCGCTTCGACGCCACCCAGCCAACGACTGACAACTCCACTCATCCCGGCGCGACTCGTGTCCTTGCAGTTTGCCCAGCGTCCAACGCTCGCTGTCTGGGCAAGCCCGGTCCGAACCTGTCGCGCCCGGACATAGAAGCGGCGTGCTCGCTCGAACGTGCTCTGCTTGGGGTCCAGGTCACACGCGATGGAAAACTCTTCACGGGAGAACGGGGTGAGGGCGATTGCTTCGGTGAGTTTGTCCCGTTGCTCCCGAAGTACGCGAAAGAAGTTGCACACCTCACCATCTAGATCGTTGTACGTCTCAATCGGTGAAGGTTCCCGGTTCAACAGCACGGCGGCGGAGCCCGCAAAGGGTTCGCAGTAGTGATGACACTTTGGGAGCAGTGGCAACAGCCATTCGAGGTGGGAGAACTTGCCGCCGTACCACCCGAATGCGATGAGCTTTCTGCGAGCGTTCAACCTGGAGATGGGGGGCGGCACTCCTCGCCTGGGAGCGGTACCGCTCAATATCGGCGAGTCCGAAACGCAGCCGATGTCTTCGATGACGGCCGTTGTTTCGGTGCTCTTCCTCTTTGTCGGCATGATGGATGAAGTGTACGACGCGCGGCGATCATCTGCTCGGTCGTCTGATCTTGCGGTTGCGCCGTGGATCCTCGTCTCGACTCGCATGGGCAACCGCGAGAACCGATCTCCTAGCGACCGCCGTTCTATGGGGTTCCCGGGGCCCCTGCGGTATCGTGGGGCGCATGCGAGTCCTGCTCACCAACGACGACGGCATCCACGCTCCCGGGATCGAGGCGCTGTACAACGCGCTGGTCGATCACGACGGCTCACACGGCGGGGCGTTTGCGGAGACGATCTGGCCGGTGGCGCCGCTGGAGGTGCAATCGGCGACGAGCCACGGGGTGACGTTCAAGACGCCCCTGATGGTGAGCAAGGAGGCCGTGTCGCCCACGATGAGCGGGCTGGCGGTGGACGGTCGGCCGGCGGACTGCGTGAAGCTGGCGATCTGTTCGCTGTGGCCGGAGCGGTTCGGGGTTGGGCAGCGTCCGGACCTGGTGATCAGCGGGATGAACGCGGGGACGAATGTCGGGATCAACGTGATCTATTCCGGGACGGTGGCGGCGGCGATCGAGGCGGCGTTTCTGGGGGTGCCGTCGATCGCGGTGAGCCTGCACCTTGGGAAGGGGACGCCGCGGTTCGATGTGGCGGCGCGTCATGCGCGGCGGACGCTTGACCGGCTGGTGGAGCGCGGGATCGGCGGCGCGGGGAGCGTGCTCCAGCCGCACGGGTGCGTGAGCGTAAACATCCCGATCTGCCAGGTTGAGGCGTTGGAACCGCCGACGCCGGCCGAGCCGCGGATCGCGGTGTGCCCGATGAACACGCACGGCCTGATTGATGCGTACGAGCGTCGGGTGAGTCCGGGTGGCGACGTGTATTACTGGGCGGCGGGGAGCGGTCTTGATTTCCGCACGGCGGACGCGGGGACGGACGTGCAGCACTTGTTGAAGAGAGAGATCACGGTCACGCCCTTGAAGTATGACCTGACGGATCACGGGATGATCGAGGCGTGGCGGAAGGCTCTTGGGGCGTAGCGGCCACGGAGCGCACGGAGGTGTTTCCGCTCGTCGGGTTCGCCCCGTGGGCACGGGAGATGCCGAAGCCTTGTGGCAGGCCGGTCCCGCACCGCCTCGTGGACTCGGCGCCTTTTCCGCTGCGAAGACTTGCGGAAGTGGAAGAAAACAGGCGGCACGATTTTCATCATGCCGCCCGGAGGGAGAAAGAGAGATCGGAATCTGATCGGCTGGGGCCGCGTCCGTGCGGCCCGAGGCGATCAGCGTTGTTCGGAGTTACGAGCCGGTGAGGAGGACTTCGACCTCCTTGATTTTCTCGGGGAGTGACTGCTTGATTTCTTCGACTTTCTGCTGGGTGAACTTCAGTTCATCGAGCCACGCGGGGTCGATGGCGGTGTTCGTGATGTCGAGTCGGAAGCCTTCGGCGACCTCGGCGGCGATGCGGTCCGCGATGGCGATGACGGTGGTGAGTGTTCGTTGTCCGTCGGGGAGTGTGCGCGGATCGTGGTGATGGCC
>JAEUIV010000046.1 GCA_016795005.1 Phycisphaerae bacterium
AGCGACCAGTACCTCGTCTGCGAGGTCGGCTCGAACCACCCCGGTGAAACCGCCGCTCTCGCCCGCATCGTCCAGCCGGACATCGTCGTCGTCACCAGCGTGGGACGCGACCACATGGAGTTCTTCGATTCACCCGCCGTCGTCGCACGCGAGCACGCATCCATCTTCGCCGACCTCAGGCCCAACGGCCTCGTCATCGTCCCCGCCGCCGAACAAACGCTCGCCGATTACCTCAAGCCCGTCCCGAACATCATCACCGTCGGCCGCGACCAGTCCGCCGACCTCCGCCTCACCGCGCTCGCCCACACCACCACCGGACTCAAGATGACCGTCAACGACCGTTGGCTCATCGAACTCCCCCTCGTCGGCGAGCACAACGCGCTGAACGCCCTCATGGCGATCGCCGTCGCCAAGCGCCTCGCGCTCGACGAGCCGTCCATCGCCAGGGGCCTCGCCGCGGCCGTGCCCGCGGACATGCGACTCAACCGCCGGACCATGCACGGCATCGACCTCCTCGTCGATTGCTACAACTCCAACCCGGACTCACTCGCGGCCGCCTTGCGGACCTTCGCCGCGATCCACCCCGACCCCGCCCGCCGAGTCCTCATCCTGGGAGACATGCTCGAAATGGGCCTCCACTCCGACGCCGTCCACCGCGAAGCCGCGCAACTCGTCACCAGGGAGTGCCCGGGTCGCCTCATTGTGCTCGTCGGCCCGGCCTTCACCAAGGTCGCACACCTCTTTGAACGCGCAAGCCCCCAGTCAAAGATCATCGCCGTCGAATCACTCGACTCCCAGTCCGCCGCGCACATTGCCGGTGAACTCCACCCCTCGGACGCCGTGATCCTCAAAGGCTCACGCGGAATCCGCCTCGAGCAGATCGTCTCCGCCCTCGACCAGCCATCCAGGGATCTTCTCCCGACCAGCAAGTAGCCTCCCGTTTCGCGCACGAGCGCATCGGCCAAATCATCCGTCTTTCTCGGCTTCCTTCGTGCCTCCGCCGTGAAGCACCTTCCCCATGCTCTTCAACCTCCTCGAATCTCTCCGACCCTTCCTGATGGAGCACGGCCTCTACAGGTTCTTCATGGTCCTGGATCAACTGGGCTTTCGCGCCGCGCTCGCCGGGGGGCTCGCCTTCGCCATCGTCGTCGCCGCGGGACCGCGATTCATCCGCTGGCTCCGAGAAAAGAAAATCGGCGACAAGGCCCAGTTCGATGTCGCCGAACTCAACGCCGCCCTCGCGTCCAAGGCCAACACCCCAACGATGGGCGGACTGCTCATCGCCGCCGCCATCGTCGCCTCCACCGCGCTCTTCGCGGACATGACCAACTCCTACATCCAGTACGCCCTCATCGTCATCCTCTGGCTCGCGGGAGTCGGCGCCGCCGACGATTGGCTCAAACTCACCGCCTCCTCACGACCCGGCGCCTCGCGCCAGGGCCTCTACGCCTGGGAAAAACTCGTCTTCCAACTCGGCATCGGCCTGCTCATCGGATTCTTCACCTACAAGGCGGGCACCGCCCCCGGCAGCGAATCACTCGCCCACGTCCTCAACCTCCCATTCCAGAAAACCTACGACAACCCGAGCGCGCCGCCCTCCCCGCACCTCTTCTACCTCCCCATGCTCGTCTACACCGTCATCACCCTCCTCATGATGACCGGGATGTCCAACGCCGTGAACATCACCGATGGAATGGACGGCCTCGCCGGCGGAATCACCGTCATCGTCACCCTCGGCCTCATGCTCCTCTGCTTCATCGCGGGATTCGAAGACGCCGCGAAGTTCCTCCTCGTCCCCTACATCCCCACCAGCGATGAACTGGCCGTCGTCTGCGCCGCGACAGTGGGGGGGTGTCTCGGGTTTCTCTGGTGGAACGCCTCGCCCGCCGCCGTCTTCATGGGCGACACCGGCGCCCTCTTCCTCGGCGGACTTCTCGGCTACGTCTCCGTCGTCATCCGACAGGAAATCGTCCTCCTCGTCATGTCGGGAGTCTTTCTCGTCGAGATCGCCAGCGTCGTCCTCCAGGTCGGTTACTTCAAGGCCACCAAGGGCAAACGCATCTTCCGCTGCGCCCCCTATCACTGGCACCTCCACCGCGGTGGCTGGCAGGAAACCAAGATCGTCGCTCGTTTTTGGATCGTCTCGATCCTCCTCGTCGCGCTGGCGCTCGCTTCGCTCAAACTGCGTTGAGATCCTCCGCGCAGCGCCAGGAAACCGGCATTTCATCACCGGAATCACCCAACTCAACGCCCGCGCCGCACCGCCGACTCTCCTCGCCGGTATGGTGTCTCTCCCGCACAAGCTCCCCATCGACCTGAACCCGAACCCCTGCCACCCTCCGCGCCTCCGGCGCCTCCGCGTGAGTCCATGTCCCCCCCGAACCGCGAACCCATCGAGATCAACGAAGCCTCCATCGGCGAGCCGTCCCTCTCCGTCGCCGCCGTCGATCCCATCGACACCCTCCCGCGCATCAGCGAGCGCGACGGCACCATCAAGAACGGCAAACTCGCCGGCATGACGATGTGGCGCGCCGTCTGGGTCCTCGCCTGGCCCGTCCTCATCGAAGCCTTCCTCAACTCCCTCGTCGGAGTCACCGACACCACCCTCGCCGCCGGACTCTCCGAACCCGCCGCCGACGCCGTGGGCGGCGCCGCCTATTTCATGTGGGTCGTGGGCATCGGCTCCATCGCCCTCGGCATGGGCGGCACCGCCATGGTCGCCCGCGCCATGGGAAAGGGTCGCCTCGCCCTCAGCGGCGTCGTCGCCGGACAGTGCGCAACCCTCAGCATCGCCAGCGGACTCGTCACCGGACTCTTCATCATCGCCATCGCACCCGTCATCGCCACCTGGCTCAGCCTCGGCCCCCAGGCACACGCCGAGGCCGTCACCTACATGCGACTCTGCGCGCTCGCCGCCCCCATGCAGACCTTCGCGCAGGTTGGCATCGCCTGCATACGCGGCGCGGGCGATTCCGTCCGACCGCTCGTCCTCATGGTCGTCATCAACCTCCTCAACCTCGTCCTCTCGTTCTTCCTCTCAGGAGTCGACCTGGCCCACGGCGTGAAAACCCCCTCCGGCGAGATCACGCGACAGATCATCCTCGCCAACCCGTCTCCCATTAACCTCGGCGTCTCGGGGATCGCCCTCGGAACATGCATCGCATGGACCTTCGGCGCGATCATCATGCTCGTCATGCTCACCGGCGGCGTCCACGGCATGAAACTCCGCGCCCAACGCCTCCGTCCGCACTGGCACACCATGCGACGCCTCGTACGCATCGGCCTCCCCAACATGGCCGAGGTCATCGGCATGTGGCTGGGCAACTTCATCCTCATTCTCATGGTCGGATGGATGAACACCGAGGGGTTCATGGGCGCGCACGTGCTCGCCGTACGTATCGAGGCCTTCTCGTTCCTCGCGGGCTTTGCCCTCAGCCTGGCCGCCGCCACGCTCGCCGGGCAATACCTCGGCGCGGGAAGCCCCGCCATGGCCAAACAGGCCGTCATCCGCTGCACCCTCATCGCCATGACCATCATGGGCCTCTTCGGCCTCGCCTTCATGCTCATCCCCACCCACATCGCGGGACTGTTCACGCAGCAGCCCGCGCACCTCGAACTCGTGCCGAAAATCCTCCCGATCTTCGGTTCGATCGAGGCCATCTTCGCCGTCAGCATCGTCCTTCGCTCAGCGCTCCGAGGCGTCGGCGACACCACCACCGTCATGTGGATCACCTGGATCACCATTTGGGGATTCCGCATGCCCCTCGCATGGCTCGGCTCGGGCGTACCCATGCCGCTCCCCTGGGGAGGCGAAATACCCAATCCCGCGCCGCTCCAGGCCCTCGGCGTTCACCCGCTCGTCGGCTTCGAGGTCGGACTCTGCGTCGAACTCCTCATCCGCAGCGCCCTCTTTTCCTACGTCTTCTTCAAGGGCAACTGGACAAAGAAAAAGGTGTAGCCGCGGGCGCCTGAGTCACGCCACTCCGAAACAAACGGAAAGTACCCCCGCCCGCCGCGCGACTCTCACACCCCCGCCTTCAACCGCAGCGCGTGAAACTCCGGCAGCCCGAGTCGCCTCATCCGGTCCGTCACCGCGTCGATGTCGTACTCCACGCGCCTCGCCTGGAACACCCAGCGGTCCGTGTCCAGCACCCCCCACGACGCATCCGGGTTCCGATCCCGCGGCTGACCCACCGACCCGGGATTCAGGATCACGCGAGCACCACGAGGAAGCGCGACCTCCGTGTTCGGCTGGAGCGTGTGCGACTCCACCACGCCGAAATCGCCGCGACGGATAAACGCCGAGGGAAGGTGGGTGTGCCCCACGAATCCGATCGGCGACTTCAACGCATCCAGTGAAGCGCTCGCCGCTTCGCCGTCGTACAGGTACTGAAAACGCCGCTTCGTGAAACCCCCGTGCGCCAGTTGAAGACCGGCGATCTCGCCACGCTCACGCATCGAGCCGATCAGCGCCAGGTGCCCGGGTTCCAACTGATCCTTGGAAGTTTCCAGCGAACGCCACGCCCGGGCCTTGAACCGGGCCGCAAGACGCTCCTCGATCACCGCCTCATCGTGATTCCCGCGGATCATCACGTCGCAGTTCTGCGCAACAAGATCAAGGCACGCGCCGGGGTCCGGCCCATACCCGATCACATCCCCCAGGCACACCATCGCGTCGCAGCCGACGAACTCCGCGTCACCGATTACCGCCCCGAGCGCCTCGAGGTTGCCGTGAATGTCCGAAATAAATCCGATCCGGGCCACTGGTCATCTTCCTTGAAAAAATGAGTCCTGAGCAATCGGTCATCAGGACGCCGCGGCCCCACGATTCCGTCCAGAATCCGCATTCTTTTTAGGCAAACAACGCAATCGGTTTCACGCATCACCCCCAACCGGGCCGCACTTCACACAATTCTCGCGATCGAATACGACACGCACGCGCCGAGTGTTACGCTCGCGCCGTTCGCCGCCTCCCATCGGCACGGCCGCCCGCCCTTCGATCGAGTACGCCTCCGCCTCACCAATGAACCGCGGTCGCTCGCAAAACGCGGCGTTGGCATCACGGTCCGGTGCCCGCGCAGACCCGATCAATGTCGAGGTACGCTGTCATCGCTGATCTCAAAGCCGGATCGACCCACATGCCCGAATCCTCCTTCAATAGGAAGTTCGTCTGGCCCCCGAGGCCGCTGCCGACTCGGGACACCTCCATCGCCGCCAACCCGCCACCCGCGCCAAGCACGACAACTCGCAACCATTCCTTCCCCTCTCTCCTCTCCCGCCTCCGCGCCGCCCTCTCCGAAATCGAGCGCGATTGGCTCGACCCCATCGCGCTCCCCCTCGCGCAGCGCGCCAAAGCCGCCGGCTGGAGCCCTGACGAACCCACCGCCTACTGCGACCACTGCGGCCGCGACATCGGCGCCTACGAAGCCAACGAACTCCGATGCTCGCGCTGCGCCAACTCACGCCTGCCTTGGGAGCGCTGCGTCCGCCTCGGCCGCTACGAAGCGCCCCTCTCCGACTGGATCTGCGAGGTGAAGTTCACGAGATGGCGCGTCCTCGGCTTTGAACTCGGGCGCATGCTGGGACGCCAACTCCGCACCGCGGGTTTCAACACGACCCACCGCAACACGGTCATCGTCCCGATCCCCACGTCATTCCGCCGACGGCTCTCGCGCGGCATCGACCACGCCGCCGTCATCGCTCGCGGCGTCGCATGGGAACTCGACCTCCCGCTCATCCGCGCACTCAAACGCAAACACCGCCCCAGCCAGCGCGCCGTTGCCCTCTCCGACCGCACCCGAAACGTATCGGGATCCATCAGCCTCAGGCCCGACGCCCGATTGGCCGGAAAAACCGTCCTGTTGATCGACGACGTTATGACCACCGGGGCGACACTGCGGACGGCCGCCCGCGCCTTGGCCTCTCCCCCCCCGGCCCGCCGCCCCGCAGCCCTCTGGACCGCCATCCTGGCGGTGACCCCGGACCCCGCCTAGCCAATCCCTCCTATTTGGTGCCCTTTGGGTAAAATCCGCCGGTTTCGGCGATGTTTTCCACAAAAAAAGCACCGCCTTTGGAAAGGCTTGACAAGCCAAATGGACTCGTTACACTTGTCCCCCCGGCAATGAGCCTGTCTCAATGTCGCCCGCCGGCAGGCGTGACGCCTGCTTTCGGAGCCATCTTTGAAAAGTAAACAGTTGGGAACCGCGAGGATGTGCGATGGTCGGATAGGGTTGAGAGCCCGAAAGCCGAGCAGGTTGCCGCCATCGATCCAAGCTGCGTCGGGAGGTCACAGCCCCGACGTTGCTCACATCATCTCGTGCCCTTATTGACCCGGAGCAATCCGGGTCAGAAGGTCAATTGCCAGTGAGCAGAAGATGAAATCGTCCGTACTAGCCGACGGACGACATGGGGCGCAAGCCTCATGAGACCTCGGCCCACGAAAGTGGGTCGTATGTCAGGCAAACTTCTCTTTGAAGTCCAAACGCCGCCCCGCAAGGGACGGCGGACAAAGAAATTCAATTGAAGAGTTTGATCCTGGCTCAGATTGAACGCTGGCGGCGTGGCTAAAACATGCAAGTCCGGGAGACCCGCAAGGGAAAACCGGCGCAAGGGTGAGGAATACATTCGAACGTGCCCTGAGGTGGGGGATAGGCATGGGAAACTGTGCGTAATACCCCATGTGCTCTACGGAGGAAAGCTTCGGCGCCTCAGGAGCGGCGAATGTCCTATCAGGTAGTTGGCGGGGTAATGGCCCACCAAGCCGAAGACGGGTAGCAGGTGTGAGAGCACGGCCTGCCACATCGGGACTGAGACACTGCCCGGACTCCTACGGGAGGCTGCAGTAACGAATATTCCGCAATGCGCGCAAGCGTGACGGAGCGACGCCGCGTGCAGGATGAAGCGGCTTTGCCGTGTAAACTGCTGTCAGGGGCTACTAACACTGAAGAGCCCCAAAGGAAGGGCCGGCTAATCCTGTGCCAGCAGCCGCGGTAATACAGGAGGCCCGAGCGTTAATCGGAATCACTGGGCTTAAAGGGTGCGTAGGCGGGTCCGTAAGTGCGTCGTGAAATCCCCCGGCTCAACCGGGGAACTGCGGCGCAGACTGCGGATCTTGAGGAAGCTAGGGGTTGCTGGAACGCTCGGTGGAGCGGTGAAATGCGTTGAGATCGAGCGGAACGCCGAAGGTGAAGACAGGCAACTGGGGCTTTCCTGACGCTGAGGCACGAAAGCGTGGGGATCAAACAGGATTAGATACCCTGGTAGTCCACGCTGTAAACGATGCACACTAGATCGATGCAGGTTTGACCCTGTGTTGGTCGGAGAGAAATTGTTAAGTGTGCCGCCTGGGAAGTACGGTCGCAAGGCTAAAACTCAAAGGAATTGACGGGGGCTCACACAAGCGGTGGAGCATGTTGCTTAATTCGAAGCAACGCGAAGAACCTTACCTGGGCTTGACATGTACGGATTAACTCCATGAAAGTGGAGCCACAGTCGCAAGACCGGAACGTGCACAGGTGCTGCATGGCTGTCGTCAGCTCGTGCTGTGAAGTGTCGGGTTAAGTCCCTTAACGAGCGCAACCCCTGTCGCTAGTTGCCAGCGCGTAATGGCGGGGACTCTAGCGAGACTGCCGGTGTCAAACCGGAGGAAGGTGGGGATGACGTCAAGTCCTCATGGCCCTTATGTCCAGGGTGGCAAACGTGCTACAATGCCGCGTACAGAGCGATGCAAGACCGCAAGGTGGAGCAAATCGCAAAAAGCGCGGCCCAGTTCAGATTGCAGTCTGCAACTCGACTGCATGAAGTCGGAATCGCTAGTAATCGGGGATCAGCCATGCCCCGGTGAATAAGTTCCTGAGCCTTGTACACACCGCCCGTCAAGTCATGGGAGCCGGGAGCGCCCGAAGTCGCCACATTTCAGTGGTGCCAACGGCGAGCTCGGTGACTGGGACTAAGTCGTAACAAGGTAGCCGTAGGAGAACCTGCGGCTGGATCACCTCCTTTCTAAGGGATTTCCTTGGACCGGCCAGCATCTTTCCGCAATATCGCGGGCAGATCGGGGAGCAATCCCCAGCCGGAACAGTCAATACACCCTCGCCCGCGTCTCGTGAGAGAAGCGGAAACCCGGGCGGCAACGCCCGGTGCCAACGTTCCCAACTGTTTCTTCAATACAAAACAACCCCCGTTCCACACCAGGAGCGGGGGTTGTTCTTTTTGCTCCACCCGCGCCGCCGCTACCCTTGATCTGCACCCGTGGCGCGCGGGAAGAGCATGGAGCCGTTCATGAGGCACGAAGAAGGCCACCGTTCCCACCGCATCGGCTGGCTCCGCGCCGCCGTGCTCGGGGCCAATGACGGAATCGTCTCGACCGCCAGCCTGATCGTCGGGGTCGCCGCCGCCGAATCCACCCGGGGCGCGATCCTCATCGCGGGGATCGCCGGCCTCGTCGCCGGCGCCATGTCGATGGCCGCCGGCGAATACGTCTCGGTCAGCTCCCAATCCGATACCGAGAACGCCGACCTCGCCCGCGAGCGCCGCGAACTCGCCACCGACCCCGAGCACGAGCACGCCGAACTCACCGCCATCTACGTGAAGCGCGGGCTGGATGACCGCCTCGCGGCGGAAGTCGCCAAACAGTTGATGCAGAAGGACGCCCTCGCCGCACACGCCCGCGACGAACTGGGCATCACCGAAGAACTCAGTGCGCGCCCCGTACAGGCCGCATTCGCCTCGGCCGGAACATTCACCCTTGGCGCGGCGCTCCCGCTGGTCCTCGTGCTCCTTGTGCCCAGGTCGGCGCTCATCTGGGCGGTCTCCGCAGGCTCGCTGTGCTTCCTCGCGATGCTCGGCTCGTTGGCCGCGTACGCCGGCGGATCGCCGGTCTGGAAGTCGGCGGCGCGAGTGACCTTCTGGGGCGCCCTGGCGATGGGGTTGACCGCCGGGGTGGGCGCCTTGTTCGGCGCGACACTCTGAGCGCATCCACGACAGACGGCACCAGTCTTCATCGCCCCGCGACGAACGCCGAGGGGCCGCTCAATCCGTGTAGTTGATCGTGATATTGTCGGACTCGCTCGCGGCGATCGCGGCCTTGGCTTCCGCCCGTGTGCGGATGAAGCGGTTCTCGCCCGTCACCGTGACCATCGGGCGGTTCTTGTTCACCTCGCGCGTCACCCAGAACTTCTCGATCATCACGTCGAGCGCCTGGATGAAGAGCGAAACATCGGAGTTCTCGCCCCCCTCCGTGTTGTCGGGCATGCTGCGCACCACCTGGTAAAAGGCGTCGATGATCTCCTTCCCGTCGGAGGTCTTCTCCAGCACTTTGACCACCGCCCCGTAGATCCCCGTCAAAGGCAGCTTGGCGTCGCCCCGTTCCCAACAGTCGAGCTGCTGGATCCGCCCGTTCTCCAGCAGCCCGACCTTCCCCTTCTTCGCGCCGCGGAAGTTGAGCTTGAAAACGTTGTGCGCATTGACGAGGTAGCCGACCGGCCGCTGCCCCGTCGGGTCGAATCGATCGAGGATCTGCTTCGCCGACGCGATGTCAAACGATCCGAACGACGGCAGCCCCAGCGATTCGCTGATGAACCCGCCCTGCGCGAGCCACGCCCACGCCTTCTTCGGATCAAGCTTCAGCCCCGCTTCCCCCGCGATGCGCGTGCAATGCTCCTTCAGGTCGGTGAAGCAGGTGTTCGCGGCGTACCAATACTGACCAAAGCGGATGTGCTGACGGATATTCGTCCGGTGGCGGTCATCGTAGCGGTGACGCAGCCATCCGGGATCGAGTTCGCCGCGGTCCATCTCAAGAATCGTGTACGCCGCGTCCCGCGCCGAGGCGTGCGTCAGCGACAAACCCGCCGACAGGATCGGGTCGGCAAACCCCGCCGCCTCACCCACGAGCACCCAGTTCTCACCGATCAGACGGTCGCTCAACTGCGACCAGTCCTTGGTGGCATGGAACTTCTTCTCGCGCGTCGCCTTGGCGATCAGCCCCGCGATCTGCGGCTGGGAGTTCAACGCCTCCAGGTACAACTCCTCGGCCGGCTTGTTCAACTTCTTGAAGTGCTCGACCGGGCACACCAGGCCGATGCTCGTCCGCGTCGGACCGAGCGGGATGAACCAGATCCAGCCGTACGGCAACGAACGCACCTGGATGCGCGTCGCCCCGACGCCGATCCGCTCGGCCCACTCCGCGTTCTGCCAGTAGTCGTAGATCGCCAGGTTCTTCAGTTCTTCCGTCACGTCGACGCCGATGTTCAGCGCCCGCCGGATCAGGTTCACGTTCCCGCTCGCGTCGATGTACCAGCGTCCGGTGATGGTCTCGCCGGATTCGAGCGTCACGCCGGTCACCCGGTCGCCCTCGACGTGGACCTCGCGGACAAGAGTCTGCTGCCTCACCTCGATGTTCTGCTCCGCGGCGTGATCGAGGAGAATCGTGTCATAGATGGATCGGTCCACCTGGAACGCCGTGAACCGACGCTGGCCGAAGAACTTTCCGGGCCGCGGCTCGTCCTGCCAGTGCTCCACCGGGTAGAAATCAAAGTCCCACTGCTCCATGTCACGCCCCCACGTGAACGATCCGCCCAGCTTGATCGGAAACTCCGCGTTCTCGACCTTGTCCCAGCACCCCATCTCCTCGAGCACGGGGCCGATGCAAGGCAGCTGACTTTCGCCGATGTGATCGCGCGGAAACTTCTCCTTTTCAAGCACGATGATCCGCAGCGCGGGGTTGTACTTCTTCAGGATCGTCGCCGCCGTGGAGCCGCCCGGTCCGCCACCAACAATCACGATGTCATAGTGCGAGCGCGTCGCGCCGCCGGACGTGCCGGCACCAGTCGCCTTGCGTTCCATCGTTCAGTTCCTCGGCAGTGTTGATCGGCGTGCGTTCGGGTCGCCCCCCCAACGCGAGGGAAGGACAATCCCTAGTCGGCAACTATAGCCAAGGGGTCAAGCGGCGCGGCTTGGTTTTGTGAAGAGAGAGTCTCAGTCGCCGTGCTTCTGCCGCAGCCTCGGCGAAAGCCTGAGCAGGAGGTGCACTCGCTCGAACTCATTCACCCAGTCCTGCATCGTCGCCGCCATTTCCTCGGGGGGCACCGGCGCTCCCGGCAGCGGGCAGGACGGTCCGAGCTGGCGAGCCGCGATGGCCCGATAGCGGCTGAGCGTGCGGTCCCCGAGCACCGAGATGAACTCGTAGTCCTCGGCCATGAAAAGAACCGTCGGCACGCGGTGACCGCCGCAGATCATCACCTGGTCGGCCAGGTCGTGGTGCTCGTCCCGGTCCACGAATCGCAGATCTATCATCCCCGGGTTCGCTTCCGAGATGCGCGCAAGCAACGGGCATTGCTGGACGCAATCGCCGCACCACATCCCCGAGAGCACCAGCACCGGCATCCGGCGGGAGAACGCCGCGATGAGCGTCCGTTGCTCCGCGGTGAGGATCGCCTGGTCGTGAATGCGCCGCCAGGAATCCTGCTGCGGCGCCGTCCCGGAAGCAACATACGCCGCGTACGACTTCGCGGACTCAAAGTGTGATTTCAGAACGGCTGCCGAGATCATGTGATCCTCAATGGGCAAGTGAATACATGCGGACATTACCGACAAAGACCCCGCGTCTTCAGCGCCCGTATTGGTTCAACTTGAAGAGCACGTAAGGCGTCGTCGGCATCGAACCATCCGCGCGAAACCACGCGGTCCGCTGGATCTGCGAGGCGGTGACATACATCGTGCCGCCAGGCCCGACCGCAAAAGACGTGGGCCAGGCGAGCCGGGGATCGGCAACCAGCGTCTTCACGGACCCGCCGGTCGTTCGCACGACGACCGCGTTGTGTTCAAAGTCGGAGAAGTAGAGATTGCCGCGCGAATCGATCTCCATGCCGTCGGTGGCGACGTTAAGCCCCACCGTCTGGACACCCGACGCGATCTGCTCGTCCGTCGCGTCGAGATCGCCGATCAGGCTGGTCGGAATCCGGTACAGCGTCCGCGACGTCATGGGCTGCCAATAGAGGTACCCGTGCTTCGTGTCGAGCGCCAGCCCGTTCGAATGGACCTGCGGCACCTTCCCCGCATTCGGGCCGACCGCAAAGCGGAGTTCCTTCCCATCGCACATGAGCACGATGGACGGGTCCGCCATCGTCGAGGGGTGCCCCGTCAGCGTGCGGCGATAGACCCCCGTGGCCGTGTCGAGCACCACAAGCCCGCCCAGCGACGAATCGGTGATGTAGGCGCGGTCGGCATCGGTATCGAACCGGACATCATTGAGATACGCGCCGGGGGGAGCCGCGACACTGTCAAAGAAGAATGAACGGTCCTCGCGGTTCGACTCGAGATCGAATCGAACCAGCTTCGGGCGAGCATTGGGCGCGATCCCCATCATGCCCGGAGCCGCGGCGTCGAGCACCCACAGGCGATCGTGATCGTCAACCCGCAGCGCCTGCACGCAGATGAACTGATCCGGCCCCATGCCCGAGCGCACCGGCTGGTCCGTGGTCCACGAGTTCCACGCCTCGTCGGGATACGGACGGTGCTCACCCGTCAGCGGATCGACCTCAGCCACATGCACACGATGCCCGGCGTGCCAGTTCGGGAACGACACGAACACCCGCCCGCGTTGCGACACCGCCACGCCGGTCATCACGTCCCCCTCGAAACGCGCCACCTCGGTCAGCACGGGCGGACGCGGAGCCGGCGGCTTGCGCGGCGGAGTCGGCGCATACGTGCAGGAAGTCAGGAGGGCGATGACGGCGAGGGAGAGTTGCTTCATGTGATTCACCACGAACTTTGGAACAACGCCGGGGTCACCCCACGGCTCGCGCAGACAGGGTACACGGTGATGACCAGCGACAAGAACTATCGCCGCGTCACCGAGCCGCGATCGACCAGCAACACACCAAGGTCACCGATCCAGCCCCGCCTCCCCGTGACCGTCACCGGCTCGCCAACCATCTGGACAAACTCCGTCGGCATCGGCCCCTCGCCGTCCTGACTCACCAGCAGGTGGTACGACGCCGCCCCATGTTCGTCGCGCGTCACAAGCATCGCCGGGATCCCGCCCGTGATGCACAGGATCGCGCAGGACCGATGCGTCGCCCCTTCGCCGGGCTTCATCGCGCCGAGGAAGCACTTCGCGTCCATGATCTCGCCGCGGAGCGTGATCGCCTCGCCGGATTCCAGCCGCGCCGACTCCCCGCCGGACCCTTGATCGCCCTCGCGCTCGATCGCATCCACATCGGGCGATAACTCGATGATCCGCCTCCCGTCGCGCTCGAGCCGCCAACCGCGCAGGCGGACGCGCGCCCCGTCGAAGGGAAGGCACCGCTCCCGGCTCCCGTGCTTCCCCTGCTCCACGATCAGCGCGACCGACCCGGCGTCCGCTCCCGCATCAATCTGCAACATGGGATACGGCGACACGCGCATCAACCCCGTCCACGTCCGCTCGACTCCATCGTCCCACACCGCCTCGCCGGGACCGCGCTGCGTCCACGCGATCCCGATCGACACGCCGAGCAGCAACCACAGCATCACCGGCACCGCGATGCGAAGAAACCGCGAGTGACCCCACGGCAGCGGAAGGTACCCCACGTAGAACTCATCAGGCTTGGGCGCTTGGGTCGTCAACTCATCCTCCGTCGATCCGCGCCGGCTCCACACGTGTCCCCGCCGGCATCGCCTCGGGATTCACCATCACCCGCGACCCGATCACACGCACCTGGTACGTGTGAATCTTCTCCGTGAACGGCGGAGGCGAACACCCATCTTCCGCACGGTACTGGTAGCCGTGCCACGGGCACGTGATGCACCCGTCCACGATCTTCCCCTCTCCCAGGGGGCCGCCCTGGTGCGCGCAGACGTTCGACACCGCCGACAGCGCCCCCGCGTGCCGGAAGATCGCGATGCGTTCTCGACCCTTGAGGCAGACCACCTTCGCGCGATCCTCGGGGATCTCGCCCGTCGCGCACACATCCACCCACTCGGAAGCGGGCCGCATCTCGGAGCGACGCGCCCGCCGCTCAACCGCCGCCGCCGCGACGTGCAGCCCGGCCACCAGCAAAAGCCCCGCTCCCACCAGCGACGTCGGCACAATATTGGTCTGATCCTTCAGGTATCCCAGCGTCACGTGCATCACGAGCGCCGCGTACGCCACATACACCATCATGTGCAGCGATTTCCATGTCGCCGCCGACAGGTTCGCCAGCCAGAAGTCATGGCTCGTCGCCGCCATCAGGAAAAGAATCACCAGGCCGACCAGCCCGAACGCCTCGAACGGCCACTCGCTCAGCGTTCCATATCCGGCCAGCATCGCCACCAGCGGATTCCGCACGCCGAACCCACCGTAGTACCCGACCGCGACCGCCGCGTGCGACAGCCCCAGGCAGAACATCATCACCCCC
>JAEUIV010000053.1 GCA_016795005.1 Phycisphaerae bacterium
CGCTCTCGGGAAATCCGAATGAATCCTTCGACAGTTGGCTCAGGAGGTCCCGATACCCCGACGCCGCCGCGAAACGGATCACCGGGTTGCCGGCCTTCAGGCTGCCCGACAGCGCATCCGACGACAGCGTCGTCCGCAGCCGCCCGAGCACCAGCAACGCATTCACCGCCTGGATTTCTTCCTTTGATCCCGCGATCGGTGTCAGCACCGGCGTCAGGAGGTCGGCGTACTTCGATCGGAACGCGAACGTGATCCCCGCGCATCCAAGCGGACTGAGCATCGCCTCACGAGACTTGGAAATTGCTTCGGCGTCGTCGGAGGTCAACCCCGGCGCATGCGTCGCGATGAACTGCCGGATCGCCGCCTCGTCACCGCCGTCGAGCGATTGCTTGGACGCCAGTTCGCACGGTAACTGTCCGGGTCCGACCGGCTGCCGTCCCGATGCAAGCGAGCACACCAGCGACAGCACCAGCGCGGCGGAACCGAACGAGGCGGGTCTGCAAAGAGCCGAGGGCATGGTGCGGGGGTTCTCCAGGGTGCGATCCGTCGAAAAAAAAGCCAGACTCCCGATCGGCGCGATCCGACGATCACGTACCTTCGTACCCAAAGCGCGGACCCGGGCGGGACAGGCTTCGACACTATCAGCGGGCCGGATCGACCGTCAAACCTCCGGAGGGCGGCGAACCGTGCCGGGGTCGATATCTTCGCGGCCGGGCGGGGGTGGTTCCCGTCCAAGGTTGGAGAATCCCCAGAACATGCGCGTCGCCCATCAGACCACCATCGTCATGCTCCTGTTCTGCGGGGCCGCGTGGGGGGTGTGCCTCGCCGTCGCGGGGTTATACGCCCTGGGCTTGGGCTTCCATGCGGATCGGCCCGATGGTGTCCTGATCGGACTGGGCGCCGCCGGGGTGTCCGCCGGCAACTTCGTCTTCATGGAGGTCGTCGCAGATCGAGTGCTCACCTCACCACCGCGACGCCTCCGCGATGCAACCGAGATGATCGCCGCCGGGATCATGGTCGTCTCGCTCGCCTCCGCCGGCGCGATCTGGTTTGCGCGGACCTTGCCCTGACCCACGAAAACCACCACGATGCACACAACGTGAACACACGAACCTTCCACGCAACGCTCATCACGGCGGTCGGCCTCGCCCTCACCACCCCCGCCTTCGCCCAGGACGCGGCGCCCGACCCGGCGCCGACGGAAGCGCCGGCGCCGCAGGTGTCACCACCCGAAGCCGCCCCGCGACGAGCACCGCTGAAGATGCCGAACATGGAGCACGTCGCCGCCGACGCCCTCGCACGCGCCGCGCTGACACGCCTTCGCTCCTCGTCCGAGCCGTCACCCGATGACTACCGGATCACGGCCCGCGTCCTCGGCCTCGCGCGACGGGTCTACCCCGATGACGAGGAACTCGCTCGACTCGAACTCCAGGCCTGGCTCGGGACCGAGGACGAACAACAGGTCCTCCGCCTCACCCGCGAGATCGTCAGGCTTGATCCGAAGGACACCGTCTCCCAACTGAGACTCATCACCAACCGAATCCGAAATCTTCAGGATGCCGAGCAGCGACTCGCCGCCTTTGACCGCATGCTCGGGGACGAAGGGGCCTCGCTCGACGCCTCGATACGCAGCCGGCTCGCCCTCGACGCCGCGCTCCTCGCCCGTGAAACCGGGGATGAGCAGGCGTTCGTCGAACGCCTCACCCAGGCGACCACCCTCGACAACACCAACAAGGACGCCGCCGCCCTCTACAGCACCTATTTCATCGACCGCACGAACGATGCCGTCGAACGCGCCGACCTGCTCGCCAACATCATTCTCGCCGACCCCAACGACATGCAGGCGCACACGAACCTCGCGCGCGAACTCTTTCGCAAGGGCGCCTACGCCGGCGCCAGGAGGTTCATGAAGCGCGCGGGCGACATCGCCCAGTCGGGCTTCATCGAGCCTTCCGTCGCGGACCTCTTTGATCGGTACGTCCTCGTCTGGATGACCGACGGCGACGAGGAAGTCCTCCGAGCCATCATGGGTCTTCAGCACAAGTCGCTCGCCGCCATCCGGGACGAGCGACGCCGGATGGACCGACAGGGGATCGACACGGGCGAGGAACCCGAACCGACCATCCCGCACGAAATCGAGCTCATCCGCCTCGCCATCGCCTGGACCCACGGCGACGACGCCGCCATGGCCGAAGCCGCGCGACGCATCGTCCTCCGCTTCCAGGTGCTCATCTCCATCCTTGACCACAAGCAGCCCCCGTACCAGAACGTCACGCCGGAAGAGGATCAGTACTACCGCGACGAAGCGAAACTCCAGAGAGCCACCGCACGGCTCTGGGCCGGCGTCGAACTCGACGAGGCCAAGGCCGACATCGAACCACTCCTCCAGCCGGACTCCACCCACCGTCTCGGCGCCGCCGCGGAGTCAAGACTCAGGGGCATGATCGCCCTCCGCGAAGGCGACCTGCAACAGGCCGAGCAACTCCTCACCGCCGCGGGAGACGACCCGACCGCCCGCCTCGCGCTCGGGATCCTCCAGGAAAAGCGGGGCAATCGCGCCGCCGCCATCCGCGCCTACGCCTCGCTCGCGCTCGACCACGCCCACCGGATGGTCGGCTGCGCCGCCAAGCGACGAATCGAGGTCATGCTCGGCAAGCCGCTCCCGCCGACCCCGGACGTGGAAGCGCTCGAAACATGGGCAAAGAACTTCGCCCCATGGCTGGACGAGATCACCTCGAACCCCTCCGCCTTCATGACCCTCACCGTCGAGCACGTCAATCGGCGCATCGACCCCTTCGGCCGGATCGAACTCAGGATCTCCCTCCGCAACGGGTCGCGAGTCCCCATGTCCGTCGGACGCGACCTCACCATCAACTCGAGGCTCCTCATCTCGCCGCGCGTCATCGTGAAAGGCGAGGACGTCTCGCAGGTCATCGAGCCGGAGATCCTCGACTTCGACCGGCGACTCCGCCTCATGCCCGGCGAAGCCATCACCGCGATCGTCTGGGCCTCCAGGGGCTCCACCGGAGTCTGGCTCACGCGCTTCGCGGACAAGTCCGCCGCCGTCCGGTGGCGCGCCATCCAGGGCTACCGCATCGACAGCGCCAGACGCTTCGCGCCGGGACTCATCAGCGTCACCGCACAGTCCGACATGCTCGAACGCGACCCCATCACCCCGGACACCGATCAGGCGTCGATCATCAACCGGCTCGGCTCGGCGAAGGGCGCCGACTTCCTCGAAGCCATGCTCCAGGCCATCGTCGTCGCCGGAACGCAGAACATCCATGAGACCGACGAGATGCTCGAGAAGAAGCAGCGCACCATCGGCGCCGCGCTCGCCGCACGCATCCCGTCCCTCTCCTCGCTCGAAAAAGCCTGGTCGATCTCCGTCGCCGAACGTGTCCGTCTCTTGACCGCCGCGCCGGAAATCCTCGCCGGAGCGCAAGACGATCCCTCTCCGCTTGTGCAAGCCGCCCTCGTCATCGACGGCTACACCGATCCCGACGACCCCGGACTCGTCCGCCTCAGCGAAGACCCGGACCCGGAACTCCGCGACCTCGGCCTCGCCGCACGCAGGCGACTCCGCGGCGGAAACCCGCACCTCAACGAGCCGCCGCTCGAAACCATCCCGGAAACGCCACCCGCCGAGAGCGCCGAGCCGTGAACACGCCGGCGCCGTCCGCCGCGGTCGATCGAGCCGACGCGAGCCGGCTACGCCTCATCGGGTTCTTCATCGGCCTCCTCCTGCTCGCCGCGGCCGTCGTCACCCTCGCTCGAAACAGCGCCCCGCTCACCGCCGCCGCGCAGTCCCTCTCCGCCGCCCCGCCGGAACTTCTCGCCGCCGCCGCACTCCTCCCCATCATCAGCCTGTTGCTGACCTCCGTCTCGCTCTGGCTCCTCATGGGTCGCTTCGGTCGCGTCGCCTACGCGGAAATGCTCGCGCTCGTCGGCGCCGCCTGGCTGCTGAACTACCTCCCCTTCTGGCCGGGAATGATCGGACGGCTCGCCTACCACCGCACCGTCAACAAGATCCCGATCACCAGCAGCGCCACCGCCCTCATCTGGGCCAACGTGCTCAACGCCGTCGCCGCCATGATTGTGGGAAGCGCGGCCCTCCTCGCCTCCGCCGCCGTCGAGGGGGACGACTGGCGCCTCGCGCTCGCCGTCGCCGTCCCCGCGCCGCTCATCGCCCTCGCCTCCGTCTATGCGCGGCGACGATCCGACCTCCCCGATCCCCACCTCTGGCGACTCCTCGCCACGCTCGCCGTCCGCACCGTTGAAGTGCAGGTCTGGGCCGCACGCTACGCCGTCTGCTTCGCCCTCGTCGGCTCGCCCATCGCCTGGGGAGCCGCCGTCGCACTCGCCGCCGCCACGCAACTCGCCACGCTCATCCCGCTCGGAGGAAACGCGCTCGGCTGGCGCGAGTGGGTCACCGCGTTCGTCGCCCCGATCCTCCCCGTCGGACTCTCCCTCACCACCTCCGTCGGCCTGCACACCGGACTCACCGCCGAACTCGTCAACCGAGCCTTCGAGATCGTCCTCGCCATCCCCATCGGCCTCGCCGCCGCCGCATGGGTCGCCGCCCGACTCCGACACAGCAAGGCGACCACCCCCCAAAGCATCGTCACGCGCCCATGAATCGCGTCGCACCATTTTCCGGGGTACAGTCACACGCCCGCCATCGCGCGGGACATCCGCGCCCGTAGCTCAGCCTGGATAGAGCGGCGGTTTCCTAACGCGATCCGAACGCTCCCAATGATTGCACCGCTTTCCCGCTGCAGGACCGGTTTTATCGCACGGAGGAGGAGTGTCGCGTAGTCCCGGGGTATGGCCGACAATGGCTGTTTGTGGCTGTTTAAAGGTGTCAACCGCACACTGATTCAGACGCCTCGCCAAAGGACGAGCGGCCACAACATGCTGCAATTGTGACCAAGTGACCGTGACGGTGGCGCCGTTCTTCCAGGTAGCCGCCGAGTTGTGACAAGACGGTTCAAAACCTGTCATCCCGATTCAGCGGACTGGATGGCCTCGGCAAGTGCCGGGGCCATCAGTGTTTACGGGGTAGTTCAACCCCGTCCTGCCACCCCCGGCAATTGGAGCGCTTTTTAAACCGATGCTTGGGTCCGCGGATGCATCGGTGCGGGCGAAAGCGAGAGCCTGAGAACTATCCCTGACCCGCGCGCCGGATCCATTCGCCAAAACCGTCTGGCCCCGTCCAATCTACCGCGCTTGCTCCGCGGCCCACGGTAATTACCAGTGCCCGGCTTGGCCTCGCGCCACCGCCGTTCATCGCTGCGGAAGCGGCCTCAGCGGGCGTGGTTGACAAGACCCCAAGCTCGGAAGCAGGATCGGCCAGTCCGAATGTGACGAACGCTGCGAAATCCCAACCATGACCGCTCATTGACTGGTGGATTGTGCTTTGCTGTTTCTTGACCGCCTCCTTCACTTCCGACTCGATTGCCTGAACTGAATGAACGGTTGGTGCCGGGCACCAACGGGTCTTGTTGTAAGGGTGATACAGCAGGTAGAAACCGAGCCCAGCCTGCATCAGCAATCGCTCCGCCTGCGAGACATCGACGCGGCACGTACACGACCAATCAGCCTTCTTCGCCTGCAGCACAGCGGCTTTGAAAAACTCGTCATGGCGCGAGTACCGGCCGTGAATGACCAATCCGAGATCCCCGCCAGAGTACTTCTCCTGCCCGGCCGTCGCAGTGTCAATGTAGGTGATCCGACAAAGCGGCTCGGAGTCGTCCGCTCCCGCCAGGTCGCGCCACGACGTTCCGAAGTTATCGAGCTGCATCACAACTTGCGAAAGCAGGTGGCCAGTCAATCGCTCCTCGTGACTCCAGAACGGGGCAAACAATCGGAGGAAGTCGTGCTCAGCCTGTGCCAGCGCCCAGAACAGCGCCCACAGGGCCCGAGGCTCATATGCGCCGGGATCAGCAAGGATGTCACGGAACAAGAATCGCGTCGAAGCTCCCCGCCGAAGCATGTACCACCACTCCTCGAAAAAGCGGGAGTGTGGAGATCCAACCCAAGGCAACGGAGAGCGCAAGAGACCGGATTCCCATACGAGTTGTGCAGTGGCGCGAAAGAGGTCCTCATAGTGCCGGAACGCGCCAAATCCGCTGCGCGAGGCGAGCGTTGGATCAAGCACTCGGGCGATCGCTGCGGCGTACCGCTTGTCGCCTCCTGCGGGCATCGAGGCTGTGTCGGGTGGCGTCGGAGAGTCCATTTTTTGTCTGCTGGACAGACCCGGATCAAGAAGTCATTCTCTGGCCAGCATCGCATTGTAACGCCCGGTTCCACGATCTGCATCCGTGCCAGAGAGACACGCCGCACACAGGTGGCTCTTCCTGAAGGCGCCGAGGCGAGCGCGGCACCGATTGGGGGAGGTTCGCCTTTCACGGTTTCACGGCGAGCAAAAGCCGCATTCCGGGTTCCCAGGCCCGTATCCCTTCAACAAAAAGTTCTTTGGTGTACTGCCACCCCGATTTTGATGGATCGATCGCCTCTGCAAGTTCGGAGACCACAAGCATTTACGGAGAAGTACAAACCGTGTCTTGTGACCCTGGGACTGCGGCGGCCGGTTGAACGGCTGGCGGTTGAATCGGGAGTTGTGAGGTGTCTGAGCGTCGCGCTAAACTGCAGATATGGCCAAGATTGGAACTGCTTCAGTAGGCTTGGATGCTCTTTCGGCCCGTGTTCGCGAGATGCTCCGCAATCCTCGCATTCCCCAGAATGCTCAACACGATGTGTTCTTGAGCTACAGGCACGCTGACACGGCCGATCTTGCTCGTTCGGTGTATCAAGCACTTGGCGCTATTCGCCACCCCATCACGCGGCGATCGATTCGCGTGTTTCTCGACGTTTATGCCCTTCGACCGGGTCAGAACATTCACGTTGTACTCCAGAACGCCATGCGCTCTAGTGCCACGTACATAGTGCTCCTTTCTCCGACGTACAGCAAGACGGAATACACGGCATTCGAGCATATGGTTATCGCTGGCGAGGACTGGGGCGGGCTCTCAGAGCGAATTCTCCCCGTGCTGACGTCAGACTGCGAGATTCCGCACCGATTGCGGGACATCAAGTACTTGGACTTGACCGCGCTTTCTCACTCGACACCCCTTGCGCCTTCAAAAGGAAGAAGCACGCTCATTCAGATTCACTGCGTAACTATTCCGTGAGGTTGCCCACTGGCGGTGGACGGGATGATTGTATCAGCGTCGGCTCG
>JAEUIV010000141.1 GCA_016795005.1 Phycisphaerae bacterium
CGTCGAGATCGTCATGACCGTCCTCCACGCCGGCGGAAAGTTCGGCGAAGAAGGCTCCGCCTACAAAGTCTCCGGCGGCCTCCACGGCGTCGGCATCTCCTGCGTCAACGCCCTCTCCGAATGGCTCGAGGTCGAGGTCCATCGCGACGCCAAAATCCACAAGATCCGCTTCGAGCGCGGCAAGACCGCCGTGCCGCTGCACGTCATCGGCGAGGTCCCCGCCGGCGCGCCGAAAAAGACCGGCACCAAGGTCACCTTCAAGCCCGACCACGAGATCTTCCCCGATCTCGAGTTCGTCTTCGCGACGCTCTCCACACGCCTCCGCGAACTCGCCTACCTCAACCCGGGCGTCACCATCCGCATCACGGACGAGCGCGTCGGACCCGACGGCAACATCAAGGATGAGACCTACCGCTTCGAGAACGGCATCGTCGAGTTCGTCCAGCACCTCAACCACAGCAAGCAGGCGCTTCACGAGGTCATCTTCCTCAAG
Organism: Phycisphaerae bacterium; assembly: GCA_016795005.1. GTDB lineage: Bacteria > Planctomycetota > Phycisphaerae > Phycisphaerales > UBA1924 > JAEUIV01. Next base: position 494 of record JAEUIV010000141.1, read on the forward strand.
GGCAGCGAATCCACCTCCAGCCTCACCTGCGAGGTCGCCTTCCAGTACAACGATTCCTACAACGAACTCCTCCTCACCTTCGCCAACAACATCCGCACGGTGGACGGCGGCACGCACCTCTCGGGCTTCAAGACCGCCCTCACCCGCGTGCTCAACTCCTACGCCAAAAAGAGCGGCATCCTGAAGGAAAAAGACCCGGTCCCCGCGGGAGAAGACCTGCGCGAAGGCTTGGCCGCCGTCATCTCCGTGAAACTCCCCGAGCCGCAGTTCGAGGGGCAGACCAAGGGCAAACTCCGCAACACCGAGATCGAGGGATTCGTCAGCGCCATCGTCGGCGAACGCCTCCAGACCTGGCTCGACGAGCATCCCAGCGAAGCAAAGAAGATCTGCCTCAAGGGCGTCATCGCCGCCCAGGCGCGCGAAGCCGCGCGCAAGGCCCGCGACCTCACCCGCCGCAAGAGCGCCCTCGAATCCGGCTCCATGCCCGCGAAACTCCGCGACTGCACCACCAAGGACGTCGAACGCTCCGAGATGTTCATCGTCGAAGGCGATTCGGCCGGCGGCTCCGCCACCCAGGGACGCGACGTCGAGACGCAGGCCATCCTCCCGCTCCGCGGGAAACTCCTGAACGTCGAGAAGGCACGCCTCGACAAGATCCTGGGCTTCGAGGAGATCCGAACGCTCATCTCCGCCCTCAAGTGCGGCATCGGCGAAGACTTCGACATCTCCAAGCTCCGCTACGGCCGCGTCATCATCATGACCGACGCCGACGTCGACGGCTCGCACATCCGCACGCTCCTCCTCACCTTCTTCTATCGCCAGATGATGGAACTCATCGAGCGCGGAAAGGTCTACATCGCCCAGCCGCCCCTCTACCTCATCACACGAGGCAAGAAGAGCCAGTACGTCCTGAACGAATCGAAGATGAACGACGTGCTCATCGAACTCGGACTCGACGGCGCAAAGCTCATCGTCCGGGACATCACCGCCGCGGTCCCCGGCCGACCGACCGAAGCCCCGACCCTCCGCACCATCGAGGGCGACGAACTGAAGAAGATGGTCAAGTCGCTCCGCCGCCTCAAGGAACTCGCCGAGATCGTCGAACGACGAGGCGTCCGATTCATCGACCTCCTCGCCTCGCGCGACGACGACCCCACCCCCGGCCACGGCGGCTCCGCGGGCGGCTCGCTCCCCACTCACCGCATCACCTGGCACGGCGGCGAGGCCTTCGCCTGGTCCGAAGCCATGGTCGAAAAAATCCTCGCCCAGAACAACCTCCGCCTCCCCGACATCGCCACCGAAATGGCCGACGGAATCACAACTTCCACCCCTTCAAGCGGCCCGAGCGCCCAACCCGCGCCCGCCCCCGCCGACCCGCGCCGAGTGGCCACCGTCCGCGAACTCCACGAGAATCGCGAACTCGCCCTCATCTTCGATCACCTCGCCGAACTCGGCATCGACATCGACGACTGGGGACTCACCTTCGAGGAGGCGGTCACCGGCGAGCGCCTGCCGACCAAGTACGCCTGGCTCACCCCGCACCGCAACGTCGCAAAGAAGCCCGTCGAAGAGGCCGCCGAATCATCGGACGAAGAACCCGAGGCAAGCGAGAGCGCCACCGCCGCGCGAACCCCCGCCGGCACGCTTGTGCAGGCGCCCAATGTCCCCTCCATCCTCACCTCGCTCCTCGACGTCGGCCGCCGGGGAATGGAAGTCAAACGCTTCAAGGGCCTCGGCGAGATGGACCCGGAGCAGTTGTGGGAAACCACCATGGACATCTCCAAGCGCACCCTCCTCCGCGTCACCATGGAAGACGCCCAGGCCTCCGATTCCCTCTTCTCCATCCTCATGGGCGAAAACGTCGAGCAGCGCCGCAACTACATCGAAGAGCACGCGCTGGAAGTCAAGAGCCTCGACGTCTGACGCCACGCGGCTCGCTCACAATCCGCACCCGAACGACGCCAACACCGCCGTGATATCCGCGAAGTCCACCTGGCCGTCGCCGTTCGCATCGCCCGCGCCGTACGGCGCCACGGCCATGTTGAAGTGCGTCAGCACCGCCGTGATATCCGCGAACGTCACCGTCCCGTCCGCATCGGCATCGCCGCCGCACGCGGGCACGAGGATGAACGCGCGGTAGGCATCGCCGTGCAGCCCCCAGCCGACGATCCGCCCGCCGCTGGAGATCCCCGCCGCGGCGTCGAGGCGCCAGGTGTCAAGGTTGTTCACCAGCCCCGCGAGGTCATGGATCGCGCCGTCCTGCCACAGCGTGGCGCGCGAGTCGGAGTTGCCCACGATCACCCCCGACTCGTTGATCGCGTACGCGGCGCTGAAGTCCGAACCCGGAAGCGTCCCGAGGTCGGTCCGCGAGGCGACGCCATTCGACGCGCTGAGTGTGATGAGGAAAGCGTGCGGCATCCCCGCCGCCGTCTCCGCAACTCCCACCACCTGTCCCGAGCCGTTGATCGAGTACGCCTGCCCGTTCGCCCCGCCGAAGGTGCCGAGGTCCGTCACGGCCCCGTTCGCCCACAGCACCGGGCGGCTCTGAAGATTTGTCGCGTTAAACGCGCTCCCGACGATGCGCCCGCTCGCGTCGAGGCCCATCGCCTCCGAGTTCGCGCCGCCCAGCGCGGGGAGGTCCGTCAGCACGCCGTTGCTCCAGGTACACGCGCGGGACTGACGCTCGCCGTCGGGCATGACGAAGGGACGCACCCCCACGACCTGCCCGGCCGCATTCACCGCCCGCGGCAGGAACAGGCCGAGATCGGTCATCGTCCCGCTCTCCCAGCGGAAGGCGTGTCCGCCAAACTCGCCGAGGTTGTATGACACGCCGAAGACGCGCCCGAGGGCGTCCACCGCGAACGCATGGCTCTGGTTGCTTCCAGGGAGCGTGCCGAGCGGGATCGCCGTGCCGTTCCAGAGAAAAGCCTCGAACGCCGCGCTCGGCATGACAACGCTCGTCCCCACCGCGGCGGGCTGATCCCCCGCGCCGAAGGCGTACACGATCGGCCCGCCAAGCGTCCCGAGATCAGTAATGGAATACCGAACCGGAGCGGCCGGGAGCGCGGAGGCGCACGAAACAAGAACCGCGGCGCTGAAAATGATGTCCTTCATGTGGAACCTCTCGCGTGCATGTCAATCGTCATCGGGAAAGTGCTCGAACGGACCGGGAGGGCCGTTGCGGTGGCACACGATGCAGGAGTTCTGGGCGCTCGCGATCGGACCGGGCGAACCCTGCGTCACCACGGCTTGAAGATCATCGAGCGCGGTCATGGTCGGACCGATCGCGTGCGGCGAGCCGTGGCACGCGATGCACTGGATGCCGCGATGCCCGACGGATTGCTTGAAAAGCCGGCCCGGCTGCTCGAACTGGAACCCCGGCCGCTGGTGGCAATCGGCGCACCTGGGCAGATCAACCCAGGGGTTGCGCGTCGGCGAGCCGACCGCGACCATCCCGGTATGGCAGTCATTGCAGTTCATGCCCCGCGCCGCGTGCACATCGCGTTGACACTGTGTCCGCACCCCCGGATGGCAGGCATAGCACTCGTTGACCAGCCCCGCCGCCGCCATGCGCGGCGCATGCGCCAGGTGCATCGCGCTCGAAAGACTGGAAACCCCGGGCACGCCCGGCGCCCCCAGCGCGTTGTCGGAGTGGCACGCGGCACACAGCACCGGCTTCGCGCTGATCAGGTCCGTGCCGTGCAGTCGGTCGTGCGACTTGAGGATATTCGTCGCCACCGTCTCCCCCGGCACGGTATGGCACAGGTTGCACGACATCTCCCACGAAACGGGCACGACGAACTGCGTCTTGCCCCGAAACAGCGCCCCGCTTTTCACCGTCACCGTGGCCAGCGCGTACGGGTTCTCCCGACCGCTGTCGTCGATCGGAACGATCGGGATGCCCGTCACCTCCCAGTCGCCGTTGACGGTCGGGCTCATCGTCCCCGCGAGTCGGTGTCCGGTGACCCCGACCTCGGGCGGAAGCGAAACACCCAGCAGCCGCGACGCATAACTCCAGAAGTTGGTCTTGTCGGCGCTGTGAGTATTGGACCCCAGGAAATACGAAACACTGACGCCCGAGCGGACGATGTGCGGCTCCTCACCCGAGCGATCCACAATCGTGGCGCGCAGAGTGTTGAAAGGGGGCAGGATCATCATCTCCGAGAAATCCTGCTGCATGCAGTGCATCCCCAGGTCATTGGCCCCCAGCACGACATAAGGCGCCGACCCCGGCGCGTTGCCCCCGCTCTGGCGGGCGAACACATCCGACGACATCGACCCGAGGCAAATGCAGCACACGACGCACGGAAGCCGATGCCACGCGGCCGAAGTGAACGATGCGCAAATCTTCATGGGGTTGTCCCTTCTCCCATCTCCGCCTCGCGCCGGGCGCGGGCGTCCGATATCGCCAAGCATTCATCGGGAAACGGACGAAGTCAAGAAAAGCAGATACAAATATCTGTTTATCGACAGTCGGAGCGCCGGATCGGTGCCGCGCGCCGCCGGAGCCGAGGGCAACCCATGACCGCCCGGTCACCGTCATGCCCGCACGCACCCGAGCCGATCCCGTCATCACTTCCGCTGTTCATGCGCTGTTTGTCATCGGATCAGATCGCGCCGCCCGGACGACGCGGAGACTCCGTGCATGCGCTGGCTTCGTCAACGTCGGGCCGGCATGCAGCGAGCGCAATCGGCGTCCCGAACCGGGCCGCTCCATCAACCATGCTCAAAAACGGATGCGCCGTCTACCGGCGATCGCGGAACGGAGATCGAACCTCATTCATCCCGCGTGGAGCCTCACCTCCACCACCTCCGGCGGAACATTCCACCGCACCGGGAGCACCGACATCCCCACCCCACGCGACACAACCACCGGCCCCGTCGGCCCCTTCACCAGCCCGCCCGCGTACTTCTGGCCGTAGCGCGAAGGGATCACCGGCGCCCCGATCAGCGGCAGCGCGACCTGCCCGCCATGCGTGTGCCCGCAGAACACCAGGTCGATCCGTTCACGCCGTACCTCGGGCAACTCCACCGTGTCCGGCTGATGACACAGCAAAATCCGCGGCACATCCCTCGCCACGCCGCCGAACGCCGCCGCGACATCCGTCCGGTCCTCATCAAGATCACCCAGCCCCGCAAAGCAGAGCGCCCGCTCCGGCGCCGATTCCTTCCAAGTCCCGTCGGCCGCGTCCAGGAACAGCCGCGAGTGGTCGATCATGCGCACCCCCACTCGCTCCAGCGCCGATCGCATCAGCCCGGCGTCACCGAAAAAATCGTGATTGCCCAGCACCCCGAGCACCCCCAGGCGCGCCCCGCCGCGCCCCACGAGCGGAGCAAAGATCTCCGCCGCCTGCTCGATATACAAGTTTCCCGCTTCGATGTAGTCGCCGGTCAGCACCACCACATCGGGACGCCGCCGCAGCGCCAGGCCGACCGCCCCGCGGATGTGCGTCGCCGACACCGCTGGACCAAGATGAGTGTCCGAGACCTGGACGATGCGAAGCCCATCAAACTCGACGGGCAGCCCGCGGATGCGCACGCCGTACCGCCTCAACACCACCGCGCCGGGATCGACGATCGCGGCCTTCGCGCCCGCCGCCGACACGCCGAACACCGCCGCCCCGCACCCCGTGTTGATGAGAAAACGTCGCCGACTCACATCGACGGATCGTCCCGACACGTCTCCGACCATCCTCGCGCGCGCCGCGCTCACCACAAGCAGGAACGCGCACACCGCCAGCCAGCCGATCCCCGCTGACAATGCGCTCAACCCCGTCGGAGAGCAATGCCGCGCGATCCCCACGCCGCGCAGCAACGACCGCGCCGGGATGGACACAAGATTCATCCCGTTTGCAACCAGCGCAAGCACGTCCCCGAACGCACCGGGCACGCCGCCCCCGTGCCTCACCGCCGCGCGCAGCGCGAGCGACAGCCCCGTCAACACCACCCAGACCACGACCCAGTTGAAGAAGCGTCGTTTCATGTCCGATGTGCCAAAACCCTCGGCGGGCGCCGTTCAACCAGCCTTCATCGACACACCCCTTCGTGCGACCCCGCCCGGTGCGCGCCGCCGACCGAACCCGCGTCCGGATGGCGCGACGACGCCCGGAAAATCGGGTCCGGTATCGCTCCATCGCGCCGCAATCACCCGGACGAAAAGAAAAACCCCTCGTCGCGTCCGTGATTCGCCCGCGGCCGGGTCGAACAACGAACGACGACGAGGGGGGTCCCGATCCCGCCGATCAAGGCGTCGGCCCAACCGGCCCGCTCCCACGAAGGGCGCGAAACCCGGACCGGCACAGAGCCACCGGACTCAACTCATCACATTCACCGATCAGCGATACACGCACTCGCCGAAGTTCGCGAGGGTCGTCGTGACATCATCAAACCCGACGAATCCGTCGAAGTTCGCGTCGCCCAACGGCCCGGACCCGCCCCAGTTGGTCAGCACCAGCGTGATATCGCGGAACTCCACCGCGCCGTTCCCATCGCTGTCGCCCTGGCACACCGGCGGGGCCCACATCGCCATGAACTGGGGCTTGAATCCGCCCGTGGACGCGGGCGCGCCCAACTGAATGAGCGACCCGTTCTGGGGAATGATCTGGAACATGTACACGCCGACCGACCCGCCCAGCAGCGTCTCGTCCGTCGCGTACACGTACCGGCCGTCGGTCACGACGTCCCGAGCATCGCTCGTGATGTAGTTCGAGAAGATCGTGGGCGAGAGCGACCCGTCCGCGTTGATCCGCACCGTGTGGATCGTGTCGCTCAGCACCTGCACCGAGTACAGCCACTTGCCGTCGGGAGTCACCGCCAGCTCGGTCACCGAGTTCCCGCCGGGATTGATCGAGCCGCCGTAGGTCAGCGCGCCGGTCGTCTGGTTCACGTTGTACCAGCGGATCGTGTTCGTCTGACCCGTCGAAACGTACAGCTTGCTCCCGTTCGGATGGAGCGCGATCCCGAACGCCGCCGTCAGGGGAATGTCGATCGTGTTCATGTGCGTCAGCGTCCCGGAGGGGGACAGCGAAAACGTCACGATGTCATCCGGAGAGATCGACCCGGCGCAGTACACGAACTTCGAGTCGAGCGACGAAATCGGACGCAGCGGGAACACCCCCGCCGGCACGTGCCCGAGCGAGGAGATGCTGTTCTCGCCCACCAGCAGCGACTCGATCGTCCGGTCCGATGTCGAGGGGGTGAGGACGAAACCGCTCCGCGACATCCCCACCGCCAGCGGCGCATCGCCGACAAGCGTCGTCGCGACCGGACCCTGGAGCGTCCCGTTCGCGTTCACCTTGAACACGCCCAACTGCTCCGGCCCGATCACGCTCGGGTTCGAGTTGACCACCACGAGGAACCGTCCGTCGGGAGTCAGCGCGCAGTCCTGGGGCTTGTCGCCCGTCGGATACGTCCCGATCAAGGACAGCGTTCCGTCGTAGTTCACGCGCATGCTCGACACCGTGGACGAATCGTTGTTCGTCACGAACAGTGTCTTGTCAAACGCCTGACCGAACGCCGCCGACGCACAAAAAGTCAGCGGCAACCAAACCATCCGCGCAGTGCGACCAATCATGGGTCCCTTCTCCATTCTCATTCGGCGTCATGCCGTGTTATGTCCAGGCTCTGTGCCAGCCCGGCGGCTTCATCCACCCGAGGCTCCCTTTATCACATGCCTCGGACTCGAACATGTTGCCATAGGGAAAGCCCAAATGCCAGTATTTTTTGGGACCAAACTGCCCAATTTGCAAATAACCCCTAAACCGGCCGTACACACTAGGGAACTGACAGGTCATCGCAACGACGGACAAATACCCCAGTTGGCCACCTCCGCCGTGATGTCCATGAAGTCAACTTCTCCATCTCCCGTCGCATCGCCGAGCGGCCCGGCGCCGCCCCACTGCGCCAGCGTCGCTGTGATGTCCGCGAAATCGACCACCCAATCACCGTTGGCATCGCCGTAACACGCCGGCGGCGGAAGCGCCGTGGTGAACGTCCCCGGATTCGGCGAGCCGATGCTCTCACCGAATCCGCTGACAGCGGTCACGCGCCAGAAGTACGTCGCCCCCTCGTTCAAGCCCGGCCCGCCGATCGACACCGATGTCATCGCCGTCGTCGACTCGAATGCGTGAGGCGGCACGAACGCTGACTCATCGTCAACAACAACGTGGTACGACACCGCGCCGCTCGACGATTGCCACGCGAGCGTCGGCGTCGTCGAGACGCCCGTCGCTCCCTCGGCGGGTGACACCAGCGCGAACGCGCCGGGCGCCGGACGATTGAAGATCGCCATGAACTGCGGGCGGGTTCCGCCCGTGGGCGTCGGACCCGAAACAAGCACCAGCGAGCCGTCCGCCTGGACCCGGTACACCAGCACCCCGACGCCCGGCTCCAGCGTCGATTCATCCGTGACGTACACGAACTCTCCATCCGTCACCACGTCGCGGAGATCGTTCCCGATGTCGTACATGAACCCGGTCGTCGAGAGCGATCGGTCCGCGTTGACGCGCAGGACGCTCAGCGTGTCGCTCACCACGTGGCAGACATACAGCCACTCGCCCGAGGGGTGAATCGCGATTTCCACCGCCGAGTTGTTCGGCGCGCCCCCCGAAGAATGGCTCCCCGCCAGCGTGATCGCCCCGGTGTTGATGTTCACCGAGTACCGGAGGATCAGGTTCTGCAGGCCCGTCGAAACGTACAGCGTGTCCCCCGACGGATGCATCGCCGCCCCGAATCCGCCGCCCCCCGCGATGTCGGTCCCCGAGACAAACGAGAGAACCCCGCCCGGATCGAGCGTGAAGTGGACCACGTCGTTCGGCGAAGCCGATCCGATCGAATACGCGAACTTGTTGTCCGGAGTCGCGATCGTTTTCGTCGGAAACGTGCCCGCGAACGCCTGGCTGATCGGCGTCAGGTTGTTGAAGTTGACCCGGTACGACGTCACGTTGTCGAGCGTCGCCGACGGAACAAGCAGGTAATCGTTCGACGTGATGAACAGCGCGAGCGGCCCATCGCCGACCGTGTTGGGAACGGGATTCACCACGATCGTCCCGTCGCCGTTCACGCGCGCCGTGTAGAGGTCCTCCGTCGTCACGCTCGCCGTCGCGTTCAGGACGACCAGCCGCGAACCGTCCGCCGTCAGCCCGCAGTCCTGCGGATTCACCCCGACGTTGCTGAACACCCCCGCAAGATCAAGCGTCCCGTCCGCCCGAACACGGAACGAGGTCACCGACCCGGGACTGCCGACGTTGTTGGTCACGAACAACGTCCGTTGCAGCGGCTGCGCCCAGACGGAACAGGCGATCAGGCCGGGAACGATCAGCGCGAGGCTCTTCAGCATGGGGCACCGCACTCAACCTACCCCGAACTCCCCCTTCGGGCCAATAAAAACGGGCATTCCCGTGCTGTTTTCGACTCGTCGGTCGCGTCGGGCCTCGCCGCCGCCCCCGCAAGAGGCTCCAAGTACAGTGAGCAACTCAGGAGAACTCTCAATGGGCGCCATCGATGTCATGATCCTGGATTGCGGTATGCCGCTGCTCGTCGAACGAATCGACGGCGTGCGGTCCTGCGGCCTGACCTGGCTGCTCCCCGCCGGCTCCGCGCGCGACCCGAACGACCAGCAAGGTCTTTCCGCCCTCTGGGCCGAACTCCTCTCGCGCGGCGCCGGGAACCTTGACTCCCGGGCGCAGGCCGACGCTTTCGATCGCCTCGGCGTCTCACGGGGCACGGGAGTTGAGACCTTTCACATGTCCGTCACCGCCACGCTCCTCGGCAGCCGGCTCAAAGACGCCCTACCCCTCATCGTGGACATGGTCCGCCGCCCGCGCATGGATGCCGACGCCCTCGGACCGGCACGAGACCTCTGCGTCCAGGCCATCGAGAGCCTCAAGGACGACCCCGCCGAACGGCTGATGACGCTCCTCAAGGGATGGCACGCGCCGGAACCGATCAACCGATCGCCGCTCGGCACGCTCGAAGGCATCGGCCGCGTCCGACACGAGGACCTGCTCCCCCTCTGGCATCAGCGCGCCACGCCGCGCGGCAGCATCATCGCCCTCGCGGGGGATGTCGAGGCCGCCGCCGCCGCGTCACAACTCAACGCGCTCCTCAAGGGATGGGACGGCCCGTCCACCGAGGTCGCGTGGGGATCGCCCACCACCCGCGGCTATCACCATGAAATGGACCAGACCAACCAGGTCCACATCGCCATCGCGCTCGACGCCCCCGCCGAGTCCGACGCCGGGTGCTGGCCGGAACGCATCGCCACCGCCGTCCTCTCGGGCGGCATGTCGGGCCGGCTCTTCACCGAGGTGCGAGAGAAACGCGCGCTCTGCTACAGCGTCTACGCCAGTTACGCCGCCGACGCGAAGTACGGCCGCACCGTCGCCTACGTCGGCACAACCCCCGACAAGGCGCAGCAGAGCCTCGACGTCCTGCTCGCCGAACTGCGGAGAGTCCTCACCCACGAAGGACGCATCACCCCGGAGGAGTTCCAGCGCGCCGTCATCGGGATGAAAAGCAAACTCGTCATGAGCGGCGAGAGCAGCGCCGCACGCGCAAACGCCCTCGCACGCGACTGGTGGAAACTCCGCCGCCCCAGGACACTCGAAGAACTCACCCGCACCATCGACGCCGTCACGCTCGATCAGGTGAACGCGCACCTCGCGCAGCGCACCCACGGCGAGATCACCATCGCCACCATCGGCCCCGGACCGCTGCGCGCCGGGTAGCCCGCGCCCAACGCCGTACAATCGACCGCATGCCCACCACGCAGCCGCCCTACTACATCACCACCCCCATCTACTACGTCAACGACCGCCCCCACGTCGGCTCGTGCTACACCACGCTCCTCGCCGACTGCGCCGCACGCTTCATGCGCGCCGCGGGCCGACCCGTCTTCTTCCTCACCGGCACCGACGAGCACGGCCAGAAAGTCGAAAAGTCCGCCGCCTCCAGGGGACTCACCCCCAAGGCCCTCGCCGACGAGAACGCCGCGCATTTCAAGACCGCCTTCCAGTTCCTCCACTGCTCCTTCGACCACTTCATCCGCACCACCGACGCCGCGCACGAAGCGCAGGTGCAGGAAGCCCTCCGCCGCCTCATCAAGTCGGGCGATGTCTACCTCGGCACCTTCGAGGGTTGGTACGACGAGGGCCAGGAGGAATACGTCACCGAGAACCAGGCACGCGAGAAAAACTTCAAGGCCTTCAACGGCCAACCACTCGTCAAGGCCAAGGAACACAACTACTACTTCCGCCTCAGCGCCTTCCAGAAGCGCCTCGAAGAGTTCTTCGAAAAGAACCCCGGCTTCGTCCGCCCCGAGGCGCGACGCAACGAAGTGCTCGGCCGCTTCAAGGAAGGCCTCCAGGACGTCCCCGTCAGCCGCACCAGCTTCACCTGGGGCGTTCCATTTCCGAAAGAGATCGAGGGCGCCGACCGGCACGTGACCTACGTCTGGATCGACGCGCTCTTCAACTACATCACGGCGCTCGATCTCCTTTCCGTCTCCCCCGCCCCCGGCGGGGGAGATGTCGCGCCGCGACAGAGGGGGCAGCCTCCTCTGGCCTCCTTCTGGCCCGCCCAGGTCCACGCCATCGGCAAGGAAATCCTCTGGTTCCACGCCGTCATCTGGCCCGCCCTGCTCATGGCCCTCAATCTTCCCACCCCCCACTGCATCTACGCGCACTCCTTCTGGATCCGCGACGGCAAGAAGATGAGCAAAAGTCTCGGCAACTTCATCGACCTGGAAACCATCCACGCCTACTGCAACGCCTTCTCCGTCGATGCCTGGCGTTGGTTCATGCTCACTCAGGGACCGATCGAGGCCACCGACGCGGACTTCTCGCACCCCAAGTTCGTCGAGGCCTACAACGCCGACCTCGCCAACGGGATCGGCAATGCCTCCAGCCGCGTGCTGAACATGATCGAAAAATACTTCGCCGGCGCCGTCCCGGACCCGCAGGGCAACTCCAATCACGCGGGGCACGATTGGCCGGCCCTCGCCCAATCGTCGCTCGCCTCGGCCACCAGCGCCATGGAACACTTCGACCTCGCCGGCGCGCTCGCCGCCGCCATGTCCCTCTCCAAGCGCGTCGACGCCTACATCGTCGCCACCGAGCCGTACCGCATGGCCAAGGACCAGGCAAAGATGCCCGAGGTCGGCCTCGTCCTCTATCACTGTGCCGAAGCGCTCCGCATCGCCGCCACGCTCCTCGCCTGCGCCATGCCCGCCAAGATGAGCGATGTCCTCCAGCGCTTCGGCCAGGAACCGCCCCGCCCCGACGGCTCCTTCTCCCGCCCCCTCTCCGAACTCTGCAAGTGGGGAGGACTCAAGCCCGGCACCAGGGTCGTCAAGGGAGAAGGACTCTTCCCCAGGGCCGACTCCGACGCCCCGCCACCCACACCAACACCCCCATGAATCCCGCCGACCCCCACGACCCCGACACCCAGGCTCTCGAGCACGCGCTCGCCGTCTTCACCGCGAACCTCGAGGGTCAACTCCGATTCGACGAACATTTCATCCACCTCAAGTACGTCTTCGATCCGCGCGACGGCCGTCTCATCGCCAGCGTGCCCGTCGCCGTGCTCCACGCAGCCGACCTGGTCCTCGACATCCCCGAAGAAAACGACGATGCCCTCCAACTCCTCGTCACCGCGGAGGAAGCACCCGAGAGCATCGCCACCGACCGCTGGCTCGCCTACCACGGCCACCCGGAACACGTCCGTTGGGCCGCCTTCTGGATCGACAGCGCCCGCCACGGCCCGTGGGTCTTCGACGGCGATGCCCTCACCTTCCCGAACCTCCTCGCCGCGGACGAGCCGGTCCTCTGCAAAAAACTGAACGCCGACCCCGCCAGGCTCGCCGCCCTCTGCCAGCGATTCGCCGGCGTCCCCATCCCCAAGCCCGTCTGCGTCGGCGTCGATCCCCGAGGGTTGCACGTCCGCGCCTCCTTCGGCGTCGTCCGCGTGCGCTTCGATTCTCCCGCGACAACCGCGACCGCCGCGATTCAAAGCATCGACGCCATGCTCACGACAATCTGACGTCGGCGAAACCTATCATCCACACACGCATGCCACTCATCAGCGCCCACAACCTCCACAAGACCTACCGCCTCGGCCGCGTCAGCGTCCCCGTTCTCCACGGCGCCTCCCTCGCGGTTGAGGAGTCCGAGTGCATCGCCATCCTCGGCGCCTCAGGCTCCGGCAAGTCCACGCTCCTCCACCTCCTCGGCGGCCTCGACCGCCCCGATGCCTCCGGCCCGAACGCCGACATCCACTTCAACTCCCGCTCCCTCCGCGCCATGTCGCAGCGCGAACTCAACAACTACCGCTCCACCGACGTCGGCTTCGTCTTCCAGTTCTATCACCTCCTCCCCGAACTCACCGTCCTCCAGAATGTCACCATCGCCGCCATGGTCCGCTGGGGACGCTTCGCCTACCTCCGCCGACGCGCCGAGATCGTCAACCGCGCCGAGTCACTCCTCGACCGCTTCGGCCTTGCGAGCCGACTCCGCCACCGGCCCGTCGAACTCTCCGGCGGCGAGCGCCAGCGCGTCGCCATCGCCCGCGCCCTCATCAACGAGCCGAGGCTCCTCCTCGCCGACGAACCGACGGGCAACCTCGACCAGGCCACGGGCGCCACCATCCTCGACGCCATCATGGGCCTCCGACGCGAGCACAAACTCACGATGGTCCTCGTCACACACGACCCCGCCACCGCCGCGCGAGCCGACCGAATCCTCCATATCCGCGACGGCATCGTGATCAACAACTGATGAGCCGCTCTCGCATACCATCCGAAGACACGCGAGCCTCACGATGACCACCCACGCCGCCCCGGCCTCCACAACGTCTCACCCCCACGCCCTCGACTTCGCAAGAGCCTGGGATTACTCCCCCGCCCCCGAGACCGCGAAGATCACCATCGCCCCGCGCTACGGCCTCTTCATCAACGGCCAGTTCACCAACCCCCCGAACACCTTCGAGACCATCAACCCCGCCACCGAGGAGACCCTCTCCGAAGTGTCCCTCGCATCCGCCAAGGATGTTGACCGCGCCGTCGCCGCCGCGCGCGCCGCCTTCCCGAAGTGGGCCGCGCTGCCGGGAGTCGAGCGCGCCAAGTACCTCTTCCGCATCGCCCGCCGCATCCAGGAGCGCTCGCGCGAACTCGCCATCCTCGAAACGATGGACGGCGGAAAGCCCATCAAGGAATCGCGCGACGTGGACCTCCCCCTCGTCGCACAGCACTTCTTCTACTACGCCGGCTGGGCCGACAAACTGCGCTACGCCTTTCCTTCTTCGTCATTCGCGCCCGTCGGCGTCTGCGCCCAGATCATCCCCTGGAACTTCCCGCTCATGATGGCCGCGTGGAAGATCGCCCCCGCACTCGCCTGCGGCAACACCGTCATCCTCAAGCCCGCCGAAACAACGCCCCTCACCGCCCTCCGGCTCGCGGAAATCTTCCAGGAGATCGGCCTCCCCCCCGGCGTCGTCAACATCGTCACCGGCGACGGCTCCACCGGCGCCGCCCTCGCCAACCACAAGGACATCGACAAGATCGCCTTCACCGGCTCCACGGACGTCGGCAAGCGCCTCGCCAAGGTCGCCGCCCAGCGAGCCATCCCCATCACCCTCGAACTCGGCGGCAAGTCCGCCAACATCATCTTCGACGACGCCCCCATCGACCAGGCCGTCGAGGGCATCGTCTCCGCCATCTACTTCAACCAGGGGCACGTCTGCTGCGCCGGCTCGCGCCTCCTCGTCCAGGAAGGCGTCGTCGATGAAGTCATCGCCAAACTCCGCATCCGCCTCCAATCGCTCCGCGTCGGCGACCCACTCGACAAGAACACCGACGTCGGCGCCATCAACTCGAAGATGCAGTTCGACAAGATCAACGAGTACCTCAAGATCGGCGCCGACGAGGGAGCGACCCTCGAACAACCCAACGCCTGCACCCTGCCGAAGAAGGGCTTCTTCTGCCGCCCGACGTTCTTCACCGGCGTCCAGCAGTCCCACCGCATCGCGCGCGAGGAGATCTTCGGCCCCGTTCTCGCCGTCATGACCTTCCGAACCCCCGACGAAGCCATCTCCAAGGGCAACAACACCCCCTACGGCCTCAGCGCCGGAGTCTGGACCAGCAAAGGCTCGAAAATCTTCGAGACCGCCGGAAAACTCAAGGCCGGCGTCGTCTGGTGCAACACCTTCAACCAGTTCGACGCCTCCAGCCCCTTCGGCGGCTACAAGGAATCCGGCTTCGGCCGCGAGGGCGGCCTCCACGGCCTCCGCCCCTACGTCCGCCTCTGAATCCGCGCGCCGAACATTCCCGGACCTTCATCCGACCCCCAATCACGCCGATCCCACACCGATGCGCGCCGCCCCCGCCGCGCGCACGGAGGTTCCGCACATGCGCCCAGACCACGCACTCGCCCGCGCCGCCGCCATCGCCGCATCCCTCGCCGCCGCGACGACGCACGCCGCCATCTCCGTCACCCCTACCCCCGCCTCCGGCCCCTCCTTCACCCTCACACCGGTCGGCTCCAAGACGCGCATCACGCTCAATACCTCCGTCACCACCGAACCCACCTCCTTCCTCATCCGCGGCGACGCGACCGACCAGATCGAGAACATCATCCTCAACGCCAACCCGTCTTTCCAGACAACCTTCCTCACCGTCCGAGGCCCCACCGCCGGCACAACGCTCGCCTCGGTTGATTCCATCAACATGATGAGCAGCACCAGCACCTGCATCCTCCTCGACGTTCGAACCACCGGAAACGTCGGACCCATCCGCATGAACACCATCGCCGATATGCACGTCGGCGGAGACATCACCGGACCCATCACCCTCATCCAGCGCGCCGGCGGCGGAGAATCGAGCCTCATCGCCGGGACCGTCACAGGAAAAATCCGCGGAAACATCCTCATCGATTACGGCGCCATCTACGCGCTCACCGCCACCGAAGGCATCGGCACCTCCGCCATCCCCGTCCAACTCCGAACCAAACTCAACATCGAGCGCATCACCGCCAAGGAAATCTTCGCCGACATCACCACCTTCGCCAACGGCGGAACGGGATTCACCGGGACCATCGAAACCCTCAACGGCCCGTTCACCGGATCGCTCATCACCCGGCGCATCGCCTCCCCGGGCGCCGGAAAATACGCCGCCCTGACCATCAACGGCGACCTCGACGCAAACATCACCATCACCGAAAACATCGCCAACGAAAACAACTCCAACCCCGCCGTCAACGTCGCCGGCCGGCTCATGCTCGCCCGAACCTTCCGCGTCGGAACCTCGCTCGACCCCGGCGCAACTTTCCGCATCGGAACGCCGGGAGGACTCCAGGGACAACTCATCATCAACGACCAGAACAACGGCGGAACATGGAGCGGCCCCGTCACCATCAGCGCCACAACCCTCGGACCGGTCCCCATGTATTCCTCACCCTCCGCCCCCATCGGCGGAGGCTCCGCCGGCCACGTCCCCTTCCACCTCCACGCCGCCGATGCCTGGCCGCCGCCATCCTCCGTCATCAGCCCCGCCGCCGCCCCACGACCCAACGCCCCCATCCGACTCCGCTGGTACGGCCCCGTCAACTGGACTCCAGGCCAGACGCCCCTCGTCATTGAAGCCAATCCACTCGCTTCCCCCGGCCTCTGGATCAACCAGACCGCCTGCTTCAACATCGCGCGCGAACCGGGACTCAACCCACACCCCAACGTCGTCGCCGCATACCCCATCACCGCGCTGCCCCCCGGTTACACCTACCGCGCCAGGCCCGTCACGCTCGGACCCGGCGCGCTCCTCTGCGACCTCGGACTCGCCGTCAACCCCTCCGTCGCCGACGATTCATCCCTCTATTCCTTCACCATCTCCGGCGGATGCACCGGCGACGCCGACGGCAATGGAATCGTCAACTTCGCCGACATCTCCACCATCCTCAGCAACTGGAGCGCCTCTCCCGGCGCGTGCCTCTCCACCACCGACGTGAACCGCGACGGCGCCGTCAACTTCGCCGATATCACGACAACCCTCGCCGGCTTCGGCGCCGCCTGCCCATAGCCGCGGCAACCCATCAGCCGCGCATCCGCTCCACCACCCCGGGCACCTCCTCGAGCAACTCCATCGCCAGCATCCCGCCGTGCGCCCGGTGCCTTTCGCTCCACGCGCGGGCCGCCAGCCCGTGCGCCGCCACCCCCGCACGCGCGCACTCATACAACCCCAACCCACCGCGAAAATGCTGCGCCACCAGCCCCGCGATCACCCCGCACAGCACATCCCCCGTCCCCGCGGTCGCCAGCGCCGCGTTCGGCTCGTCGTGCACCCACACGCGCAGACCATCGCTCACCACCGTCGCCGAACTCTTCAGCACGACCACACACCCCAGGCGGCGCGCCACCTCGCCGCACGCCACGCCGCGCGACGACTCATCAACCGGGTCGGCCTTCACGCCGACCGCCTCCGCGAGCCGCCGGAACTCCCCGACATGCGGCGTGAGAATCGCCGGCGCACGCAGGTCGCGATGAAACTCCGCGTGGGCCGAGAGGTTGTTCAACGCATCCGCATCCAGCACCACCGGCACCGCCTCCTGCACGCAGCATCGGAACACCACCGCGCTCGCCCCCGCGGAAACTCCAAGCCCAGGCCCGACCGCCACGCACGAAACAACGCCCATCAACTCGTCGATCACCGCCGCCGCGCGATGCCCGATGACATCGCCGTGCTCATCCACCGACAGCGGAACGCCCGTCGCGCTCGCCGCGATCGCCAGACCCGCCGCCAGCACCGGCTCGGGCAGCACGAGCTTCACAAGCCCAGCGCCCGCCCGCAGCGACGCCAACGCCGCCATCGCCGCGCCGCCCACCATGTACGAACCCCCACCGCCGCTCTCGCCCGGACGCAC
>JAEUIV010000097.1 GCA_016795005.1 Phycisphaerae bacterium
GGGGGGACGCATCCAGTGCAGCCCGGAGCACCATGATTTTCCGGCGCTCCTGGCGGAGGCGCTGGACGTGATCGCGGATGCGGGGTGGGACGTGAAGCGGGCGTCGGTGCGGCTGGGGGTGTCGATGAGCCAACTGGTGAAGTTCATCAAGGATCATCCGCCGGCGCTGGTGAAGTTGAACGCGGAACGGGTGAAGATCGGGGAGCGGGCGCTGAAGTGAGTCGAGGCGCGCCGTCGGCTACTATCAGGCAATGCCCACCGCTACATCGCCGCCCCCCACTTCGACACGCGAGGCCGATCTTCGGTCGATCATCAAGTCTGATCTCGCCGCGATTACCGAGTTGCGGCATGACCTGCACCGGCACCCGGAGATCATGTTCACGGAGAAGCGGACGTCCGCCGCGGTGGCGCGGGAGTTGACGGCGCTGAAGATTCAACACAAAGCGGGGCTGGCGCGGGGGACCGGCGTGCTGGGGTTCATCCCCGCAACGGGCAAGGGCGCGGGGGCGAAGACGGTGGCGCTGCGGGCGGACATGGATGCACTGCCGATCCACGAGAAGACGGGGAAGGCGTACGCATCACAATCGCCTGGGTTCATGCATGCGTGCGGGCACGATGGGCACACGTCGATGCTGGTCGGCGTCGCCAAGGCGCTAAGCAAGATGAGCGAGCGGCCTCACAATGTGCTGCTGGTGTTCCAGCCCGCGGAGGAAGGCGGCGCGGGCGGCGAAAAGATGTGTGATGAGGGCTGCCTGTCCGGGAAGGTGCTGGGGACGAAGGCGGACGTGATCTACGGGCTGCACGGGTGGCCCGATCTGCCGGTCGGGGTCGTGGCGACGCGGACGGGGCCGCTGCTGGCGGCGACGGACGAGTTCCATATCACGGTGCGCGGCAAGGGGGGGCACGCGGCGTACCCGCATGCGTGCATCGATCCGATCGTGATCGCCTCGCACATCGTGACGGCGCTGCAGACGATCGCCTCGCGGCACGCGAATCCGCTGGATTCGGTGGTGTGTACGGTGGGGTCGTTCCACGGCGGGGAGGCGAACAACGTGATCCCGGACTTTGCGGAGTTGATCGGGACCATCCGCACGCTGAAGGCGGAGACGCGGAAGTCGGCGGAGACCGAGTTGCGGCGGATCGTGACGGGGATCGCTGAGGGGCTGGGCGGCAAGGCGGAGATCGACTGGCGCGTGGGCTATCCCGCGACGTTCAATCACCCCGAGGCAACCGAGCGGTTCCGGCGCGTGGCGCGGGAGGCGCTGGGGGCCGCGAAGGTGCTGGAGCGCGAGCACCCGACGATGGGGGGCGAGGACTTCTCCTTCTACGGCAAGCACGTGCCGGCGTGCTTCTTTTTCCTCGGGCTGAGGCCGGAGTCGCAGGCGACGTACCCGAACCTGCACACGCCGGAGTTTGATTTCAATGATGAGGCGCTGCCGGTGGGGATCGAGGTGATGACGCGGCTGGCGACGGCGCCGCTGTGAGACGGGCCTGGCCGAGTACCGGGGGGTAGATCGATGACGCGGGATGGCTGATCTGAGGATTGCGTGCTTTGGCGATGTGGTCGGCGCTCCGGGTCTGCGCGCGTTTGCGCACGGCGCGAAGGTGCTGCGCGATGCGGGGCGGGTGGACCTGGTCATCGTCAACGGTGAGAACTCGAAGAATGGCAGCGGGATTTCTCCCGAGGGATGCAAGGAGCTGCGACGCGCGGGGGCGGACGCGATCACGCTGGGCGATCACGTCTTCAAGGATCGGAAGATCTGCGATGACCTGGACGATCCGATCAAGCCGATCGCGCGGCCGGCGAACCTGTCGTCCGGCGCGCGCGGCAAGCGTGTCTCCCGCGTGATGATGAACAGCGAGCAGATGGAGAAGTTCCCGCCGGTGTTCGTGGTGACGGTGCTGGGGCGGCTCTTCATGCCGCTGCCGGCGAACGATCCGTTCGAGGCGGTGGACCGGGAGGTTGCGGCGGTGGCGCAGGCCGAGCCGCGCGCCCTGGTAATCGTCGAGGTCCACGCGGAGGCGACGAGCGAGAAGCAGGCGATGGTGTGGCATTGCGCCAGGAAATGGCCGGGGCGCGTGGTGCTGGTGTTCGGCACGCACACGCACGTGCAGACGGCGGACGCGCGGAT
This sequence comes from Phycisphaerae bacterium, assembly GCA_016795005.1. Taxonomy (GTDB): domain Bacteria; phylum Planctomycetota; class Phycisphaerae; order Phycisphaerales; family UBA1924; genus JAEUIV01. The sequence goes on from JAEUIV010000097.1 coordinate 2,133, forward strand.
CGTGAACGGCTCGCTCGCGGCGGTGAGCGACCTCGGGATGTGCGGGGGGCATCGGGGGGTCATCGGGCGGAAGATCGACCCCGTGCTCGAGATGATGACGAATCAGAACCCGTTTCCCTACGAGGTGGCCGACGAGGACGTGAAAGCCACCGGGATCGTGGTCGGCATCGATACCGAGGCGCGAAAGGCGATCTCGATCGAGACGATTTCGATCGCCGCGCCGGCGTGAGCAGCCGGAGTTCAGGCCATGGCGTTTTCGCCCAGGAAGCGGGAGCGCTTCATGCGCTGCCCGTACTTCAGGCCGAATCGTGACATGGTGATCTGCTTGATGTGATCGATGGCTTCCTTCGGGGAATCGGTGATCAAAACATGCTCGAAGTCTTCGCGGCTGATCGTTCCTTCCCGGAGCATGGTGCCGGTGACGAAGGTGATCATCTCATCCCAGAAGGCTCGGCCCATCAGCACGATCGGAAAGTTCTCGATCTTCCCGGTCTGGATGAGGACGAGGGTCTCGAACACTTCGTCGAGGGTGCCGAATCCCCCCGGCATCACGACAAAGGCGTAGGAATACTTGACGAGCATGACCTTGCGGACGAAGAAGTAGCGGAACTCCACCCAGCGGTCGAGATAGGCGTTGGGCTTCTGCTCCTTCGGAAGGACGATATTGCAGCCGACGGACCGCCCGCCGAGGTCCTTGGCGCCCCGGTTGGCGGCCTCCATGATGCCGGGGCCTCCGCCGGTGAGAACCGTGAACCCGGCGTCCGCGAGGCGCCCCCCGACTTCCCGAGTCATCGCGTAATACGGATGCTTTTCGTCAAATCGAGCCGAGCCGAACACGGTCACACACGGGCCGACGAAGTGGAGCGCCCGGAAGCCCTTGATGAACTCGAACGCGACCCGCAGGGTCCAGAAGAACTCGAACCGGCGGGACTGCGGCCCCTCGAGGAAGCGGATCTCGTCGGAGGGGAGCGAGCGCTTGCCCCATGCCTCCTCGGGAGTGCCTGAGGTGATCCGCCTGAGGGTGCTGTCGCTGACCTGGGTGGAGTTGTCGCGGTCGTTTGGGGTGGTCAAGGTGTCGTCTCGAAGGGTACAGGATAGGTCGGGCGGCTGTCGGCGCGGCGCCGGGCCGCACCGGGTTCAGCGGATTCGCTGGACATTTATCGTCCACCCGGCGAAGATGTTCGCAGGAGGCCCGGACCCTTGCCAGCCCAGCCGATCAGCGCTCGACGCCCCACTTCATCAGGCGGGGGTGCTTTTTTCCACGCGCATCTGCTGGGAGTCGAAGACCTCTCTCGGCAGGAGATCGAGGCGGTGCTGGGCCTCGCCGCCGAGTACAAGGCCGCCCTCGTCGAACGCCCCGGTGAACGGCTCACGACCCTCCACGGGCGGGCGGTCGTCAACCTCTTTTTCGAGAACTCGACACGGACGCGCACGAGTTTCGAGTTCGCCGCGAAGCGGCTCGGGGCCGATGTCGTGAACTTTGATGTGGCGACCAGTTCGATCGCCAAGGGGGAGACGCTGGTCGATACCGCCGAGACGATCGAGGCGCTGGGCGCCGATTTCATCGTCATGAGGCACCCCGCATCGGGGGCGTGCCAATACCTGATGCGGCACGTGACGGCCTCCCTGATCAACGCGGGCGACGGCGCCCACGAGCATCCGACGCAGGCGCTCCTGGACGCCCTGACGGTCCAGGAGGCGCTCGGAAAAATCGAAGGAGCGAGGATCTCCATCCTGGGCGACGCGCTCCACAGTCGGGTGGCGCGCTCGGCGATCTGGGCGCTGACCAAACTCGGCGCCAAGGTGACGCTGGCGGGGCCTTCAACGCTTGTGCCCATCGAGTTCGCGTCGATGAACGTGCGCGTGGTGCATGAGTTCGACGAGGCGGTCCGGGACGCCGACGTGATCTACCTCCTGCGCGTCCAGACCGAGAGGCAGGCGTCCAACTTCCTGCCTTCACTCTCGGAGTATCGCGCCCTGTTCGGGATGGACGCCGAGCGGCTGGCGATGACGAAACCCGGCGCCCTCATCATGCATCCGGGGCCGGTGAACCGGGGGGTCGAGGTGACGCGCGAAGTCATGGACAGCCCCCGATCGCGGATCCTCGGCCAGGTGACCAACGGCGTGGCGGTGCGCATGGCGGTCCTCACATTGCTCGATCGAACCCGTCAGAAATCGGGGGTCCGGCGATGACGCAACGCGATTCGATCCTGATCTCCGGCGGCACGGTTGTGGACCCGTCACAAGGAATGCACGCACGCCGCGATGTCTTGATCGAAGAGGGGCGCATCGCCGCGGTCGCCGAGCACATCGCGACTGAACGCGCGCGACGGACCATCGATGCTTCGGGACTCTTTGTGTGCCCCGGGTTCATCGACCTGCATTGCCACCTGCGCGAGCCGGGCGGCTCGGCGTCGGAGACGATCGCCAGCGGCTCGGCCGCCGCGGCCGCGGGAGGTTTCACCACCGTCTTCTGCATGCCCAACACGAACCCGGTCTGCGATTCGCCGGTGGTCGTGAAGTACATCCTCGTCCGATCCAGGGAGGCGGCGAGCATCCGGGTGATCCCGGTCGCGGCCGTGACCCGCGATCAGAAGGGGGAGCAACTGGCTGATCTCGGCGCGCTGAAGGCCGCCGGGGCGGGCGCGTTCAGCGATGACGGCCGGCCGGTGTCGAACGCGATGGTGATGCGCCGCGCGCTCACCTATGCCCACATGCTCGACATGCCGGTCTTTGATCATGCGGAGGACCTCAGTCTCACCGCGGACGGAGTCATGCACGAAGGAAACATCTCGCTCCGCCTCGGGCTGAAGGGGATTCCACGATCGAGCGAAGCGACCATCGTGGCGCGCGACTGCGCGCTCTCCTACGAGACCGGCGGGCGACTTCACATCTGCCACGTGTCGAACCGGGATTCGGTCGCGGCGATCCGTCACTGGAAGGCCCGCGGCGCGCCCGTCACCGCCGAGGTCTCTCCCCACCACCTCACGCTCACCGACGAGGCCGTGTGCGCGGGTGAAGGGTATCGCACGGACGCGAAAATGAAGCCGCCGCTGTGCAGCGAGGATGACCGAAAGTCGCTGATCGAAGCGCTGGAAGACGGCACGCTCGATTGCATCGCCACCGATCACGCGCCGCATTCCCCCCCCTCCAAGGACGCCCTCTTTCAGGACGCGCCGTTCGGGATCATCGGCTTCGAGTCCGCCTTCGCGGTGCTCTACACGGGCTTCGTGGCCCTCGGCCGATGGACGCTCGATTTCCTGATCGACAAGCTGACCAAGGCCCCCGCCGACGTGCTCGGGGCGGAATGGGGAACCCTCGGCACGGGTTCTCCCGCGGACGTGACGCTCCTGAAACTGGGTGAAGAGTTCGTTTTCGACCTCTCCCGCGTGCGGTCGCTCAGCCGAAACTCTCCCTGGATTGGCAAGCCCTGCTCCGGGCGCGTGGTGGCGACCCTCGCCGAAGGACGGCCCGTCTTCACCGACCACGGGGCATTCCCGGCGGGCTTGTTCGTGGCTCGATCCATGTCAAAGGCCGGCGCCTGAACCAGCCCGGCGGGTTCCGGCGTGCGAACCCGACAGATTCTCCGCAGCCGCAGCGTTTCCCGCCGGCGCTCGTGCTACACTCTTGCTTTGATGACCAATCAGCCTCGGATTGTCTCTGAGCCCGCGCCGCCGCGGGGATCGGCGTTGCCGCACGCAGCGAACGCGCCGTCCCGTTGTGCCGCGGTGAACAAGCTGATCGACGCATCGTCCCGCACCGGGAGTCTTCTCTCCGCGGGGCTTGAGCCCTGCGAGGCGTACCTGCCCGAAGGCTTTGAGGCGAACCTGCCGGGCTACGAGCGGTTCCTTCGCACCATCATCGACGCCACCGCCGGGCTGGTCGCGGCGTACAAGTTCAACCTCGCCTTCTTCGAGGCCCTCGGGCCGGAAGGATGGAACCTGCTTTTCCGGGTTCGTCGCGCGCTTCCGAATGATGCGCTCGTCATCGCGGACGCCAAGCGGGGCGACATCGGCACGACCGCGGAGCACTACGCCCGCGCTCTCTACGCCGAACTGAACGCCGACAGCGCCACCGTGAACCCGCTCATGGGCCGCGATTCGGCGGAACCCTTCATCGCCCACGCGGACAAACTGACGTTTTTCCTCGTGCTCACTTCGAACCCGGGCGCGAGCGATTTCCTGATCCCCGGCGCGCTGTATGCGACGATCGCGCGTCGCGTCGCGTCGTGGAACACCCGGGGGAACTGCGGCGCCGTCGTGGGCGCGACTCAACCGGGACAGGTCGAAGAAATCCGAGCGCTGATGCCGGAGGTTCCGTTCCTCATCCCCGGCATCGGGGCGCAGGGCGGAGACCTGGAAGCGGTGGCGGCACGCGGCCGCGTCCCGATCGACGCGGGCGCGGATGCCCGAAGCCGGGCCGCTCGTCTCGGACTGCTGTTCCACGTGACGCGCGGCCTGCTGCCCGCGCGGGGAGAATCGGGAGATGTCGGCGCGATGATCCGGACCCGCACCCGGGAATGGAACCGTCGCATCGCCGCCGCGGCCGAAGGGAGGAACGCGCATGTCGATCGCTGAAGAGGCGCGGGCACTTCTCGAACAGGCCGGCGCGCTGAAGCGTGGGCATTTCATCCTTTCGTCCGGGCTTCACAGCGAGCGCTACTGCCAGTGCGCCACGCTCTTTGAGCATCCCGAGATCGCCGGGCGGATCGCCGCGCTCATGAAGCGCCTCCTTCCGCCGACGCTGCGGGTCGATGTCGTGCTCTCGCCCGCGCTCGGGGGTGTCCTGTGGGGATACGAACTTTCCAGGACCCTGGGCTGCCGCAATATCTTCGCCGAGCGTCAGCCTGGCGCGCCGTTTGAACTCAAGCGAGGCTTCGAGATCCGCCCGAACGAGAGCGTGCTGCTCGCGGAGGACGTGGTGACCACCGGCGGATCGGTGAGCGAACTGGTCCCGCTCGTCACCCGGTCCGGGGCGCGGCTCGCGGGCTTCGCGGTGATCGCCGATCGTTCACGCGGCTCATTCAAGCCGACGGGCGGCGTGCCGCTCTTTGCGCTCACCGAACTCGACTTCGAGACATACAAGCCGGACGCGCTGCCCGAGCGTCTGAAGCACGTCCCGGCCGTGAAGCCGGGAAGCCGCGTGAGGGCGCCAGACGCGCAGGAGGTGACCGGATGACCGTAGCGATGACGCCTCGTACGAAGGGAGCGGTCGAAGTTCAAGTGAAGGACGCACCCCGACACGCCACGCT
>JAEUIV010000108.1 GCA_016795005.1 Phycisphaerae bacterium
CGCCTTCGGGGTCAACGTCGGGGTGGTGGTCGACACTCACGTCGAGCGAGTGGCCAAGCGATTTGGCCTCGCGCCCCCGAAGGCCAGTGTCGCGATGGTCGAGCGCCACCTCATGGCGCTCTTCCCGAGGGAGGACTGGACCATGCTGGCCCACCTGCTGATCGCCCACGGGAGAGAGGTGTGCAAGGCGCGCGGCGGTCGCTGCGGGGACGACCCGATCTGCGCGCGGTTCTGCTCGAACACCAAGGCGAACGCGAAACAGCCGGGGTAGACTTGCCGCGCATGAGCCGCCTCGCACAACTCGAGAAGCTTCACGCGGCCGACGCGGCGGACGCGGACGTGATGTACATGATCGCGCAGGAGCACGCGAAAGCGGGCGACTTCGACTCCGCCATCGCGTGGTACGACCGCTGCCTCGCGGCGGACCCCAAGTATGTCTACGCGTTCTATCACAAGGCGAGGGCGCAGCAGGCGACGGGCGACGTGCCGGCGGCCGTGCAGAGTGCCCGTGCGGGACTGGCGCGCGCCCGTGAACTCGGTCAGGCCAAGGCGCAGAGCGAACTCGCCTCACTGCTTGACGAGCTGGAGCCGTGAGCCATGGCACGACGCCGACCGATGCACCCGAGCGACCGCAGGAAATTCGATCGACTGCTCGATGCGCCGACGGGTGGCACGCTCCGGTTGCGGACAACCCCGGCGGGGCGCGTGACGATGCTCATCAACGGTCGCTCGATCGGCACAATCGCAGGGGACATCGCCGATCGGATCGGGCTGCGCTCCGGGCGTCCGTGGACCCCCGAACTTGCGCTGCGGGTCTCGAAGGCCCTCGAGGACGACATCGCGCAGGAAGCCGCGACACGGCTCCTCGCACAACGCGAACGGAGCACGGGTGAACTCATCGCGCGGTTGAAGCGTCGTGGAGTGAAGCCGGACAAGGCGGAGCGTCTCGTCGCATCACTCGAGCACAAGGGTGAGGTGGACGACGCGCGATTCGCGGAGCTCCTCGCGCGGTCCATCCTCCGGGACAAGCCGGCGGGCGCGCGCCTGATCCGCTCGAAACTGAGGGAAAAGCACGTAGACCGCGAGACGGCGCGGCACGCAACGAGCGCGGCGCTGCAAGGACGTGACGCGCTGAGCGACGCGATCATGCTGGCGAGATCGAGGTTGCGAGCGATGGGAGCGGCCGTCGATGATCGAACAAAGGCCCGCCGATTGCTCGGCCTGCTCGCGAGGCGAGGGTTCGAGGAGGACACCGCGATGTCCGCGGTTCGAAGCCTCCTCCGGCTCCAGGACGCCGAGTCATAGCCCTTCGCGCCGTCGTTCGTCCGGCGTTGGTTCGATGTGGACCAGCACGTCTCGCACCTCCGGGATGGTCGAGCGGATCGCGTCCTTTACTGCGTGCGCGATCAGGTGCGCGTCCCGCACCGGGAGATCGCCCGCGACCCAGACGTGCATGTCGAGCCAGACGGACATACCCGTCCGCCGGGAGCGCACTTTTTCGACCAGTTGAACACCCTCCACGCCCAACGCGATGTCGTGGGCATTGCGGATGAGTGCGGGTTCCTGCCGGTCCATCAGCTCATTGATCGGGCCAACGAGGAGGACCACGCCGTTGAAGATGATGACAAGCGATGCGAGCAGCGCGGCCCAGTCGTCGGCGCTCTCGTACCCCGGCCCGCCGACCAGGGCGATCGTGATCCCGAGCGCGGCGGCGACCGAGGTGATGGCATCGGACCGATGGTGCCACGCGTCGGCGCGGGCGGCCGGGCTTCCCGAATCGTCCGCGGCCCGACGCACCGCGCGGAAAAGCACTTCCTTGACGAGGATCACCAACGCGAGCACCAGCAACGTCCACCACGCCGGGGTGAGATGCGGGCGAAGGATCTCGCGGAACGCCTGGATTCCCACGGCGATCCCCGCCGCGCAGATCATGAGCGAGACCGCGAGCGCGGCGAGCGCTTCCGCCCGCCCGTGACCATACGGATGCGACTCGTCCGGGTCACGCGCCGCGTACCGCAGCCCGCTCCAGACGATCACCGACGCGGCAATGTCGGTCAGCGACTCGATCGCATCGGCGACCAGCGCGTATGAATGGCCGAGCAGCCCGGCGATCAGCTTTGTCGCCGCGAGCGCCACGCCCGCGATGACTCCCGCAAGCGCGAGCCGTTGGGTGCGCCGCTGGGCCGATTCGAGGGATGGAAGCGGAACGACGGTCATCCTCCGGTTCCCGGTTCGGCGCCGCTGTCAAATCGCTTGGCGGCGCGCCGCTTCGCCGCGAGGAGGCCCGAGGTGGTGCTTGTTTCCGAATCCGGCGCGACGCTCGGCGAAGGCGCATTCTGAGTGACATCATCCTCGGCCCGCGGCTTCGGCGCCATCTGCACGCGCAGCCGTTCACGCCCCGGTTCCGCGGCTGGTTCATCGGGGAGCTTTCCCACCAGTTTCTCCGGCGCCGGCGCGCCGGACGCCGGCTCTCCCGCGCGCTCCGTGGCACGCTTCAGAGAAGCGACCGTCGCCGCCGCTTGCTCGGACCGCGCGCGGACGGCTGAGGCCGCCTGCTCCCTCCACTCGCGCGCCAGTTCCTTCGAGAGCAACCGATCCCACGCGACGCGGCGCGTGCCGATATCGAGAACAAGGACCGCCACCGCCCATGCGAGAAGCAGCGACCACACCGGTGACGCCGCCCGGATCGGTCGAACCCCGCCTCGATCAAAGAGGTTCGCATCCTCGGGTCGGGCCGGGTCCAGCAGGCGACCACCCGTGATCTCGGCCACCGATCGCAGCAATCCGACGTTCGATTGTGTCACGCGATACTCGGCTCCGACGGCCCGCGAAGCGCCGCCGATGATCGACGACAGTCGCCGGTCGCCCTGCTGCGGCAGGAGCACCACGTAGTAGTTGCCGCGCTGGGTCGCCCGGACGCGCCCCTCATACACCCCGGAGCCGACCTGGAAGAGCTTGATCTCCACCCTCTCGCCTCCCGGACCGTAGAGCACGCCGGGGATGGTGAGCAGGTCTCTCGGTCGTCCCTGCTCATCCACCGCGTCGTAGCGGATGACCAGGTCATCACCCTCCAACTCCGTGGTGAGCTCGCCGCTGCGCTCCGCGGTCGGCCGGGCGGTCTGCCGGACGATCTGGGTCCACATCGCCGCATAGCCGGGCCAGTCGATCCATTCCCGCGCCCATCGGTGCGCATCGGAGGTGAACCCCGCGACCCGCCCCCGGCCGACAAACCAGGTCGAGAGCACCGGCTCACCCTCGGGAGTCGCAAGGATGTTCGTCACGGTCGCATCCTTGCGGCGCTGAGTGAGCACCAGGCCATTCAAGGGCGGCATGGGCCTGGGCATCCCCGCGATGATCCCGCTCCCGGAACCGAGATCGACCGGCACGAAGGGCGCCTCGCGGATCAACGGCTTGCGCACGACGCGGATCTCCTTCACAAAGATCCGCGGCAGCAGGTTCGGATCCACCACCTGGTAGAACTGGCCGCCCCCCTCGAGCGCGATGCGCGCCAGTTGCTCGTTGTCCGCCCCGTCCCCGACGGAAATGGTCGAAACGGTGATGCCTCGCTCGTGCATCCGCGCCGCGAGGGACTCGAAAGAGTCCGAGCCGTTCGGCGGTTCGGAGCGCCCGTCCGACAGGACAATCACGTGCCGGACGGACGCCTTGGCGGCTTCCCCGCGTGAAAGTTCCTGCATGGCCCGGCCGAGCGCGGGGTACAAGTTCGTGCCGCCACCCGCCCCGATCGCCCGGACTTTCGCGGCGCTCGAGCGGGCGTCCGTGTTCCGTTCCATGGGCACGATGATCTGGAAATCGCTGTTGAACGCGATGACGCAGAGCATGTCCGTTCGGTCGAGCGTCTCAACCGCGAGCGCGGCGCCCTGGTTCGCGATCTCCTGCTGCGAACGCAGCCCGCCGCCGACGGGGGCGCTCATCGAGCCGGAGTTGTCAATGACCAGCACCACCGCGGCCGACGGGACGAGCAACTGCTCAGGGAGGTCGATGTTGACCGGAAGAATCGCCTCGATGGGAGTGCCCTTCCAACCGCCCGCGCCGAACGAATCCGGGCCGCCGACCATCACCATCCCGCCGCCCAGTTCGCTCACGTAGTCCGCGAGCAGCTGCTGCACCGGGGTGGGCACTTCTTCGGCCGCGACATCATTCAAGACAACAAGATCAAACTCCTGGTAGGAGATCAGGTCGGTCGGGAGTTCCTCGACGCGGCCGACTCGCACCGTGATGTCCGCCCGCTCGAGCGTCCGAGCGAGCATCCGCGCCGGCGAATCCGGCGCGCCGCCGCCCACGCCATCGACGATCAGCACCGCGCCGGCGCTTGGAGTTACCGTGAACGCCTCCGCGGTGTTGTTGATCGAGAGTCGATCCTGAGACGCCCGCTCCGCCGTGAAAACCGGGCGAAAGCGATGGACCGGCTTGCCCTTTTCCAGCCGGACCTCGATGGACTCGACATTCCGTCCGGGCTTGAGCGTGATCGGTCGGCCCGTGCCCGGAGCGGGGCCGTTGATATCCACCGCCTGGTCGGCGTACAGCAACTCGAGTGTCCCGCGCGTCTCCTGCGTGGCGCTCAGGACGACACGCACGCTCACGGTTGACCCCTCGGCGCTCTGAGGCGGCGCATCCACGAGGTCGATCATCACTTCATTGCTCACGCGGTAGGAGATGGGCAGCACATCGACCGGGATGCCGCCCGCATCCACGCCCGACGCCGAAGCAAGGCGTCGCGCAGCGTCGAGCGCATTGCCATCGGTTTCATTCCCGTCGGAAACAAGCACCAGTCGCCGCGTCGTGTCGGGCGGGAACAGCGCCCCGGCGAAGCGCAGCGCGGACCCGATGTTTGTTCCCTCGACGAGGCTTTGCTCGAGCGACAACTGCTTCCACACGGCGGAGGCGTCCACGCTCGCGGAGCCTGTCACAACACGAGGAAGCATCGCCGCGGCCGACGCGCCGTCGAAGACGATCACGCCGAAGAGGTCGTCCGCCCCGCTCGCTCCCGAGTTCACCGCCGTCTGAAGCCATTGCTTGATTGCGTCGGTGTACGCCGGCCGCTTTCCCCCGTCGGCCGGAGCGAGGTCCGCGTACTGCCGCACGGATTCCGAAACATCCACCACCGCGATGACCGCCATCCGCTCGGTCGTTCGTACCGCGGACGCGCCGGCGAGCGCGGCCGCCAGGATCACCAGCAGGACCGCACGCGCCGTCACCGCCGACCAGGCCCGCGCACGGCTCATCGCGGTGAACCAGCGAAGCCCGATCACCGCCGAGGGCACCGCCAGGAGGGCCGCCACGAGCCACCAGGGCTGTTCAAAGGTCACGGGCACCGTTCCAGTCTAGATGCTCCGATACCCTTTCCCCATGCGGACCCGCGACCCCCATCGGCGAACACCTCCCGAGTGGGCCTCGCGCCCGGTTCCGGCCGATGTTTGTTGCGTGACCGACGCAGCCGATCCAACGCTGTCCAACGACGAGGCCGATCGACCCCGTCGTCCGCTTTTCCGGGTGGACCCCGGCTGGCTCTTCCTCTGCTCGGGAATTTCGCTCCTCGCGGCGACGGTCATGATCCCGGCGCTCGACGACCTTCGCCAGGCGGAATGGAACCGCGACCGGGCACGAGCCGTTGAGGACTACCGAAAACAGAGGCTTTCCAACTACTCCCAGTACCTCGAAGCGGTCCGCAACGAGGACCGTTCGCTGGTCGTCTCGCTCGCCGCGACTCAACTGAACCTGGCGCCCGCTGACAAGCAGCCCATGCTGGACGCAAGCCAGATCGGCCTTCCGCCCGTGGACGTCCTGAGCGCCCTTGAGCCTTCGCTGGCCCATCCGCCCTCGCCGCCGCCCCCGCGGTCCACGCTCCAGAAGTGGGCGACAAACGCCCGGACCAGGCCCTGGCTCCTCGGCGCGGGCGGGCTGTTCATCCTGATTGGACTGATGCCCGCTTCGCGATCGCGCCCCCGAGACATCTGAGCGGTCCACGCGCTTCGCTACCCTGTGCGGGTTTCCACGGTGGGGCACGCCGACATGGACCGCGCCGAGTTCAACAACGCCGTCATCGAGCAGCTGGATGCCTGCTATCGCATGGCGATCCAGTTGACCCGGCACCCCGATCAGGCGGCCGACCTCGTGCAGGAAGCATGCCTCCGAGCGATTCGGAACTTTGAAGCACATCCAAACCATACATTTACCGAACATGGTGCGGGAATACGTGCGTGGCTCTTCACGATCATCCACAATCTGTTCTTTTCGCAGACACGAAAGACGGCGGTGCGGTCCGAAATCGGCTGGGACGCGGATTCCACACAGGCGGCCGCCTCGGACACGAGGGAAGGACCGGATGAACCACCACCAGCATGGGATCTTCGTACCCTCGATTGGGAGTACACCGACGAACGGCTGAAAAAAGCGATCGACGCCCTTACCCCGGCTCACCGCGAAGTCCTCCTATTATGGGGCGTTGAGGGAATGAAATACCGCGAGATCGCCGCGGTGACCGGCGTGCCCATCGGCACCGTGATGAGCCGATTGCACCGCGCCCGGTCGATACTTGCGGAATCGTTGGAAGAACTTCGTGCGGAAACCGGTTGGAAGAGTGACCCACAAGGGCACGTCACACCATGAGCGCCGACGAACCAGGCCAAAGTGGACCCATCGACCCCTCGGGGCTGTCGGTCTCGTCGCGGCTCCGCGCCGAGGCGGACGGCGAGTTATCGCCCCTCGATCTCCGCGATGACGAAGTGCAGGACCGACAAGGCCGGATCGCCTTTGAACGATCGTTGCGTGAAGCGGTCGGCCGCGTCCAATCCGTCGAGACGGCTCCTGAGTCGCTTCGCACACGCATCGCCGGCACGCTCGGTGTCCCATCAACGGCCGCTTTGAGCGAGAGAGTGAAGCCGGTCTTTCCCCGGGAACATCCGACCATTTATCGTGAGCGTTTGCCCTGGCGTCGGCAGTTGTGGCTCGCCGCCGCGGCCGCGGTCACGCTCGTCACAGTGCTCATGCTGTATGGTCCGCTGCGGATCAGTTTTGGTCCGCCGACGTTCACCGCCATCGCCGCGTTCACGACCGAGCAGCACGAAGGTTGCGCAAAGCTCGGGTCGCAGTTCAAGTCCAAGATGACCGCCCGCACGGAATCCGAAGCGCGAAAAGCCGCGATCCAGATTCTTCCGAAGGTGCCCTCGGTCCTCGAACTCCACTCGGCGGAACTCGCACGACTGGGCTACCGCTTTGCGGGATTGGGTCGTTGCGCTGTGCCGGGGCGCGGCCGATCGGCGCATCTTCTCTATGCGCCCGATCCCGCGATCGCGCCGGGCGCTCCGAGCGTGAGCCTGTTCGTTCAGGAGGATACGGGCGAACTCGCGATTGACCCGAACTGCCGATATGTCCATCGACCGACGGACCCCGCCGCGCCTTCCAGGACAACGCCAGGTGTAACGATGTGGCGTCAGGATGGACTGGTGTATTACCTGGTCGCGCCGCCGCTGCCCGCAGAGGTCCTGCGGGCCTTTGATGCGCCGGATGAAATGCGGTCCATTCTCTGAATCGTGTCCCAAGGCGGCCAGGCGGCGTCTTCGCCCCGGCGTGCGCTCGGCTCCTACAATGGTCCGAGGCACCATGCACACCCAACATCCAACTGCAAAGCTCGCATGTACGACCATCATCCTGGCGATGATCGGCGCCTCGGCTCTAGCGCAGAACGCGCTCGACGCGGGCCAGCCCAACCGCCCCGATACGCCCGTGCCCGGCGCCAGCCCGATCCGACCCGAGACGATCACCACGCGGGGGCGCGCGCTCGATGGAAATCTGCAGGTCGGCTCCTCCGGCTTCAACGCGCCGATCGCCAACTTCCAGCGCGAACTGGCTTTGCGGAACGCGGTCGTGACCGGGAACGTCGCCGGGGGGAAGGCCTTCCGCGGCGATGTCGGGTATTCCGCCGCCGACGACTTCCGCGGAGAAACAGGTTCAGACGATCTCTTTGAGTTCCAGCGCGATTCAGCGTATTCGGGACTCGCGACCCAGAACATCCGGGGCATTACCCCGCTTCAGTTCCAACTCACCGAGTCCACCGCGGGCCAGACCGAAGGGATGCTCGGCAATCTCATTGTCCGCCGATCGTCCGCGGGCGTCTCCGCCGCGGAAACGACGGGAAAGGGAGGCCCAAATCTCTCGGTTGATCCCTACGGGAATCTCCGCGGCTCGCTCCGGTCAACCAGCGACTTCGTGCTCCGAAACACCCGGTTCCCCTTTGTCCTCGGCTCGCTGGGAAAAGAAGAGGAGGGCGCGTCCCGGCTCTACATGGCGGCCAACCCGCTCATCGGAGTCAAGGCCATCACGATGGGCAACTCCGCGTTCACCATCCAGGAACGCCCGGACCTGATCCTGGAAGGCCGCGTCTCCGGCATCCCCAACACGGAGATCGAGAACGCGCAGCGCGAAGGGCTTCCCACGCCGGTCGGCCAGAGGTTTGAACCGACGACGCCGCTCGATTCCGTGCGCTCGGAACTCGCACGGAAAGCCGATAACTTCCTCTCAAAGCGATTCGACGAGTCCACCACTACGCCCGAATCACGCGGCACGGGAGTCGACCGTGCCCCCGCTGTGCCAACGGAATCCAGCGAGCAACGGTTCGATCGCATGATCGAAGAGATGCGTCAGTCGTTCCGCAAGCGATTGAAGTCGATGGAGGAGCAGGCCCCTCCCACCGAGGAGCCGAGCAGCCAGGAGCCGGGCGCGGACAAAAAGCCGCAGGGCAAATCGTCGGACGACAAGAGCGTTGAGCCGACCCTGACGACGCAGGAGGTCATCGCCAACGCGCGGGGGCTTCTTGCGAACGGCGACGTGCGTATCCAGGCGCTGCTCGATCAGAACGGCGCGGACGATCTCTACTCCTGGCATATGAAGAAGGGCGAAGTCGCGCTCCGGGCCGACCGCTGGTTCGAGGCGGAAGAGCGCTTCACCGCCGCGCTGCGTTCAAAGCCGGGTGATGGGATGGCCGCCGCCGGACGCATCAACGCGCAGATCGGCGGCAGCCTTTTCCTCTCGGCCGGCGTGAACATCCGAAACCTCTTCACGGCCTATCCCGAACTCATCCCCGCACGCTATTCGGCGGAACTGCTCCCCAGCGGCAAGCGCCTCGATGGTGTCCGCCTCATCCTCCGTGACCGGATCAAGCGCGACACCGCCTTTGCACGAGAGGCCGCGCTCATCCTGGCGTACCTCGGATGGCAGACCGAGTCCGAGGCGGATACGAAGGAAGCATTCGCCGCCCTCGAAGCATTCCACACGAATGCCGGCGACGAACCCGATCCGCTCGAACAGGTGCTCAAGGCGATCTGGCTGAAGAATTGACCCGCGTCGACGTTTCGGCGAGGCCCGCCAAACACCGATGAAGAGGCCCGACGTGGCACGTGCGGCTCGGGCATTCCCGGCGCACTGTCCTGCACTTCTCCCGCCGCGCCTATCCTCCTCCCCCGTGCCACGCCCCCCCGGCTCCATCACCGAGTTCCTCACCGATGCGTCGCTCGTGCAACTCTGCGTCGCCCTCGGAGAGATTGCGCAGGCGCGGATCACCGTTCATGACCATCTCGGTCGGCGGATCGACTACACGGGCGGCTCGCCCCCCTGGTCGGTCGCCCCCGAGGACGATGAGGCGCGGCGTGTCGCCGATGCGCTCCACCGCGGCACGCAGGAAGTGGTCTCGGCGGACGGACGAGTCGTCGAGCCGCTCATCGTGGCCGCCAACGTGGTCGGGGCGGTGGTCATCGACGCCGACCCGGCGCGACACGCCTCGGGCGAACTCGACGGGCTTCGCGCCATCGTCTCCAAACTCGTCATGACGGTAAACGAGTTCTGCGATCAGGACGTCCTGCTGCGTCATCGGAACGCGGAACTTTCGCTCCTGTTCCGGCTCTCGTCGCTGCTTGTCGCCGCGCGGGACACCGACGAGGTGCTCACGATCGCGATGCGCTCCGCGATCGACATCCTCGGCGCCGACGCCGGCTTGGTTCATCTCAACGATGCCGAAGGCCGATCGGTCCTGCGAGCGCACATCAATCTGGACGAAACATTCAGAAAATCACTCGACCCCCTCCCGGCCGAGTCGTCGGCCTTCCGCGAAGCGCTCGCGTCGGGCGGGTTCCCGGGCATCATCGCCGGGTCGCTCTTCTTCAACTCCACCCCGCTCGGCTCGCTGCGTCTGCTCTGGAAATTGCCCGTCCTGCTCGAGGCCGAGGATCAGGCCCTGCTCCAGACCATCATCGAACAGGTCTCCGCCGCCGTCGCCAGCGCAAGATTGATCGAAGCCCAAAGCAAGGCCCGAGCCGCGCAGCGACAGCTCCGGCTCGCGTCCGACGTGCAGCGCCGCATGCTGCCCCAGAGTCTCCCGTCCATCCCCAGGTTCGACATCGACGCCCGCTATATCCCGACCATGGAACTCGGCGGCGATTTCTACGATCTCATCAATCTTTCGGGGCATCTCGGCCTGCTCATCGGCGATGTCGCGGGCAAGGGGGTTCCCGCCGCGCTCCTCATGGCCGCGGTGCGCGCGTCTCTCCGCGCGCACGCTTCTTCGCTCTACCACCTCGACGAGGTGATGTCACGGGTCAACCGCGCCATGGTCCGCGACACGCAGCCCAACGAGTTTGCCACCATCTTCTACGGCGTGATCGACCCGGCATCGCTCCGCTTGACCTATTGCAACGCGGGGCATGACCCGCCTCTCCTCCTCCGCCAGCCGCAGGGACGCGCCGCCGAAGACCGCGACCTCTACGAACTCACCGCCGGCGGCATGGTCATCGGCGTGGATGCCGCGCAGACCTACGCGCGAGGCATGTTCGACCTCGCCCCGGGCGATACCCTCGTCGCCTACACCGACGGCATCGTCGACGCCATGAACTTCGAGTCCAAACGCTTCGGCCGTCCCCGCCTCCGCCAAGCCATCCTCGACGCCGCCAACACCCCGGGCGCCACCGCCAAGTCCGTCGCCGACCACATCATCTGGGAGGTCCGCCGCTCCATCGGCCTGAATCCGCAGACGGATGATGAGACGTTAGTCGTGGTGCGGGTGAGGGAATGAAGCCCATCCCAGTACCCGTCAGACTCTCCGCTGCATATAGACCTCGTCGTCGCTCACGCCGTTGATGCGCACGGAATCCGGCTGCACCCCCCACGCGGTGAATCCGAGGGATTCATAGAGGCGACGCGCCGTCGGCGCGCGCGACCATACACCGAGCGCGACGATCTCAACCCCCGGCCACCGCCGTGCTTCCTCAATGCACGCCGACACCACGGCGCGGCCGAGTCCCCGGCCCCGTGCCCGAGGCGTCACATACACGCTGATGATCGTGGCGCGGTGTCTCATCTTCGCGCGGGGTTCGCGGACGATCAGCGCCACCGCGATCAGCCTCGAAGGGTCCGCCGGGTCGTCCGCGCCGAAATACGCAGCAGTCCCCGACGCGATCTGCTCCCGCACGAACGCCACGTCCAGCCCGCGATCATCGCCCGGCGCGCCGACAAATGAAAACGGCGAATCCTCGAGCATCTCCCGCCGCAGCGCGACATAGGCGCCCGCGTCACGATCAACGAGCCGTCGAACCGAGTTCGTCATTCAGGTATTATGACGCGTCTGTTCGTGCGGAGTGTGCGCGCAACAACACGCCGCCTCCTTTGTTCCCTTGGCCCCGAATCTCCCCATATACTTGAACCATGCCCTTCACCCTCAAACCAGACGAAGGCTTCGACATTGATGTCGAATCCACGGACTACCTGAAGACCCACGTCGACACGGGCGACCGCTGGACCCTCAACTTCGGCCCCCAGCACCCCGCGACCCACACGACCCTCCGCGTCGTCCTCGAACTCGACGGCGAGCGCATCGCCCGGTGCACGCCGCACATCGGCTACCTCCACTCGGGGTTCGAGAAACTCGCCGAGCACATGGACTACAACCAGTACGTGACCATCGTGTCACGGATGAACTACCTGTCGCCGATCGCCAACGACATCTGCTGGCACCACGCGGTCGAGACCCTCTTTGGCATCGACCTCACCCCCCGCTGCAAGGTGATCCGCACCATCATGGCGGAACTCGCCCGCATCCAGGATCACCTGCTCTGCGTCGGCGCCGCCGCTCTCGACCTCGGCGCGTTCACGGGGTTCCTCTACGGCTTCAACGCACGCGAACGCATCTACGACATCTGCGACTTCATCAGCGGCCAGCGCTTCCACCCGGACTGGACCCGCGTCGGCGGCGCGATGCAGGACCTCCCCGACGAAGAGAACTTCAAGAAGATGGTGAAGTACTTCGTCAACGAGGACCTGCCGCAGGCGCTCGAAGACCTCGAAGGGCTGGTGTGCCGAAACCGCATCTTCATCGACCGCACCGCCGGCATCGGCGTGGTCTCAAAGGAAGACGCGATCGCGTGGTCGCTCTCGGGTCCGATGGCCAGGGCCTCCGGCGTGGTCCGCGACCTGCGGAAGGATGAGCCGTATCTCTGCTACGCCGACAACTGGGACGGACAGGGTGCGAAGGCGGTCGAGTTCAAGGTCCCCGTGCATACGGACGGCGATGTCTACGCCCGCTTCCAGGTCCGCATCGAGGAGATGAAGCAGTCCGCGCACATCATCCGCCAACTGATCGACCGCATCCCCGGCGGCCCGATCGACACCCTCGCGGACGGAAAATACGTCAAGCCGCCGAAGTCGGACGTGTACGGCTCGATCGAGGGGCTGATCCAGCACTTCGAGATCATCATGAGCAACCGAGGCTGGAAGGCCCCGATCGCCGAGGCCTACGGCGCCAACGAAACCGCCAACGGCGAACTGGGTTACTTCATCGTCTCCGACGGAGGGCCGAGGCCCTGGCGCGTTCGGACGCGCCCGCCGAGCTTCATCAACTACTCGATCATGGCGAAACTCACCGAGGGGCACATGCTCGCGGACGTCGTCGCCATCCTCGGCTCGATCAATGTCGTCGCCGCGGAGTTGGATCGATGAACCCGAATCACCGCCCGGTTTCGCGACTGAATGCCGATGAATGAAGCCTCGAACGAGATTCGGCCCCACCGATCGGGTGGCCGCCGGATCGACACCCGGGCAAGCGTCGGTCGAGAATGTGACGAGGGTTCAGCGCCCTCCCGCGCCATCACAACCGCTGACCCTGCATGAAGCGCTGCGACACCCCGCCGCAAGCCCCAGAGTCGATCGAAGACTCCACGGCGTTCGCGGTGTGCGATCGGCTCCGGCGGCGTCACGCCGCGCTCTCGGAGTGTCGGTCATGCCACGCTTTTCCACCTTCAACGCCCGGCGTCTCGGCGCTTCCGCCGCGTTCGCCCTCCTCGCTCATCTCGCTGCCGACCTGCGCGCCCAGTCCTGGGGGCTTTCGCCCGCCACCGCGGTCGCGCTTCCCACTCGTGCCAACTACAACCTCAACTGCACCGGAGGACCGATTCCACCCTGCTGCTCCGAAGTCACCGCTTGCGGCCCGGTGATCGGTCCATTCGGCGCGTTCAGCGATCTCCTGGGTTGGAACCGTTGGTGGGAGTCCATCGCCCTCTGCAAGGACGACCTCGGCGATTGCGGTTTCATGAAAGCGCGCGGCGAGGCCGTCGTCCGTCTCCGCGGCCTGGGTTCCTCGTCCGTCCTGGTCCGCTGGGACGCCCTCGCCTACACCAAGGAGCGCTGCGACAACGCGCCTGGCCTCTACGTCGGTGACGGCCGCGCCGCCATCATCGCCTCCATCTCCTTCACCATCGACGGCAGCACGCCCGGCGCGCCCCTCACCGTCTACTTCCGATGGAAGCAGGCCTCGTCCAACTCGTACTCCCCCGAATCCGGCGCGGAAGACTCGCCAACGTCCGTCGTCGGCGGATCGCTCACCGTCTCCAACAACGGCGTCCCCGATCCACAGTTTGACACGGAGTTTGATCTTGTTGACATGAAGGGGGGACGATTCGGGCCGGATGTTTACGGCTCGTTCGCTACAACCGTGGGGTCGACCATCACGATCGACACCGACGTCGCCCTGCGCAGCACGATCCGCGACGCCGCGATCCCGGTTCCCGGCTCGTGGGGGCACGAACAATGCCGCAGCGAGTTCGACCGCGAACTCGTCTCCTGGAGCGGTGAGATCGAACTCAGTCTCGGCTCGCCGGTCACGCCGCCCATCGGATCATGGGACGACGGCGGCTCCGGTGGCGCCGAGCCGACACCCGACATGCTCTTCTCGGTTGATATCGGGGGGGATACTGAACTGAGCGACCCCGCCCCCGACGGCAACGAGGTCTTCGATCCAGGCGATGCGTACCCTTGGATGGGTCCGCCGCTGCCATTCGCGGGCGCCGACGGCCCGCTGGACGATGCGGGGATGTTCGGAGGAGGCGCGTTCGACCCGATCCCGAACCCTGGGGTGCCGTTCGCGAACGATGCGTGCCTGAACACCGTTCCGCCGGCCTCGAAGTTCTTCGACCTCGACGACTTTGATCGAACGGAGATCGCGCTTTCTTCGATGATCACGCCCGGATCGCCGCTCCCGGTCCCGATCGTCCGCTTCGCAACCGATTACATCCACCGCCTCGAGTACAGCGTGATCTCCTTTGAGGACGACGGGCCGGAGCGGTTCGTGTACTCCCTCGGGCCTCCGTATTGCAGCACCCCCGTCGGTTCGCCGTCCAACGGCCTGGCAAGTTTCGCGTACACCCACGGCAAGTCGTCGGCCGAGGACGAGATTGAGCAGGTGCGCTGGACTCCGGGCGTCGTCCTGCCCTACCTCGTCGGCACAACCTCGCCGGGGCTGGACGAGATGTCGATCCACACGAACCTCGCGCCGAATCCGGACGCATCGGACGCCAGCGACGACGACGTGGACGGCCTCGACCTCATCCCCGCGGGCAGCCCCACCGACGGACTCTACACCTATTTCACCGCCGACCACGAAGCCACGGGGCCGATCGCCGGCGGTGGCGCGTTCGGCGGGACGGTCTATCAGCGCTCCCCGGCGGGCATCATTTCACCCCTCATCGCACCCGCCATCCACCTCGGCTTGCCGGCGACGGTCGACCTCCGCGCCCTCGAGTTTGTGTGGCTGGCCGAGGGCGCAGCGCCGGAATCGCTGGCCATGATCTTCTCCGTCGCGCCGAACGATCCCGGCACCGTGGGGATCGACGAGTCCGCCGGCCTTGATCCGCGCCTTCTTTACTATTCCTACCTCACCGGCGCCTATGGTGAACTCATCTCAACACCCTTCGACTCGCCGGTGGACGCTTTCAGCAACTACCGCAGGCCGCTGCTCGCGGACGCGGTGCTGCCGCCCTCCGCCTGCCCGGGCGACGCCAACGCCGACGGCATCGTCAACTTCAGCGACGTGACATCGGTCCTCGCGAACTTCGGCAGTGACTACAGCCCCGGCACGGGCCTCGGTGACGCTGATCACAACGGCCCGGTGAACTTCGGCGATGTCACGTCGGTCCTGGCGAACTTCGGCAGTGGATGTCCGTAACTTCAGCAGTCGCATCGCTCCCGGCGACCTATACTTGCGACGTGTCCGACGCATCACCATACGATGGAGCCGCCGTCCACCGTGTCCGCACGGTCTACGCCACGTGGCGGAGCCAGCCGAGCTGGATCCATCGCGCCGTGGGGTTCGCGTTCTTCCTCATCCTGCTGGGAATTGCCGCGTTCCTGCTGGTCTGGGGGCTGATCGTGGCGGCGGTCATTATCGCGGTCACCGCGGTCATCGTCGGCGTGCGCTCGCTCTACCGCACGTTTACCGGTGACAACGCGATGCGTCGAAACGTGCGGATTGTTCGGCGACCGTGAGTTGCGCTTCAGAGCAGCAGTCCCATGATGAGGTCATCCGTCTCTCGCCCGTCTTCGTAGCGCACCGCTCGCCGCCGTCGGCCTTCGACGACGAAGCCGAGCGATTCATACAGCCGGATCGCCCGTACGTTGTCCGCGAATACGAAGAGATCAACGCGCGACACCGCGTTGTTCGGCTGCGCGCGCGCCCACGCGATCAGCCCCTCCATGATCGCGCGACCGAGACCAAGACCCTGGAACGCGGGCGCGATCCCGACCCCGATGTGGCCCACATGCCTGACCCGCCGACGGGGCTGGCGCCGGATCATCCCCGCGCCCCCGACCTCATCACCCACGATCGCGGCGAGCGCGATCCCCGCCCCGGTTTCGGCGAGGCTGACCAGTTCGCGCGCGTGCGCCTCTACTTCCTCGGGAGTGTGCGCGCACTGCGACAGTTCCCTGGTCATCCCCGTTCCCGCCGCGATCACCGATCGGTTGCACGCGGCGAGCGACTCCGCGTCGGACATCCGCACGGGCCGGATGACCGCGGGCCGCCCGTCCTTCATCACGATCCGCCGCTCCGCGAAGGTCATGCCTCGCTCCGGAGCATCTCGAGCCACTTGTTGCGAAGCCGAGCCGTGAACTCGCCGACGCCCCCGGCGCCGATCGACTTGGCTTCCACCGCGGTGACGGGCAGCACTCCCCACGACGAGTTCGTAAGAAATACCTCGTCCGCGTCGAGCACGTCCGCGATGGTCATGGCGCGCTTGGAACAGCCCACCCCGATCGAAGCCGCGGCCTCGATCACCGCCTCACGTGTGATCCCGGGCAGGACAGGGCTTGGCAAATCCTCACCCCCGAGCCGCTCCTCTTCACCGCGAGCAGTGGGGGTGATCAGCGAGCCTCCTCGCAACGCAAACAGATTGCTCACCGTGCCGCCGCAGAGATAGTTGGTGACCTGGAGAACGAGCGCTTCGGCGCAGCCCTTCAGTGACGCCGCCCGCAGTTCGCGCAGACGCCACCAGTAGTTCAACGTCTTGTGCCCCTCATCCGCCCCGAGCGGATTGGCCCGCGCCGATGCCACCGCGATCCGCACCCCCCGCTCGAACATCTCGGGAGGGTTCCGCGTCGCGGGTTGAACGGAGATCATCACCGTCGGGTCCGGCGGCTGCTCCGAACGCGACGAAAGCAGGTTCAGATCGCCCCCCGTCACTGTCAGCCGCACTCGCGCGGCGGCGCCGGCGCCGCGCGTGAGTTCCGAACGCTCCACGACATGTTCGATCAGTTCCTGCAGCGCGCGGACCTTCAGCCCGTCGGTCAGGCCGAGCGTCCGAGCCGAACGCTCCAGCCGCTCCATGTGCCGATGAACCCGGAAGACCCGGCCGCGCGTCGCGTCCTCGTCTCCCTCGATGGGTGTGGCGAGCATGGTCTCGAAGAGGCCCACCGCGTGCAGCAGCCCCGCGTCGAACGCGGACACACGCGCCTCGTCGCGTGTCACGAACTTGCCGTTCACCCAGACCACTTCGCTCATCCCCCAAGCCTACCCGAGACCGCGCTCGCCGTCGTTACATTGCCTCCATGCGCATCTCGCTCATCGGACTGGGAACCGTGGGACAGGGCGTGGTGGAACTCCTGCGCCGCCACCACGCGCTCCACAGGCAACGGACCGGCCGCGACTGCCGGATCGTCTCAATCCTCGTGCGCGATCCGAGCCGATCCAGAGACCACATCCCGGAGAACGCGCTGATCACGAGCGACCCGGATCGCTTCTTCGCGATCGAATCCGATCTCCTGATCGAAGTCGCGGGCGGCGTTCACCCGGCACGCGAGCACATCGAGCGAGCGCTCGAGACGGGGCGAGATGTGGTGACCGCGAATAAGGCGCTTCTCGCCGCGCATGCGCCTGACCTGTTCCGCCTCGCCGAGCGTCACCGTCGCCGCCTGCTCTTCGAGGCCGCCGTGGCCGGCGGTGTGCCCATCATCAAACTGGTCAGCGATTCGCTCGCGTCAAGCCGCATCGACCTCTTCGCCGGCATTCTCAACGGCACGTGCAACTTCATCCTGACGCAGATGTCGCGCGCACAGCCGTACGCCGACGCCCTTCGCCAGGCCCAGCAGCAAGGCTTCGCCGAAGCCGACCCAACCCTCGACGTCTCCGGCACGGATTCACTCCAGAAACTCTGCCTCCTGGCATCGCTCGCGTTCTCGCGGCCCATTGTCCACGAGACGGAAATGCCCATCGAGTCATCGGGAATCACGAACTTCACCGCCGATCACCTCGCGCACGCCGAGCGCGCGGGGGGAACCATCAAACTCATCGCGTACGCCCGCCGCCGCGGCGACGACGCGATCGAGCTCTACAACGGCCCGATGTTCGTCCCGCATGATTCTCCGCTCGCTCGCATCCACCACTCAGACATGGGTATATGGCTCCGAACCGATGCGCTGAAGTCAATGTTCCTCATGGGCGACGGCGCGGGACGATTCCCCACCGCATCCGCGGTGGTCGCGGACGTACTCGAAGCCGCGCGATTTCTTGACGCACGAGCCGCCAGGCCCCTCAATACCTATCCATCGTCGTTCGAAAGTCCCCGTATCGTGCCCGCCTCGCTCCCGAGAAGCGCGGGGTTTCCGAGGCTTCCGACCGAATCATGACCGATCTTCCGGCCCCGGGCCACGCCGCCCGGCTCCACTATCATTCGGCATGCCTTCCACGCTTGCCACCCGGATCCGGCTCGGAGCCGTCTCCTACCTGAACACGCTTCCCCTCATCGAAGGGCTTGGAAAACTCTCGGACATCTCGCTCACGCTTACGGCTCCCAGTCGGCTCATCGACCTCCTTCTCAATCGTCATGTGGACCTGGCGCTCGCTTCGATCATCGACGTGCAGCGATCCCCCGAGCCGCTCGTGCTGATCCCGGTGGGCATGATCGGCTCCGACGCCTCGACTCTCACCGTCAGGCTCTTTTCCCGGACACCCATCGCGGAGATCACGACGGTCCACGCGGACATCGACAGCCATACAAGCATCGCGCTGCTTCGAGTCCTGCTTGCCGAGACCTATGGCCGTCGCCCGGCCATCATCGACTTTGATGCCGAAACCGCCTCCGGGGTCAATGGCCCGGCCTCCAACCAAGGCCCGTCCGCGATACTCCTGATCGGCGACAAGGTCATCGCCAACTCTCCCTCTCGAGATGACTACCCCCATCAACTGGACCTGGGCGAGGCGTGGCGCTCGCTCACGGGCAAGCCCTTTGTCTATGCCGCCTGGATGTGTCGCGAGTCAGATGCCGACGCGCCCGCCGTGCGCGCCGCCGCCGCCGTGCTCGACCGGCAGAGGCGCCACAACGCCACGCGACTCCCCTGGATCGCCGCCGCACGGGCGCCGTCCCGCAACTGGCCCGTCGATCTCGCCGACGAGTACCTGCAAAGCCACCTCCGCTTCACCATTACGCCCGAAGACCGCGCCTCGATCGACGAGTTCTTCCGCCTCTGCCGCAAGCACGCGGTTCTCGACACGATCCGCCCTGTCCGCTGGCTCGATCTCCCCGCCGGATAATCGTTCTCGGCCGGCTTTGTGTGCCGTTCCCGAATCGACACATCGACAAGAAGAAGAACGCCCCCTTCGCGAAGGGCGAAGGAGGCGCTCGTTCGATCGAACAAAGTGCATCGGCTCTCAGAACGCCCAGACAAGCGAGAACGTCCAGCGGAAGCCGTACAGGTCGTCCCCCTGCGTCAGCGGCGTTTCATACGCGAAGCGGACCCCGAGGTTCGGCTCGTCGGGGATCGGGCGGAACTCGCCGCCGAGACCGATGGTCACGACATCATCCCCGCCTCCAAGGTTCATCAGGTCGACGCCCGAGAAGGGAACGACCTCGTCGTCCGTGTCCAGCGCGTGGAAGCCGTTCAGGTTGATCACCGGGCTGAACCACTCGCACGCGTAGTAGTCAGCGCGAACATTCCACATGAAGCGGTCGGAGTTTCCCAGGGCGTCATCGTCGCCCGTCTCGATCAGGAAGTTCGCCGTTCCGCCGAGGTGGAAGCGGTCAAAGCCCTTGTCCAGCGAGACCCAGAATCGAACGTTCGCGTCGTTCTGGAGCACGTCGCCGTCTCCCCACGGGAACTCATACCCCGCGCCCACCGCCGCGTGGAACTGATTCTCAAAGTCCTGCCAGAAGTTCCACTTCAGCCCGGCGCCAATGTCGTTGAACCCGTCTTCCTCGATCAGCCCCGTGTCAAGGAATGTCACGCCGTCCTTGTACGCGACGACCTGGATCTGGTTGGTCAGCGCCAGCCGCGCTTGCACCGCCGCCACCTGCCCCGTCCCGCCGCCGAGCGCGCCGAAGTTCGGGAAGTCGTGGTACGCGTACCACACGCGGATGTCCGTCGTCACGAACGAATCCTCGTTGTAGTAGGGCGCGGTGATCCCGTGAACATGGCGTTGCTCCTTCGGGGCGTTTGCCGCGGCCGGATTCGGTTCGCCGAAGAGAATCACCCCCGCGTGCTGCGCGGACGCAGCCTGCGACGCCGCAACGACGACCAATGAGGCAAGCGAGAGGCGGATCGGGTAACGCATGGGTCCAGACCTTTCCGGCCCGTGAAGCGCGCGGGCCTCGAATGAATCCTTGAACACGAACCGTCAACGCAGGCGGTTCCAACAAAGAAAACAGGGCGAGTATAACAGATTTCAGTATCCGAATCTCGTCAATACTCATCGGCCGCCCGGCGGCGGAGATTCGGCCGGCGCCGGACGAACCGGGGGTTTCCCCGGATCAGCCTCGCGGAACGACGCCCGGACCGGCGGGGTCGCCAGGTCATCGAACTGACCGCTCCGCGCCGCCCACACGAACGCGGCGATGAAGCCGCCGGCGATCAGAAATGTGATCGGAAGAATCAGGTAGACGAGGGTCATCGCGTCCCCTCCGTCCTCGTCGATCGCCCCATCGCCTCCCGATGATGAAAGGAAAGAACGATTACCGTCAGGCTGCTCAGGGGCATCAGCACCGCCGCGACCAGCGGATTCACCATCCCGGCCATCGCAAGCGAACCGAACAACACGTTGTAGAGCAGCGACACAGCCAGGTTTCGCCGGATCGCGCCGGTCGTGCGCCGCGCGCGCTCGACCAGGCCCACAAGCCCCTCAAGCCCCGGCCTCGACAGGTACACGTCAGCGCTCGACATCGCCGCTTCCGCCCCGCCCTGCACCGCCACCCCGACCGTCGCCGCCGCGAGCGCCGCCGCATCATTCACGCCGTCACCAATCATGATCGTCGGCCCATCCGCCCGCAGGCCGCGCACCACCTCCGCTTTCACCTGGGGAGAGGCCTCGCCCACCATCATCGAGTCCTCAAACCCGAGTTGTGCCCCCACCGACCGGACGATCCGCTCATGATCGCCCGACAGCAGCACGGTGTTCCATCCGAGCGAACGCAGCCGCGCGAGACACCTCGAAGCCTCAGGTCGAATCTCATCTCCCACCACCGCGCAACCGGCCACCTCCCCCCGCTCCGCGATCAGCACCACGGACAAACCCCGAGCCAGGGCGCTCTCGATCGCCCGCGAAAGCCTGT
>JAEUIV010000169.1 GCA_016795005.1 Phycisphaerae bacterium
TCGACAGAACGGGAACGCCCGTCTCGACCTCGAGCTCGTTCGAGATCCGCTGCCCGCCGAGGAGAACCGTTCCCTTGTCGGGGATGGTCACGCCCGTGTTGATCGATGTCACGTCGATCGTGGGGATTTCGATCGTGCCGACCGCGACCTGCGGGACCGTGTTCTGCCCCGTGCCGCCGGCGGTGGCGGTCAACGTCTGCTGACGGAACCGGGGATTCGATGACACGGAGGTCTGGATCGTCAGCGTCACATACCGGCGATCCGCGGAGGCCACGCCGCGGACTCCGAGCGAGACGCCCTTGTTCAACCGGCCGACCGTCGGGTCGAACGAGGCCGACCCGGTGCCCGTGACGGGCTGAAGATCGGAGATGAAGCCGATCTGGTTGACCACCGCGATGTTCGCCGCCCGGCCGTTGGCGAAGGTCAGCCGTGGGGCCGTGAGCGTGACATTCCGACGATCCGCCTGGGTCGCCTCGAGCAGGAGGTCAACCTGGATGTCGTCGAGGAAGTACGAGGCGGCCACGCCGAGCGCCGGGTTCCCCACGATCGCCGCCGACGCAAGCTCATTGCCCGACAGGGCGATCAATCCCTCGGTCAGGTTGTTGCTGTTCTGCTGCACCGGCACGATGCTGAGCGAGGAGGGCGTCGGCACAACGTAGGGCTGCTGCTGGAACGCGTACTGCGGGTTGCCGTTGCCGTCCAGCCCGGTGAAGACGTATCCGAAGGTGCTGTCGAAGCGGTTGCCGTTCGCAAGGTCGGACGGGCGAACCGCGTTCCCCTCGTTCGCGAGGGTGCCGATGCCGAACGCATCCAGCTGGCGGTTCACCGCCTTGAACTGGTTGTTGTTGGTGTTGAAGTAGACGTCGAGGTCAAACGCGATCTGTTCAAAGAAGTCGGCCGAGACCGTGAGGAACCTGGACTCGACATTGATCTGCACCGAGCGAATCTCCCGGAGCTGGTTCAGCAGCCCCTGGATCTGACGATGGTTCTTCGCGGTGTTGGTGATGATGAGATTGCCGTTGAGTTCCTGGATGACGCCGGTATCACCGCCGTTGTCGCGCCAGCCCTCGAAATCGACATTCGTCTGGAGGATCTCAAGGATCCGGTCCATGAGTTCGCGCTCGGTCGGCCCGACGGGCGCGCCCTGGCCGGTGTCGCCGCCGAAGATCGACCCGCCGCCGCCGCCGCCCCCCTGGCCGCCCTGGTTCAGCACCTGGTCAAGATCCAGCTGGGGCGCATCCGGGAAATCGGGAATCTGGAACAGCAGGTCACGGATGTCGTAGATCACCACAAAGGTGTTCTTGCGCAGCGCCTCGTCCGCCGCCACGACCAGCACGCCGTCGTTCACCGCCCAGCCCGCGCGGCTGAACGCATCGGGTTGAGCCTTCTCCAGGATCCGCTCGAGCACCACGCGGGCCGGCACCTCGCGGAGTTCCAGCGTGATCTCCTTGTCGCGCTCGATCCCGATCTGCGCGAGCGAGTCCCAATCGATGTCGAGGTTCAGATTCGTCACCGTGCCGATGAACGCCAGCACGTCTTCCAGCGAGTTGTCGCGGAACGAGGCCGGGATTCGGCGGGACTCGAGCGTCGCCAGGACCTTGCGGTCCGGTTCCGACTCGACGAACGACTGCAAATCGCCCCGGCGGAACGAGATCTCCGGCCAGTCCGACGGGTACGACATCAGGTTCTGAGGCACCACGAGCGTCTTGTCGATCTCCGCGAACTCCTGGGAATAGGACAACGCCCGGGTGCGGCGAGTCTCCTCGTATTCCTTGTAGAGTTTCACGTCGCGCAGCACGTCCTTCAGGAGCATCGCCGCGGGATTGGTCGGGTCGAGGAAGAGCACCTGGTCGATGACCTGGAGGGCCTCGTCATACTTCTGCTCGGCCTGCAAGGCGCGGATGCGGTCGAGGTTCTCGTTGATGCGCTGACGCCGCTCCGTTTCCTGGCGGGCGCGGGTCTTGGCTTCTTCGGACTTCAGGTCGCTCTGACGCTTTTCGATTTCAGAGGTCGTGATCGCCTCCGCGGTCGAGTCGATCTTTCGAAGGAGCGCGTCCGCCTGGTTCAGCCCCTTGCGATACTGCTCCTCGGAAAAAAGCCCGTTCGCCTGGGCGTTGTTCCATGTGAGCCTCGCCTGCGCCGCGAGATTCCGCGCCGATTGCGTGTCGCCGCGTGCGAGGGCCGCGTCGGCCTGCGTGACGAGATTATTGAAGACCGCCTCGGCTTCTTCCCGCGCGATCCGCTTCTGTTCGACAACGGTCCCCAGAGTGTCCTGCCCCGCCGCGCCGATCAGCGCCCGCGCTTCGGCCACTCGATCATTGGCCATCGAGGCCTGTTCAGCGCTGAGATTGGAGCCGTACACCCCGAGGGCACGGGTGTACTTATCGATCGCCTCGTTGTATCGACCGGCCTGGAACGCGGCTTCCGCCTCGACCAGGAGCCGCTCGGCGTCGATCCGCGCCGTCTCGCCCAGGAGCGCGTCTCCGGGCTGCGATTGGTTCGATCCCCCGCCGTCCGCGGATTGATCGCTTTCCTCCGAGGCCGACGCGACCGACGCCGCGGTCACAACCTGCACCGCTTGTCCCGCGCTCTGCATCACCGAGAGCGGGATGTAGTCCACCTCGAACGAGCGGCCCTGCTGACGCTCCAGTTCGTAGATCCGGTCCTGGTACCGATTGACCTCGGTCGTCTGTTCCTGCGACAGCGCCGCCCCGGTGCGGAGGATGCTGGCAAAGCCGGCCTTCGCTTCCGCGTACTTCGCGTTCGTGAAATCGCTCACCGCCTGCGCAAGCGTCGGCCCCACCATCGGCTTCAACTGCTCACGCAACTCAACCGCTTCCTTCGCCACCGCTTCGGCACGCGCCCGCTGATCGGGGGTGGCCTTGTCGGAACGCCGGGCGGCGGCCGCGTGCGTCTCGGCCACGCGGAGCTCGCCCTGCTTCAGCGCCAGCTCCGCTTTCTGAATGCTGAGTTCGACTTCGCCCAGGAACCGCAGTCGCCGGTCCGCCGCCGCGAGCATCTCGATCACGCGTGCCTGATCCTTCGCCCCTTCACCCGACTTCCGGAGCGAAAGGAGGATCGACTTCGCTTCGACCACGCGCCCCTGCTCGAGCAGTCGAGAGGCCGAATCGATCGACAGTTCGGAATCACCCGCGAAGACCCGAGGCGCGGCCGTGCCGGCGAGGAGTGCGAGCAACAGTGCCTGAACGCTCCGAGCCGACCGATTTCCCTGACGACGCATCACCATGATCCTCCGATCGAGAGGGGGCAGAGAACGAGATTGCCGAGTGGGGTTTCGAACCGAAGTCTCTGGTTTCGAGGCGCACACCCGCGACACCCAAGAGATCAAACGCCCAAACGGAGCCGGAACATACCCGAACGCCGTCAGACGCTGCAACCGGAGGCGGGTTCCCAGCCCGGCATGTTGAAGGATTGTTTTTGGCCGCGAGCCGGGTGAGCCGGTCGCCCCGCCCTCGTTGCCGATCGGGGGACGTACAGTGATCGACATGAGGGATGGGCTGTTCAGCAGACCAGTCGAAGTCACCGGCTCTCTCGCCCGTGTCGTCCTGGAGGCGGGTATTGATCAGCCGGATGGGCTGACTTACGCCGTACCAGCCTCGATGAAGAATCTGGAGGTTGGCGACCGTGTGAAGGCACCGTTGGGCCGGGGAGACCGCCCGGTCGAGGGAATCGTCATCGAGGTTTTCCCCCCTGACCGGGTGCTTGAAGCGCTTGGCGACCTCGATCCGTCCCGGATCAAGCCCCTCATCGGGAGCGCCGCCCGGGTCTCGGCCGCAGACTTTGCGCGATTCCCCCCGAACCTCGTCAGGCTCGGCCTGTGGATCAGCCAGTACTACTGCTGCCCCATCGGCATGGTCTTCGCCGCGATGGTTCCCTCGGCTGTCAAGCGACAGACCGGGGTGGCGTTCCGCCGGTTCCTCGAGCGGATCGAGGGTGCTCAACCGCAGGACCTCCCCCGCTCGTCCAGTGAAGCGCTCGCGCGCGTTCGGGAGATGCCGAAGGAAGCCTTCCCCGTGGATGCCCGCGGCCTCGCCGACCGGCTCGGGCACAAGACGCTCAGCCACGTCAACCGACTCATCCGCGCCGGGGTGCTTCGCGAACGAGTCGTCCAGGAAGTCCGCGCCGCCGTCGGACCGGAATGGGAAGCCGCGGACGGAGACCGTCAGCCAAAGCCACTGACCGCCGACCAGCAGCGGGCGCTCAACGCCATCGAATCCGGCTTCGGCGCCTTCCGTGCAAACGTCCTGTTCGGCGTCACCGGATCGGGCAAGACCGAGGTCTATCTGCAGGCCCTCGCGAACGTCCTCGCCCGGGGGAAGAGCGCCATCGTGCTCGTCCCGGAGATCAGCCTCACACCCCAGACCGCCGGCAGATTCCTGGCAAGATTCCGGGAGGTCGGCGTCGCGGTGCTCCATTCCGGTTTGAGTCAATCACAGAGACACGCCGAATGGATGCGCGTGATGAACGGTCAGGCGCGCGTCGTGGTCGGCGCACGCTCGGCGATCTTCGCCCCGGTCGCGGAGGGAACTCTCGGCCTGATCGTCGTGGACGAGGAGCACGACGGGTCGTACAAGCAGGACCAGCTCCCCCGCTATCACGGACGAGACGTGGCGATCCGCCGCGCACAGATGGAGGGCTGTTCGATCATTCTCGGGAGCGCCACCCCCTCTCTCGAATCCTGGCACAACGCCGCCAGCGGACGCTTCGGCCTCCTCGAACTCTCCGATCGAGTCGGCGGCGGGTCGCTCCCGCCCGTGCGTGTCGTGGACATGGCGGAAGAGGGCCGCAACCGCTCGCCCGCCGACCGACGACACCAGCACAGCATCGGGCCGGCGCTCGAAGCGGAAATCCATCGCACGCTCAAGGGCACCGGCCAGTTGATCCTCCTGCTCAACCGCCGCGGCTACGCCTCCTACATCTGTTGCAGCGACCAGGGTTGCGGCTGGTACCTGACGTGCGAGCACTGCGATGTCACCGCCGTCTATCACAAGGGATCGCCCGCCACCGAAGGACGAGGATACGTCAAGTGCCACCATTGCCTCGCGGAAACACGGCTCCCCGCCGCATGCCCCGCGTGCGGGAGCAGGATCACCACCTTCGGCTTCGGCACCCAGCGCCTCGAAGACGAGATCGAGCGAAAGTTCCCGGCGCTGAAACTCGGCGCCACCATGCTCCGACTCGACGGCGACACCATGAAGCGCGCCGCCGACTACTTCGGCGCGCTCGACCGATTCCGACGGGGCGACATCCGAGCGCTCATCGGCACGCAGATGATCGCCAAGGGGCTGGACTTCCCGAATGTCGAACTCATCGGCGTGATCAACGCCGACACCGGTCTCAACATGCCCGATTTCCGCGCGGAAGAACGCACATTCCAGTTGATCGCCCAGGTCGCCGGCCGCGCCGGACGAAGCGCGGACAGCCGATCGGACTCGCGGGTCATCGTGCAGTCCTTCAGCCCGGGCGCCGCCTCGATACGATTCGCATCGCGCCACGATTTCCGTGGCTTTGCGCAGCGCGAAATGGGATTCCGCCGTGAGGCCGAACTGCCGCCCGTCGGCCGGATGGCGCGCATCGTCTGCCGCGACGAGGACGGGCAGCGTGCGGAGAACCGCGCCGCGGAAATCACCCGGACCTTGCAGCGAACCGCCCCGAGCGTCAGGCTGAGAGGCCCGATGGCGTGCCCGATCTCACGCATCGGAGGTTTCTACCGCTTCTCCGTCGAACTCCTGGCCTCGTCCGCCGGCCCGATCCAGCAGGCCCTCGCCGCGCTCCGCGCCCTGGGCCTCGTGAAAAGCGACGCAAAGACCGCGGTCGATGTCGATCCCATCGCGCTCCTCTGATCCATCAACGCGACACAGGCGTCAGCACGCGCAACCGCCGCGGATCGACCGAGATCCGCACGGCCTCATCCCCACGCCCCACGTGCGGCCCGGCTTCGCCGTCAAGTTGCAGCGGCAGCGGGCGCGAGAGGCACTCGATCCGCACCTCCCGCCCGCGTGCGCGGAAAAACGACCCCAGCCAATGCTGCCTCCGGGTCCAAGCCAGCACGGTCCATGCGAGGATGGTCCAGATCGAACGGCCGGGGAAGAAAACGATATCGAGCAGCCCGTCGGTCATGTCCGCGTCCCGCGCCGGGTCGAGCCGGAGCGCGTACTGTCGGCTGTTGGCGACCACCAGCCAGCCGCTCGCCTCCGCGATCGCCTCGCGTCCGTCGATCGTGACGCGGATCGGCGCGAGGGCCGGCGACCCGAACTCCGCAAAAATGGGGCCGAGATACGACAGATGAGAGATCGTTCGACCTCTCCTCCGCGCCATCCGATGGACGATCGAGGCGTCCGGCCCGACCCCGCACATGATGACGAACGCCCGGCCGTTGCCCCTCGCTATATCGACTTCCTTGATCCGACCGCCTTCCAAGGCCGACAGGAGCGTCGCGGGTCGCCGATCCATCCCGAACTCGCGGGCAAAGAGGTTCTCGGTGCCCATCGGGACGTGGTAAACCGGCGTCCCCGAATCAATCGCTGCGTCCAGGGAGAGATGCACCGTGCCGTCCCCGCCCATGACCACGAGCGCATCGGCTCCGGAAAAGTCCGAGGTCCAGGCCTCGATCGGAACCAGCCGGACCCCGTGCCCCGCTGAACTCAGTGAATGTGCAAACAACTCGGCCTCGCGTTGAGCGGCGCCGGAGCCGGAGCGCGGATTGAACAGGAGCACCAGTTTCATCGACGTGAACGCGGGGGAAGTATCCTACTGGGCATGATGGTGAACCGATCCCGAAACGCCTCTCTCGCGGCCGCGACGCTCGCCCTCGCAATCGCCGGCTTCGTTCGGGCACAATCGAGCGAGTACAGGCTGGATGAGTC
The DNA here is from genome assembly GCA_016795005.1 of Phycisphaerae bacterium. Taxonomy (GTDB): domain Bacteria; phylum Planctomycetota; class Phycisphaerae; order Phycisphaerales; family UBA1924; genus JAEUIV01. The sequence goes on from JAEUIV010000169.1 coordinate 6,888, forward strand.
GCGCCAGTGGGTGACCGTCACCCCCGAAGCGCAGAGCGCCGACGCATCGCTCATCACGGACGCGCGGCGCCGACTGGCCGAGGACGATCCCGCCGGCGCGCAGGCGATCCTGGACCCCTGGATCGAGACCAACCGTCGCGCCGGGAACCGGCACATGGCCGAGGCCCTGCTCATCCGCGGCGATGCGCTCCTCGCCCAGGACCGCGAGTTCATGGCGCTCTACGACTACGAAGAAATCTGCAAGAACCATCGGGAGTCGGACGCCTTCACGACCGCCGTCGAACGCGAACTGGGCATCGCCATCCGCTACGCCAACGGCCTGCGGCTCCGGATCTTCGGCATCCGCTGGGGCGAACCCGAGGACGTGCTGGTCGAACTGTTCCTCCGAGTCAGCGAACGCCTGCCACGGAGCCAGGCCGCCGAACGCGCCATGATCGAACTCGCGGACTACTACTATCGGCAACGAGAACTCGCGCAGGCCAAGGATGTCTACGTTTCGTACCTCGATTCGTTCCCGAATGGACCGAACGCGATCCGAGCCAGGGAACGCCGGATCAACTGCGATGTCGGCCGGTTCAAGGGGCCGCGATACAACGCCGCGGCCCTGATCGATGCCAAGGTGCAGATCGAACAGTTCCAGCGTCGGTATCCCGCCGAGGCGGAAGCCACCGGCCTGAACTCCGGGCTGGCCTCACGCCTCGATGAATCCATGGC
>JAEUIV010000181.1 GCA_016795005.1 Phycisphaerae bacterium
AGCCTCGGCGCGTGCGACGAATCGCCGCGCTGCTCCACCTGCATCCGCGCGTTGGCGATCAGCCCCTTCTCCCGGCTGCTCGGCGGCTTCAACGAAGATGGGTCCGATTCACTCACCGCGCGCTCCATCTCCCCGGCGATCAGGGATCAGGCTTCAAGCGACACCCGGCTTTCACACTCACGATGGAGTGCTGAAAAATCGGGAAGAAGACCCTAACAACTCCCGCAGTTTGTCGTGCGCCCGAGCACGGAGCATGAACACCGCTCCGTTCGACCTTCCCATGATCGCCGCCACCTCCTGCGCCGAGCGCCCCTCCAGGTCGTACAGCGTGATCACCCGCGAATAGTCCGGGGGCATCTTCGAGAGCGCCTCATCAATCGCCCCGCGAAACTCGCCCCGCGCCGCGTGCTGGCTCGGCGTCGAGTTGGTCACCCCAAGCAACTCCACCAGCGCCACGAACGACTGTTCGCCGGGAGGGCCGTGGACCCGCTTCCGCGGATCAGGGCGCTTGGCCCGTTCCAGGCTCTTGATCGCGTCGCGCATGTTGTTCTCGGCGATCTGCGTCAGCCACGCGCGAAACGCCCCAGGCCCCGCCGGACTGAACCGCGAGACCTGCATGAACGCTTCCATGTAGGACACCTGCATCACGTCGTCCGCGTCGAACGACGACCGCCACGTCGTGCCGATCTTCGCTTCCAGGCGCTGGCGCACGATCGGCCCTTCCTGCTCCAGGAGCTCCGTCAGCGCCTCGGTATCGCCGCGCACCGCCCTTGCCACCAGATCGGCTTCGCTCGCGCTCATCGGCCCCGCCTTTCCTCCCATGATCCTAACCATGCACCCCTGACCGGGCCATGTCCACCCGCCGCCCGGCGGGCCGCCCGTCCCCGCCGTGATTCATCGCCGCGTCCGTCGCTTACCACGCCGAACCCGACCTCCAGACAGGATCGGTTCTGTGCTCGCGATCCTGTTCAGCCCCGGCGTGTGCCGGGGCCTTTTTTTTGTTCGCATTCCGACATCCGTGCCGCCGCGCGTGACCGCCTCCGTCTTCCATCGCTTGCAACTCGGAAGCGAGCACGTCGCGGACACACGGGCGAAGAGGGAAGCAACCAGGAGCCCGCGCGGCCTCTCCCGGCCGAGCGGGGATTCAAGGCAACGGAGAACGCCACCACTCGGGAACATGCTCCCACCCGCGCGACGAGCCATCAAACATCCCCGCGTTGAACCCGCCGCGATGCCACCGACCGAGCCGCGACGAAATGTGCTCCGCATCGCGGAAGTCGATCACGCTCGCCGTCCGCGTCGGAGGCGGCGCATCCCCCGACACCGCCCCCGCCGCCGAATCCACCAGCAGCACGGACTCGCTCGTCCGGTTGACACGGTCAAACTGAATGTGCCCGCGATGCAGCGCGCCATCACAGTCTCCACGGTCCCCGTCGCGCCCCGCGTGGCCCGTTGCGTTCATCGCGTAGGTCCGCGTCATCTCAACGCCGTAGTGCGCCGCGCACGAGGGACACACCAGCACCGAGTTCGGCACGAAGAGCGCGCCGGGGGACGATCCGCCCCGGCCGCCCGAAGACTGCACCACAAGCCCCCAGTTCGGGAGCGACCCATAGGGCTGACCGATCGCGGGACCGACTCCGTCGTTCTCGTTCGCGTACGCCCGGCACGCGAAAAAAGCCTGCCTCAGGTTCGACAGGCACACCGCCGAGCGGGCCGCCTCGCGCGAGCGCGACAACGCCGGCAGCAGCAGCCCGAGCAGCACCACGATCACCGCCAGGGTGACCAGCAACTCGATCAACGTGAATGCACGACGCCGCTTCATCGCTCGCTTCAATGGTACGACGCGCCGGAGGCCCCGCGTCTGCGATGATCCCGCGATGCCCCGATCCGTCCTCATGCTCATGAGCCAGCTCCCGCACGACCCCGCCAGCGGCGCGCCCCGCTCGGACCGGACCGTCTGCGAGTTCCTCGCCCGCGCGGGCTTCCGCGTCCGATGCCTCGCCACCACCGCCACCGAGCAGCAACAGCCCGGCTCCGCCCTCGACATCCTCGCCCGATCGGCCGTCACCCCGGACACCCTCACCGGCGCCGACGCCCTCGGCCCGCGCGCGGTCCACCGATTCACCCAGCGCGGAATCGACTACACCCTCCTCGACACCGCCCGGCACGGCGTCGAGTCGTGGATGACCGAACACAACACACAGTTCAACGCGCTCCTCGAACAACTCATCAGGCACGAGATGCCCGACATCACCTACCTCTACGGCGGCTTGCCCGAAGAACGCGAACGCCGGAAAAGACTCCGCGACGCAGGCTCCGTCATCGTCTTCACCATCCACAACTGGGGATACCTTCACCCAGATGCCTTCGAAGACATCGACCACGTCCTGACACCGAGCCGGTTCGTCGCCGACCGATATCGAGACGCCATCGGCCTTGAAACCACCGTCGCGCCCATCCCGCTCATCGAAGCGGACATCGTGCCCGACCGCCGGCGACCCACCTTCGTCACCTTCATCAACCCCTCGCACGACAAGGGCGTCTCGCTCGTCGCCCGTGTCGCGGAGGACATCTGCTCCAGGCGGAGCGACATCCCCTTCATGATCATCAACGCCAGGCAGACCGCCGCCAACCTCGTCCGCGCCGGCGCCGCCGGTGGCTACGACCTCCGCCGATTCAGGCAGATCGTCTATTCCGAAGGCGTCTCGTCCCCCTCGCACATCTACGCCGTCACCAGGATCCTTCTCGTCCCCAGCGTCTGGGACGAACCCGCCGGCCGCGTCACCGCGGAGGCGATGCTCTGCGGCATCCCGGCGCTCGTCGCCGATCGAGGCGGCGTCTACGAAACCTCGCGCGGCGCCGCCTACCGCCTCCCCCTCCCGGACCACCTCCAACGCGGCTCCACGCGCCCCGTCACCTCGATCGAAGCGCGGCCCTGGGTCGAGGTCATCGAACGGCTCTTTGATGATCCGCGCGAATACGCCGACGCCTCCGCGCGCGCCACCGCCGCCGGCGAGCACTACCGCGAGCCGACGCTCCTCCGCTGGTACGCCGACTTCTTCACACGCGCGGCCCGACGCGACACGCCGCTCCGAACCCGCCTTCCCTCAGCCCCTCGATAGACTCCCGATCATGAAGCCACTCGTCGGCCTCATCATGGGATCAAAGTCGGACTGGGAAACACTCACCCACGCCGCCGACATCCTCAAGGCGCTCGCCGTGCCGCACGAGGTCCGCGTCGTCTCGGCTCACCGCACTCCCAAACTCCTCTTCACCTACGCCGGCACCGCCGAGAAGCGAGGCCTCCGCGTCATCATCGCCGGCGCGGGCGGCGCCGCCCACCTCCCCGGCATGTGCGCCGCCCTCACTCCGATCCCCGTTCTCGGCGTCCCGATCGAGAGCAAGACGCTCAAGGGACTCGACTCGCTCCTCTCCATCGCGCAGATGCCCGCCGGAATCCCCGTCGGCACGCTCGCCATCGGAAAGCCCGGCGCCGTCAACGCCGCCCTTCTTGCCGCCGCCATCGTCGCCCACGACCACCCCGCCATCGCCCGCGCCCTCAACTCGTTCCGCACCCGACAGACCCGAGCGGTCCTCGACGCACCCGACCCGCGTCGCGCCAAGGCCAAGACCCGAGCATGACCACGCCGATCGTCGCCATCCTCGGCGGCGGCCAGCTCGGCCGCATGATCGCCCTCGCGGGCTATCCGCTCGGCGTCCGCTGCCGATCGCTCGACCCGGACCCGCTCGCCCCCGCCGGGCAGGTCACGGAACAGATCGTCGCCCGCTACGACGACGAGTCCGCGCTCCGCCAACTCGCACGCGGCTGCGACGCCGCCACCGTCGAGTTCGAGAACGTCCCCACCTTCGCCGCACGCTACCTCGAAGCCCACGCCCCGTTCTTCCCCGGCCCCGAAGCCCTCGCCGCCGCGCAGGAACGCCTCGCGGAAAAATGGCTCTTCCGATCGCTCGACATCCCGACCCCGCGCTTCGTCGCCGTCGAGTCGCGCGCCACCCTCGAACGCGCCGCCGAACACACCGGCCTCCCCGCCATACTCAAGACAAGGCGACTCGGATACGACGGAAAGGGCCAGTACGTCCTCCGCGACCCGGCCGCGATCGACCCCGCCTGGGAAGCCCTCGGCGGAGTCCCCCTCGTGCTCGAGGAGATGATCCCGTTCGACCGCGAGGTTTCGATCATCGCCGTCCGATCGCGCGCCGCCCACACCGCCTTCTACCCCCTCATCGAGAACCATCACGACGCCGGAATCCTTCGACTCTCTCTCGCCCCCGCGCCCGACCTCACCCCCGCGCTCCAATCACAGGCCGAGGCCTACACCCTCCGCGTCCTCGATCGACTCAACTACGTCGGCGTCCTCACCATCGAGTTCTTCGTCCGAAACGAGCAACTCATCGCCAACGAGATGGCCTGCCGCGTGCACAACAGCGGACACTGGACCATCGAGGGCGCCGAGTGCTCGCAGTTCGAGAACCATCTCCGCGCCATCCTCGGCTGGCCCCTCGGCTCCACCGCACCAAGAGCCTGCAGCGCCATGGTCAACCTCATCGGCGACATCCATCACCACGACGAAATCCTCCAAACCCCCGGCGCACACCTCCACCTCTACGGCAAGGAACCACGACCCTGGCGAAAACTGGGACACGTCACCCTCACCGCCTCCAACGCGCGCACGGTCACCCAGGCCGCCGAACGTCTCCGCGACCGCGTCACCATCTGAATCCCGACGATTCTCACCCCTCCCAGACCGCCCAAACCGGGTCCACGGCCCCAAAAGAACAGCGGAAAGGCATCGGCGGACGATACCTGTGACGGAAAAGCCGCTCGAAATGACGAACTTCCACCGAAATAAACCCGGTTCACCCTTGGAAACACCGCGGAAACTTCCCACACTACAAACGCATCACCTCCAGGCGCCCCTCTTCCCATCTCTCGGTTGAGGGGCGCATTTTTTTTCAGACGCGGCCCGAGCCGTCCGCCGCCCGTTCGCCCCACCTTTTCCCCACCTCGTGCTCGATCTTCAAGAGATCAAGCAGCCGCCCCGACACGAAGTCCACGATCTCTTCCAGCGACGTCGGCATCAGGTACAGGCCGGGATTGCACGGCGCGATGACCGCGCCCGCCAGCGTCAGAGTTTCCATCGCGCGGATGTCGATCAGCGTCAGGGGACTCTCCCGGTGCGCGATCACCAGCGGCCGCCGCTCCTTCAGGCACACCGCCGCCGCCCGCGTCACGATCGTGTCCCCCACACCCATCGCGATCGAGTTCATCGTGTGCGACGAGCACGGCACGATCACCATCCCATCATGCCGGAACGAGCCGGACGCGATCGGCGCCCCGACGTCCCTCGTCGCGTGCAGGATCAGCCTCGATCGTTCTCCCTCCTCGGGCGCCGCTCCGCCCCAAGCGAACGATGCCAGCCCCTCACGATCCAGCCGCTCGATCCCCAGTTCATCGTGCAGCAGCCGCTGCCCATAAGGCGTGCAGCACACGTGGCACTCATGCCCGCCCGCCAGGATCGCCCGGCAGACCCGGCGTGCGTACAACGCCCCCGACGCGCCCGTGATGCCCACAACGTATCGACCCATGGCCGAAGTGTAGAGCGCCGACCCCCCCGCGGCCGCATCGCCCGCATTGCCATCCCACGCCACGACTCAGAACCCACGCCACAGCATCGCTATCGCCGACGCACGCCCTCCCCCGGCTCCAGGCGCACACCCAAATACAAAGATATCCACACCCAATTTCAACTCAGGGACCGTTAATTGTAAGCGATGACATTCCCATCATTTGACCTCATGTTCCGCATGACGATAGAACAGGGCGACGGAGCCGAACCCTCCGCGCGTCCATCGTGCGGCGGACGCTTCGTGGGAGGCAACAGGTCATGAGACACGTCATCGCCCTCGGCACGCTCCTCGCCGCCTGCCTGCTCACGCTCGGATCGACGCCTGAAGCGTCCGGCAGCCCGTGCCGATTGCGACCGGCCTCCGAACAACTGCGACGAGAACTCCCCGCCCCGCCGCGACTCGTCCGATCCGTCCACGCCTGCTCCGCTCGCCGCCTCGCGCTCACCATCGCCGATCGCTGCACCGCCCGCGTCCGACGCTGGCCCCCTCCGCCCGGGTGGTCAAGGCACGAATGGATCATGGAATCAGCCGCAAACGCCGCGCACCAGGCGCTCCAGGCGGAACAGGACTTCGACGCACGCCGGGGCGTCCCCATCGAGGCCTTCATCTGGAAGCGCGTGCTCGGAAGACTCCTCGCCATCTACCGCCGGGAATGGCGGCAGCAATCGCTCCCCAAGCGCCTCATGGCGCTCGAGCGCGTCCAACACCAGTGCGGTTCAGCCGCGTCCGCTTCCCTGGACGGGACCGAGGACCTTCTGAAGGGCTTCACGGAGAACGATCGCTGGCTTCTCAAGCGCGCCCTCATCGACCACCTCTCCGAGTCGCGCATCGCCGCCGAACTCGGCGTCACGCAGCAAGCCGTCAACAAGCGGCTCCGCGCGCTCCGCGGACGCCTCCAGGCGGTCCCCGCGTGAAGGCAAATTAATCTTCCATCGGGTTGTAATCCGTCGCACCGGCGCATTCGCATAGGGGTCGCGCGAACGATCAGGCGCGGAGCGCACAAGCCGCCGCGGCGCACACCGCGCCGAGGTGGCCATCGCGCCGCTCGACCGGCGGAAGGTCCGTCGGAACGCGCTCAACGTCCGCGCCCAAGGAGGCAGAACATGCGTCAGACGATCCTCGGAACCTTCGTCCGCACCCGCACGCGCCCCTTCGTCCTCGGGGCCATGATCGGGCTGGTCCTGAACCTCGGCTTCGTCCCGCTTCTCAACGCCCCCGCCGCGCACGCGCAGGGAATCGCCCCGCACGAAGCGCCCATCATCGTCCCGAACGGTCCGGGCGCCGGCGAGCCGGCCCCGGCCGACCCGGACTCGCCGCTCCTCGCGCAGCAGAAAGCCATCTACACCGCGCTCTTCGGCGGCGAATGGGACGCCGACGGCTCCTTCTACGACCTCCCCATGGTCCCGCAGGAACCGGGACTCCTCCCCGCGCTCAACATACGGAACAAGCTCGTCGCGGTCCTCGAGACCGTCGCCGTCACGCCGATCAAACTCGGTGAGATCGACAACAACGGCCTGGGTCTTCCGCCGGAAGATGTCGCACTCCTCGATGAAATGGACCCCTGGGGCAACCTCATCGTCGGCCGCCTCACCACCAACCTCGCCACCGTCGATGTCGTCTGCGCCGCCATCGGGTGGAACGTCGTGGACCCGGCGCTGGATGTCCCCACTCTCATCGTCCTCGGATCATTCGACGCGATGCTCAGCAACGGCGGCGTCTTCATCCCGGAGGACTACTCCCCCGCGGGCGGGGGCCTTGAAGCCCTCGCCGCCGCCTCCATCACCTGCCCGGATGGCCGCGTCGTTCAGGCCGATGCCGCGTATGACCAGTGCATCGCCGATGCACGAATCCTGCTCGCAACCTGCATCGCCGCCGCCCTGACCGCGCTCGCCGCCTGCATCGCCGCGGCGGTCAAGCTCGCCGCTCTCGCCGCAAAGAAGTGCCGCTTCCTGGTCATCCCGTTCCTTGTGAAGGCCTGCCTCATCGCCGTCGGAGTCGCGCTCGCCGCCGGGGTGCTCGCCTGCACCATCACCGTCGGCATCGCCATCGCACGCTGCTGGACGGCGTACAGCCGGATCGTCAACTTGTGCAAGTCCGACCTGTGCGCACGCACCGCGCCAAAGGTCGTCCCGGCCGCACAACCCGCCGCCGTGAGTGACTGAGCACAACCCGCGGACACTTCCGCTCATCGCCGCCGACACGCTCCGACATCCCTCGGGGCGTGTCGGCGGTCTCTTTGACAATCCTGACCCATGCCGCGGCGCGCCCCCGCGCCGAACGCGCCCCGACTGTTGCGCCGCTGCCTCACCGCGCGTCCCCGCGCGGCGCCGCCGACGCAACCAGCCGGAAGGTCTGCGCGCTCCCGAGGTTCGAATGCACCGTCAGGTCCGCCGAGTCGTCCGGCTCGATCGTCATGTCGATCGTCGCTCGCATCAGCGCCGGGCCGACGTCGTACCGCATCGTGAACACCGCGCTCCGCACCCCGCTGAGCAGCGGGTTCTCCTGCAGCACCACCGGCGGGTCCTCCGTCACGTCCAGACGAACGAACCACAACTCGCCCGCCACCGCCGGCCAGAGGTTCGCGGGAGGACCGTCCGCCACCGCCCACGTCCGCAGGGGCGGATTCGTCGCCCACGCGCCACCCGCCGCCGCCAGCGCCGCCGGAACTCGGTACTCCACCCGCACCATCTCCGTCGGCTCGCGCTTCTCGTCCCGCGCCGTCACGAACTCAAAGTAATCCGCCCCGATCGGGTTCTCTCCCGCATCGAGCACCGACTCGGGCACGGGGCCGAACCCGCTCCCCGTCCGGATCATCCCCGTCAGCCGCGCCATCACGATCCGCGCGATGATGTTCGTCGAGGCGGACTCCGTCGTCTGCTGGTACCCCTTGAACATCGAGTCGAGCGCCGCCAGCGTCGCCGTCATCAGCGTCACGCTGATCGTCAGCGCGATCATCATCTCGATCAGGCTCAACCCGCGACCGAACCGCTTCGCATGCGTCCGTTTCATGTCAATCTCCCTCCGCCGCCGCCACCGCGCCCTCAAGGTAGGTCGACCTCACCGGGACAATCGAGATCGGTGTCGCCAATCCGTCCGGCAGCACCAGCGTCCGGTCCAGGTTCAGCGTGATCCGCCCGAATCCGTTGAATCGGATCGCCCGGCGGATGTGCGTCCCCGCCACCGCGTCCGTGTCGGGCACACCGTCGAACCATGACTCCTGCACCGGCGAAGTCCCCACCGCCACCAGCGCCCCGGACGAGTTTCGCGCCGAGTCCCACCCGATGTCCAGGTTCCCGTCCGCGTCCAGGTCCGTCAGCGAAGCCAGGTCGATGCCCTCCTGGTCCCCGTCCGCCGGACCGAAGTACCCCAGCGTCACGTTGAAATGCTCCGGGTTCCCCGCCGCCGCGCCGTACACCGACATCGGCGCCTCCCCGTACACCGGCTGGAACGTCAGCAGCAGCGCCCCCGTGATCTCCGTGTTCCCGCGCACGTCCAGCACCCCCGCGATCACCGCCCCCTGAAGCCGGATGTCCTGCGCCGACGAACTGTTGTTCGTCCCGATGTCCACCGAGTAGTGCGGCACCATCAGCGAGCTCTTCGCCGCCATCGCCTTCTCCGCGTCCGTCAGCGCGTACAGCGGGTTGTTCGGCTCCGTCGGATGCTCCTCCAGGAACTTCGTCGCCCCCGTGAACTGCAGCTTGTTCCGGATGTGCGAGAACACCACCGGCTTGTCCGCCACGATCGAACCGATGAACGTGCAGTCGTGGAACCGGATGTTGTTGCTCACCAGCTTCGTGTTCGTGCACGCCTCGTTCGCCGCCCCGTCCCCGTTGAGGTCCACCATCAGCGGATTCGGGGGCATGTTCGCGGGATTGCAGATCACGTCGCCGCCGCAGTACGACGTGTCGAGCGCCTGCGGACTCACCCCGGGCGGCGGCGGGTACTTCAGCGACAACGCACCCGTCGTCGGATTGCGGACCTCTTCGCCGTAATACACCCACGAAGGATGCGTGTTGTTCACCCACGTCCGGATCCGCGTCACCCCCACGAACGTGCAGTTCACAAACAGCGCGTTCGTCCCCTGCGGGATCGTCGTGTTCCGGAACGTCAGGTTCCGGTACACCGGACGCCGATACCAGTCCGCCGGCGTCGGCGAGCCGAACGGCGTGCTCTCCACCGCCCACTCCGCTCCCACCTGCGCCGAAATCTTCGCCGCAAAGTCATCCGAACTCACCCCCGCGCTGCTCGGAAAACTGCCCATGATCGCCGCCGCCGCCGCGAAGGACTCCGCCGTGATCGCCGGAACCTCCGCGTCGCTCGCGTTGAACTTCACCGGCGAATCGCTCCCCTCCGGCACGATCGGACCCTTCACCAGCGATTGATAATCGCCCAGCGCCACGCCGTAATCATCGTGCGAACTCTCCCACGCCGACCGCGACGCCTTCAGGTACACCGACCCGTGCACCTTGGCGTACCGGTCCTTGTAATCCAGCGCGCCGTCCCGATACCCCAGCGCCACGTCGTCGAGGTCCAGGTCGTCCGCGTCCAGGACGCCGTCACCGTTGTTATCGGGGAACGTCGAATAGTCCCACGCGCCCGCCGTGAAGCGCCCGTTCCACTTGCCGTTCCCGTTGCGATCCGGGTTCCCGCTATCGATGAGCAACCCCAGCGCGTCATCCGCCGTGAACTCCGCCGCGTTCCCCGCGTTCACCGTCCCCGCCTTCAGCGCGTTCGACAGCACGACCTTCCGCTGCCCGTCCGACTGCACCGTGTCGTAGTGCTTCAGGAACACGTCAAAGTCGTCCACCGCGTCGTCGCGCGTGTAGTCCTGGAACGCGTTGTCCGCCTGGCTGTCCGCGTTGAAGTCCTGCGCGTTCATCGCCCCCAGCGAACGGGACTCGGTCGGATGATGGATCCGCAACCTGTTGTCACCGTCCTGGTCGTCCGCGAGGATCGCCGTGTACAGCCGCGCCAACTTCGCGCTCAGCGTGCTCGAGATCCCCTGGAAATCACTCAGCGAAACCACCGGCGGACCGTCCAGCGTGTCCAACGCCGCGCTCGCGTACCGGACCCCCAGCGGCCCGTTCACCACGACGTTCCGACCCAGCATCACCCGGCTCGGCGAAACAATCGCGTGCGACATCACCTTCGTCACCGAAAAATACTGCTGCGCCGTCCGAGTGATCCACCGCCCGCGCAGATAGTCCCACTCGTACCCCGTCGCGATCACACGCACTCGACCCGCGCCGTCCGGCGGCGCATAGTCGATCTGCACGGCGTTCAACGCCTTCCCCGAACCCGTCTTCTCGATCGCGATCGGCTGCCCGCGAACCCACCCGGAGGGCGCCTGCCCCAGCGAGATCGGACTCATCAGGTCCGCCTCCGCGTCGTCCCCGTGCTGCATCGACAGGACATCCATCAGCCCCGCCGGCGTCGAACCCTCCACCCGACCGTCCGGCGCCGGCAGCACCGTCACCGAGGGCGTGTTGTCATACGTCCCGAGCCACAACTTCAACGCGTACGCCGCGTCGATCTCGCCCTTCGACACAACA
>JAEUIV010000191.1 GCA_016795005.1 Phycisphaerae bacterium
ACTGGTACCCGATGTACACGGGCGGCGGACCGGTGCCCTTCACGCCGAACTTCTTTGCTCATCGTCTATGCGTTGTCGATCCCGACGGCAACGGTCCAAGCCCGAGCAGTCTGTACATGCTCTGTTCCGACACATCGAACCCCGCCAAGTGCCTCTACAAGTGGGACATCAACCTCCAGGGCTGGTTCCAGTTCACAGGCCCCTTCACCAACAATGAAGCCGGCGGCGAGATCATCTTCGACCTCACCGCCTACGACCCCGACGGGCCGGGACCACAGACGACCTCTCTCGTCGCGGCGGGAACCGTCTTCGGAGCCAATCGCGTCGCCTACTTGCCGATGCCGGGAGGCGCGCTCTGGCAGCCATTGCCCGGCGCGCCGGCTGGGGTCTTCGCCAATCCGAACACCTACTGGGTCACGCTCGCCGTTCACGATCCCGATGATGGAGGCCCGCAACCCGACACGCTCTTCATGGGACGCGGCTTCGAACTGTCCGGCGCGCCGATCTCACAGGCCGTCTACTCATTCAACGGCCAGTCTTACAGCGCGGGGACACCGCCGGGCACCGCCGCGGTGCGCTCGTTCGCGCGCTTCGCGGGGCTGAGCGCCGATTTCAACCAGCCAACGCTCTACTTCGCCGGTCAGAGCGCCGGTCCCGCCTATCAAGCGCGCGCCATGCGGTTCGATGGGTCGCAGTTCCAGCCCGCGGCGGACACGGCCGGCGGCGCGTTCGCGCTCACGTCAACCGATGACGCACAAGTCTCGGCGATCGCGACCATCAAGTCATCCAACCTCGGCGTCGCCGCTCCGACGCTTGTCATTGCCACACGAAATAGCGGCGGCGCGCTCCGCGGTGAGCCTGGACATCATCCCTTGTACACGTGGGACGGTCGCCAGTTCACTCGATACGCCGATTGCGCCATCAGCAACACGACCTGCTGCGCGCCCGCCATCGTCAACGCGATGGCGAGCGTCGATCCCGACGGCTTTGGTCCGCTCGGAGAGGCCGACGGACTCGCAATTGTCGGAGACTTCGACTCCATCGACCGCCTCGACGGCGTCGGTCCCGTCGATGCGTACGGGATCGCAGTCTGGAACGGATCATCGTGGTTCCGGCCGAATATCTCGAATCCCAACCCCGTCATTCACTGCGTCGCAAGCCTTCCACCCGCGCTCGCGGGCGGAGTGCCGGCCGTCTTCGTCGGCGGTCAGTTCACCGCGATCGGCGATGTCGGTTGTTCCAACGCGGCGATCTGGTTCTCGGGTGGGATCACCTGGCACGGCATGCACCTGGGCTTGAACGGCACGGTCTACGACGCCGTGGTCTTCGACCCGGATGGAGCCGGCGCCGATTATCAGCCGGCGCTCTACGTCGCGGGAAGTTTTTCCACCGCTGGCGGGCTGGACGCACCGGGAGTGGCGTTGTGGAACGGCATCGAATGGCAACCTCTTTATCAGGGTTCGCCGCAGGGACCGGTGTACGACCTGCAACTCTGGGACAAGGACGGCCCCGGCGGCAACAACCCCACGCTCGTCGCGACGGGACTCTTCAACGACGCCGGCGGAGTCTCCGTCTCGAACTTCGCAAACCTGAACGCCCTGTCGTGGAATCCGATCGGCGACGCATCGGGCGAGTGGGGGACTCGTCTGGCCGCCTTCGATCCCGACGGGAGCGGCACCGCCGGAGAGAAGCTCTACGCCGTGCTCACGAACCTCGGCGGGATCCGCCGCATCGGGGGGCTGCGCCAGACCACGCCGTTCACTACGGTGTGGGACACCGTCGCGGCGCTCGGTCCATCGCAGTCCGACGGTCGGGTCTCGCTCGTCACCGTCGATGACGACGCCGACGGACTCCGCCCCGAATCGCTCGTGATCGCCGGCGACATGCTCTCGCCCGTGGAAGGCATCGCCACCAACGGACTCATCCGCCTCACCGCGCCGCAGCGCAACCTGGTCGCCGATGTCTTCGCCACGCTGAACGGTTCCGGCGCTTATCTCTGCGGCCAGATCGCGGGGGCGACGGACGATATCGTCTTCGACTACGCCGCCATCACCGGGAACCCCGACACGCGGGGGTCCGCCGACCTCATCAGTTCAATGACCATCGGCACGCTCAACGTCCTCAGCGGCCGAGTCGCGCTCGACCTCTTCCAGAGCGATCTCACACTCACCCAGCCGGGCAGCCGTCCGTCGCTGATGGTCGGCGAGGGAAGACCGGATGAGGTCGAACTCAGGCTCTGGTCATCCGATGTGTTCTCGTTCCCCGCCGCGCACGCGCAGGACGTGGTCGTCGGGCCGTCATCGCCCGGCTTCTTCATTGTTCAGAGTCTCTATGTTGACGAGGTTGAACTCGACATCGCCGGTTCACTCGACATCGCCCCCGCGTCCGCGGGGGGGTACATGGCCGTCATCGGATCATCCGCGCATGTGAACTCGCACGGCCCGGCGGTCAGGCTGGGCACCGGCCCCGAATCCAGCGGCGAACTCCTCTTCTGGTTCAGCGCGAACTGGTTCCACAACGGGGGCGGACTCCTCGAAGTCGGCGGCGCGGGGATCGGCAACCTCGACATCGCGGCCGACAGCGTCGCCAACACGAACTTCGACACCGTCACCATCGGCGCCGAACCGACCGGGTCAGGCCGGATCGATATCGGCGACGGCTACGGCGGCTACTGGAGCAACCCGAGCAGCAGCATTTTCGTCGGCCACCAGGGGCACGGCGAGATGATCGTCCGCAACAGCTCGAGGTTCACCGGCTCGGACTCTCACCTCGTTGTCGGACACCTCCCCGGTTCACGGGGCGATCTCGTCGTCTCGGGATTTGTGCCCGAGCCGGGGGCGGGAGAAGTCTTTGTCAACGAACTCTCGGTCGGCCGCTTCGGCGGTTCCGGCCGCCTCTTTCTCGATAACGACATCCCGCAGGGAGCCGTCGTCTCCGCGTTCAACATGACCATCGGCACTCGGGGCGTCATCGAGGGTTCCGGGACGCTGATCCCCGCCGGAGTTCTCGAGAATCGAGGCGTCATCTCGCCTGGCGGACACGCGCCGATCGACGCGCCGGAATCACCGGACCTGACCAGCACCATCATCGTCGGCGGCGCATACCGTCAACTCTCCGCGCCAGCGAACGACGGCATCCCAGGAAAACTGGTGATCGACATCGAAGGCGTCAACGCGGGCGATTTCGACGCCGTTCAATGCACCGGCAGCGTCGAGCTCGGCGGACAACTCGACGTCCGCTTCAGCAACGGATTCCGCCCGGAAAGCGGCGAACTCTCCGCGGGTCTCCCGATCCTCACATCGACCGCGCCGACCACCGGCACCTTTGACGTCGCGAACTTCCCCGGTCTCCGGCCCGGCCTGACGGGCGCACCACGGTTCCTCCGGTTTGAAGTCCGCGGCTCGCGCGCCGATTCCGAGCGCGGGGGGACGGGGGTCTGGATCGTTGAAGATACTCTCGCAGCGCCGCCGCCGGCGCCTTCCGCAACCGCCCAGGACTACGATGTCGGCGGCGCGGGCACCGATGCGGACCTCGGCGACCTCAACGGTGACGGCATCATCGACATCGCCATCACCGTCCCCGACTCCACCGACCCGGTCAACAATCCAGGCTCGATCGTCCTGCTCTTCAACGCCGGGTCCGTCGACGGTTTCTGGCAGGGATTCACCTCGACCACGCAGATCACCGTCTCGCGCAATCCTTCCGCGATCGTCGTCGCGGACTTTGACGGCCTCAACGGCAACGACCTGTGCTTCGCCTCGCTGACCGACGGGACGATCCAGGTGCTTCTGAACGACGGCGCCGGCAACTTCACCTTCTTCCGCGGCGCCATCCCTCCGACCACCGTCGTCGGGCCGCCCAGGCAGCTCATCCGCAGCGATTTCAATCGTGACGGCGCGCCCGATGTCGCCGTCGTCACCGAGGGCGACCCGACCGTCACCATCCTCTTCAACAGCCGGCCGACCGGCGGCACCTTCACCGGATTCATCAACGAACAGGTCATCGCGATTCCCCCGACCGTCGCCGACGGCGTCGCCGTGGACATCGACAACGACAAGTGGGATGACATCGTCATCCCCGACATCGCCGACCAGTCGATCACGATCTCGAACAACGGTCCGCTGGCGCTCCGCGGCGGCACGGTGTTCAATCCAACGCCATTCTTCGCGCCGGTGCCCGGCGCCCCCGCCGACGTGGACGCCGCCGACCTCAACCTCGACGGCTTTAACGATGTCGCCTTCGCCACGCGCAACGCGGACACCGTCACCGTACTCCTCGGCAACGGCACTCCGACCTTCCTCCCGCCCATCACCATCCCCGCGGGCGACGAACCGTCCAATCTCACACTCATCGACCTCGACAACGACGGTGACAAGGACATCGCCGTCATCACGACAAACGACATGGGACAGCGCGTCGTCCGGATCATCCGCAACGACCTCTTCGGCGGCCAACTCGCCTTCACGACCCAGGCCGACCTTCTTCCCGGCGCCACGCCGGAACTCGTGCTCGGCGGTGATGTCACCGGCGATGGAACCCCGGACCTCATCACGGTCAACAATGACGGCGGAGTCCTCCGCGGCACGGCGGGGGGGCAGGATGTCTCCGTCTTCACCTTCGCCGTCTGCCGGGGAGACGCCAACAACGATCGGATCGTCGGCATGACGGATATCAGCGCCACGCTTACGAACTTCCTCACTAACTATCGCCCCGGAACCGGCCCGGGCGACGCCAACGGCGACGGTTTCGTCAACTTCATGGACATCACCGCCGCGCTGGAATCGTGGGGACGCGACTGCCGCTGAACCATGTCCGCCGCGGCGCCACGGACCGGCGATCTTGGGGCTTCTCCGGGAGGCACCGCCACCCGCCGCCACCCCATCGGGTAAAACACCGACTCGGGCCAGTCCCACCACATACCCTCGGAGAACACTTATGCACCGCATCCGACTCGCCGCGACCGCGCTCATCGGCGTCGTCGCCCTGACCGGTCTCGCTCTCGCCGGTCAGACGTTCCAGTACCCCAACACAAAGCACGGGGACCACAAGGACACCTACCACGGCCAGGAAGTCGCCGATCCCTACCGCTGGCTCGAGACTCCCGTCAAGATCAAGGACGAGGCCAACGCCCCCCCCGAGCTGCTCCGGGACAGCGCCGATGTGAAGGCATGGGTCGAAGCGGAAAACGCCGTCACGTTCGCCTACCTCGAATCCATCCCGGAGCGCCAGCCCATCATCGAGCGCCTCACCAAGCTCTGGGACTATGAGCGCTACTCCCCTCCGAGCCGGCAGGGGAACCGCTACGTCTTCTCCAAGAACAATGGACTCCAGAATCAGAGCGTCGTCTATGTGATGGAATCGCTCGACGCCGAGCCGCGTGTCCTCATTGACCCGAACACCCTCTCGCCCGACGGCACCGTTGCGCTCTCCGGCGCGTCCTACAGCGACGACGGCAACCTCATGGCCTACGGCCTCGCCTCCGCAGGTTCCGACTGGAACGAATGGCGTGTCCGCGATGTACGCACGGGGAACGACCTCGAAGATCACCTCAAGTGGATCAAGTTCAGCGGCATCTCCTGGACCAAGGATGGAAAGGGCTTCTTCTACAGCCGGTTCCCCGAACCCGAAGCCGGAAAGGAGTACCAGGCGCTCAACCTCAACATGCGCGTCTACTACCACACCCTCGGCACGCCGCAGAGTGACGACCTCCTCATCTATGAAGACCCCAGCAACCCCGAGCACAACTTCGGCGCCTTCGTCAGCGACGACGGCAAGTACCTCGGCATCCTCACCTCCAAGGGAACCGACAACGTCAACCTCGTCCACTGGGCCAGCCTCGAGAAGGGAATCCCCCAGGGCGCGGACAAGTTCACGACGCTGATCGATCGGATGGACAACGACTACTCGCCCATCGACAACGACGGCAGCGTCTTCTTCTTCCGAACCGACCTGGATGCGCCCAAGGGCCGGGTCATCGCGATCGACCTCAACAACCCCGCGCGTGAAAACTGGAAAACAATCATCCCTGAGGCCAAGGAAGTCCTCCAGGGCGCCAGCCTCGTCGGCAACCGCTTCTTCGCGTCGTATCTGAAGGATGCGGCCAGCGATGTCCGCGTCTTCGAGATCGACGGCAAACCCGTCCGCAATGTCGAGTTCCCCGCCATCGGCACCGCCGGGGGCTTCGGCGGGAAGCGCGAGCACACGGAGACCTTCTACGCCTTCTCCTCCTTCGCCTATCCCCCCTCCATCTACCGCTATGACATCGCCACCGGCAAGAGCGAACTCATGCGACGCGCGCAGGTGGACATGATCCCCGAGCAGTACGAAACAAAGCAGGTCTTCTACCCCTCCAAGGACGGAACGAAGATCCCCATGTTCATCACCCACAAGAAGGGGATCAAGCTCGACGGCTCAAACCCCACCCTCCTCTACGCCTATGGCGGGTTCGATATCTCGATCACCCCTTCATTCAGCGTTTCTCGCGTCGCATGGATGGAAATGGGAGGCGTCTACGCCGTCGCCAATCTCCGCGGCGGCGGGGAATACGGCAAGGAATGGCACGAGGCGGGCAAGGGGCTGAAGAAGCAGAACGTCTTCGACGACTTCATCGCCGCCGGAGAGTGGCTGATCGCAAACAAGTACACGCGCACCGACAAGCTCGCCATCCAGGGCGGCTCCAACGGCGGGCTGCTCGTCGGCGCGGTCATGGCGCAGAGGCCCGATCTCTTCGGCGCCGCGCTCCCCGCGGTCGGAGTCATGGACATGCTCCGGTTCCACAAGTTCACCGCCGGGCGATTCTGGGTCGATGAATACGGCTCATCCGACGACCCGGAACTCTTCCCGTATCTCCTCGGCTATTCCCCCTATCACGCGCTCCTCCGCGCTCCAAAGGGCACGAGGTTCCCCTCGACCATGGTCACCACCGCCGACACCGATGACCGGGTCGTGCCGGGACACTCCTTCAAGTTTGCCGCCGCGCTCCAGGAAAAGCACGGCGGAGACAACCCGGTCCTGATCCGCATCGAAACCAAGGCCGGTCACGGCGCGGGCAAGCCCACCAAGAAGATCATCGAGGAAAACGCCGACATCCTCGCCTTCCTCGTCAAGTCGCTGGGAATTTCGGGCAAGACGGGCCTCCCCGTCACCGAGCACAACTGAGTCGTCCGGCCGAATCGGGCGATGCTCGCCCACGCGCTCGCAATGAAACAAGGCCCGGAGATGAACGTCTCCGGGCCTTGTTGTTTTCATCGTCGTCCGTCAACGCCGGCGCACGCTCAGGAGGAGGCCTCTTCCACCTCGTCGTGCTCCTCGTGCTCCGGCTCCGCCTGCTCCTTCGCCGCCAGCCTCGCTTCGAGTTCGAGTTGCTTCTTTAGCGCCTCGGCTCGCTGCGCAGCGGTCAGTTCCTTCTCCAGCTTCCGCTTGATCGCCTCGATCTTCGTCTTGTCGGGGGCCAGGATCAGGCTCATCCGCTTGCCGAACATCTTCGCGCCGACCTCGACCTTCGCCACGTCGCCCAGCGTCGTCAGGATCGACTTGATCCGGGCGTCCGCGATCTCCCGGTGCTGCATCTCACGGCCGCGGAACGACTGCACCAACTGGACCTTGTGCCCTTCCATCAGGAACCGACGCGCCTGCTCGACACGGATGCCCACGTCGTGCTCGTCGATCTTCAGCGAACGGCCCAGGCGAACCTCTTTCATCTCCTGCTGCTTGCTCGCCGCCCGATTCGACCGCTCTTTCTTCGACAGCTCGAACTTGTACTTCCCGTAGTCCATGATCTTGCAGACCGGCGGGCGGACATCGGGCTGGATCTCAACGAGATCAAGCCCGGCCTCCTGCGCCATCTTCAGCGCCTGGGGCGTCTCGACCACACCCAACTGGTTGTTCTCCTGGTCCACCAAGCGGATCGGAGTCAGTCGGATCTCGTAGTTCACACGGGTCTTGCGGACGAACGAATCGCGGGAAGGAAACGGGGCGCGGCTGATGGTGACAACTCCTCAGAAAGAACAAGGCCCGACCGCCGTGACGCTCCACGAGGAACGGCACGCACCGATCGGCGAAACTGGTCTCGATGCCCCGGTCATCATGAAGCAACGCCGAACCAATCCGAAACCCGAAGTCGATCCGTCCACGGCGAGGCTCGGCTCTCGCCATCAAGGTCGTGGAAGGATCGAAGGGGAAGGATCAGGCGGCAAACTCCAACCGGGAAGGGCGAAGCGAGCGGGGACACTCCCGAACGCACCACAAACCTACACCTGTATCGGCCTCCGGGCAAGCCAAATTGCGGCAAGATTCGACACAACCACCCCCGGCCGCTTCCGAACAGCCCTTGAGACTAAGAATTTGGCCCGAATTCCGCCGGCATTCGCCCCAACTGTCTTGACCGCCCCTCGGCCGCGCGCATCCTCCATTCAGGCACAGTTCGGGTTCAATTAGCGACAGGGTCACGCGAATCAGCACGAATAATCTCCCCGATCGCGTGAGAACTTTGTCCCCGCGTCGCTGAGAACCCACAGAAGGAGAAAGTTCCCATGTCCAGGTTCAAGGTCTTCGCGGGTGTCTTCACGTTTGCAGCAGCATCCGCCCTGCCAAGTTCCACCTTTGCGTCACTGCTGTCCGACTCGCAACTCTATTTCGATCCGGCATCGATCCCGTTCACCGAGAACAACTACCCGGTGCATGACCTCACCTCGGGCGGTCTCGCTCAGTTCGGCTCGCCCGGCCGTCGCGTCGTCGGGGCCAACATCCTCCCGATGCTCCGCGACAACGACTACTCCCCCGGCTACTCGTTCTCGATGGCCGACTACCTCATCCATCCCAACCAGGCCGGAACCTACGCCGCGGACCTGACCGACGGTCTCCTCACGGCGCAGTTCGAGGACTCCGGCGCCTATCACATGCGCGTGAACTACGAAGACGGGACCAGTGAGGTCCACTCCATCTTCGTCGATGCCGGCGTCGGCGATCCATATGGCGGCCAGGATCGAAACAACGGCTCCGCGCCCTGGAAAGAGGTGAATGCCAAAGACGGCGACCTCTACATCATCAGCACGGGCGCGGGAAACGACGGCTTCATCAACAGCGCCGTCTCGCTCCTCGGAACGGGCGCGAACACCGCCCGCGCCGCGACCATCCAGCAGGCGAAGGACGCCATCATGGCGCGACAGGCCGCCCTCGGGCGAAAGATCAAGGTCGTCATCATCGGCCACGGATTCCAAGGCTCGATCCGCCTCGGTCACGGCGACAACGCCGAACGAATCAACAACTCCGGCGATCCGAACTCCATGTCGGGAACCGACTTCGGGAACATGATCAAGGACAAGGTCTCCATGATCAACCTCTTCGGCTGCAACACGGGGGGCGGAGTCGCCGGCGGGCAACTCCTCGCGGACATCACCGCCACCGGGGTCATGGCCACCGCCTACACCAGCACCGTCGGCCTCACCCGGGACAAGTGGTACGCCTACACATGGGGAACCAAGGTGCCATCGCCCGGTTGGCTCTCGCTCGCCGGAGCCGGACTGATCTGCGTTGCACGCCGGCGACGCTGACGCCCCACCCGACACCGCTTTCCCTGGCGGGCCACGTGCCCGCCTTTTTTTTTTTTTGCGCTCGCCCTCAATCCGGCTCCGCTCGCCTTGCCGTGGGGACTCGACCGATCTACTTTGCGTCAGTTCCGGCCAAGACGCGAGGTGAGCATGAGCGGCAGCGCAACCACAACGGGCGAATCCAACGAGCACCCCGATCGCGCCACACCGCCGCCTCCGCCGCCACACGACGCGCCGTTTGAAGAGCGCGAAGCCTACTGGCTGAAGCATGTGTACCAGGGCGACCGCATGCCCCAACTGACGCTCCGAGCCGTGCTCATGGGCGGCGCCATCGGCATGCTGATGAGCGTCTCCAACCTCTATACCGTTCTCAAGGTCGGCTGGCTCTTCGGCGTTGCGATCACCGCCTGCGTCATGTCCTACGTCATCTGGAACCTGATGCGTGCCCTCTCCTTCGGGCGCCTCAGCCAGATGTCGATCCTCGAAAACGCGTGCATGGCCTCCACCGCGTCGTCCGCCGGGTTCTCCACGGGTTCAACCATCGGCACCATGTTCGGCGCCTCTCTTCTCATCCAGGCCGCCGCCGCCGGAACCTCGCTCAGGACATGGGATGCCAACCCATGGCACCTTGTGGCGCTCTTCACACTCTGCACCGCCGCTCTCGGCGTGTTCATCGCCATCCCGATGAAGCGGCAGATGATTAACCGCGAGCAGTTGCCGTTCCCCTCGGGCATCGCCGCCGCCGCGACGCTCAAGAGCCTCTACTCCGAGGGGCGGCAGGCGGTCAGGCAGGCCTACGCACTCCTCTCGATGCTCGCCACGGGAATGCTCGTCGGGATCCTCAACTCAACCTCCGACACCTATCACGGCGTCGTCTCGGCACCTGAAAAACTCCCCAAGGTCTTCAAGTGGATCGACGAAAATCTCTTCGGCTACCTCCCCGAACTCTGGCCGGCCAACGGCTTCATGCAGATGTCCGACAAGGGCACATGGGTTGATGCCGTCGTCAAGAAGGGCGGCGCCCTCGCCGACGGGACCATCGTCGCCGCCGACACCATCGACCCCGCCAAGGGACGGATGCTCACGACCTTCGGCTTCGAGCCGAGCGCGCTCCTCATCGCCGCCGGGATGCTCATCGGCCTCCGCGTCTGCCTCTCGATGCTCTTCGCCTCAGCGCTCCTGTACTTCGTTGTTGCGCCATGGCTCATCGCGCAGGATGCTCTCAACGCGGGAGTCGAAGGGTACCACCGCGCCGTCGCGCTCAACGGCAACGGCACCGTCTTCCGCATCACCGTCTGGTCCCTCTGGGGCGGCACCGCCTGCATGATCACCTGCAGCCTGACGGCGCTCGCGCTCCAGTGGCGCGTCGTCGCGCGGTCCTTCAACATCTTCGGGAAGAACTCGGCCTCCGCCCCGGACTCGTCCATGGAAGTCCCCTTCAAGTGGTTCGTCCTCGGCATGATCCCCATCACCATCGCCCTCGTCTGGGTCGGAGCCGTGGGATTCAGCATCCATTGGTACTGGGGACTCGCCGCCGTCGGGTGCGCCTTCGTGCTCTCGCTCGTCGCTTCGAGATCGACGGGCGAGACCGACACCACCCCCATCGGCGCCATGGGCAAGGTCATGCAACTCATCTTCGGCGCCGTCCAGCCCGGGATGATCATGCCGAACCTCGCCTCGGCGGGCATCGCCGCCAACGGCGCCAGCGCCTCCTCGGACCTTCTCACCGATCTCAAGACCGGCTACCTCCTGGGCGCGAATCCACGCAAGCAGTTCATCGCCCAGTTCCTCGGGATCTTCTTCGGCACCGCCGCCATCATCCCCGCGTGGTACCTCATGATCCCGAGCAGCGACGTCCTCGAGACGTACCCGAAGCCCTCGACCGTGCAGTGGGTCGCCGTCGCGGAACTCTTGACCAAGGGGGTTGACTTCCTGCCGGTCTCCGCCCGTTGGGCGATCCTTTTCGGCGCGCTCGTCGGCATCGTTGTCCCGATCATCGAGCGCCTCGCACCCCGATCGCTCAAGCCCTACGTTCCCTCCGCGATGGGGCTCGGTCTCGCGTGGGTCTTCGCGTTCAACAACGCGCTCGCCTTCGCGATCGGGGCCATCATCGCCTGGGTCTGGGCCAAGCTCTCGCGTCGGACTTCGGACGAGTTCAATGTCCCCGTCGCTTCGGGCCTCATCGCCGGCGAAGGACTCATCAAGGCCCTCATCGCGATGTCCGCGACCATCGTCGGCCTTTCCAACTCCTGAGGCGCCTCCAACTAGAGAATCAGCATGTCCAGCGACTCAACACCGTCAGCCGCCCACAGCCTCGCCGCTTACGCACGCGAGGGGGCGCCGCCGCCGCCCGCGCAGGACGCGAGCGCTGAGGAGAAGGAGCTTTACTGGTTCCGGCACGTCTACCAAGGCGACCGGATGAAGCAACTCACCCTCCGGGCCGTGCTTATCGGCGCGGCCATCGGCTGCTGCATGTCGATCGCCCACCTGTACACATCGCTCAAGATCGGGTGGGGCTTCGGCGTCGCCATCACCTCCTGCGTCATCTCCTACGTCATGTGGAATATCCTCCGCGCGCTCACCGGCGGCCGGCTTTCCAAGATGACCATCCTCGAAAACAACTGCATGCAGTCCACGGCCTCCGCAGCCGGGTATTCCACGGGCACCACCGTTTCCACCGCCGTCGCCGCGATGCTCATGATCACCGGCCAGCACATGGATTGGAAAGTCCTCGTCCCGTTTGTCTTTCTCAGCGGAGCACTCGGCGTCTTCCTCGCCATCCCGATGAAGCGGCAGATGATCAACGTCGAGCAACTCCGGTTTCCGAGCGGCATCGCCGCTGCCGAGACGCTCAAGAGCCTCTACAGCGAGGGACGCGAGGCCATGGCCAAGGCCTACACCCTCATCGCGGGACTCGGTGTCGGAGCCGTCTTCGGGATCCTCAAGGGCCCCGAGGGAGTCCTCCACTGGTACGACCGCCTCGTCGGCAAGATCCGGCTTGATGAGATCAACCTCCCGGTCTCGTGGGCCAGCACCCTCGCCGCCGCGCAGCAGCGCGCCCTCGGCGGCTTTGCCTTCGACCCCAGCGTCCTGCTGATCGGCGCGGGAATGATCACCGGACTCCGCGTCTCCCTCACCATGCTCATCGGCTCCTCCATCCTCTACTTCGGTTTCGGCCCGCACTTCGTACAGGTCGATTCCGCCGCCGAGGCCGCGCACGCCGCCGGAACGCTCGCCGACTTCCGGCGCAACATCCCGATGAACGGCGCCGGCACCGCCTACCTCTTCACTCGATGGTCGCTCTGGGGAGGCACCGCGCTCATGGTCTTCGCCTCCTTCACGGCGCTCGCCATGCAATGGCGCACGCTCGCTCGCGCCTTCTCGATCTTCTCGGGCAAGACCGGACGATCCTCCAACGATCAGGCCGAATCCGACCGCATGGCCGACATCGAAGTCCCCACCTCGTGGCTCATCATCGCCATTATTCCCATCACCCTCGCCCTCGTGGTCCTCCAATACGTCGCGTGGGGCACGCACTGGGCCTTGGGCCTCCTCGCCGTCGCGCTCTCGTTCATCATCGCGCTCGTGTGCAGCCGCGCGACGGGCGAAACCGACACGACTCCCACCGGAGCGATGGGAAAGGTCACGCAACTCCTCTACGCAGCGCTCCCCGGCGCCGCCGGCAACCCGACCATCAACCTCATGACCGCGGGCGTCACCAGCAACGCGGGCCTCGCCGCTGCTGACCTCCTCACCGACCTCAAGTCGGGATACCTCCTCGGAGCGAACCCGCGCAAGCAGTTCTGGGCGCAGTTCATCGGCGTCTTCTTCGGGACCGCCTGCATCATCCCCGCCTGGTACCTCATGATCCCCGACGCCGGAGCCTTCGAGCGTGGCGGGTTCGACGCGCCCGCCACACAGCAGTGGCGCGCCGTCGCCATCGCCCTTACCGATCCCGAAGGACTTTCGAGCATCGCCCGCTCGTCGCTCTACTTCGGCCTCTTCGGCGCTTTCCTCGGGATCATCATCCCCACGCTCGAAAAACTCTTCCCCAAGGCCCGGCCGTACCTCCCTTCGCCCATGGGCCTCGGCCTCGCGTGGGTCATCGGTTTCAATAACAGCCTCTCGTTCGCCATCGGCGCCATCCTGTGCTGGATCTGGTCAGCGATGCACAAGCGCACGGGTGACCGCTACGCCATCCCTCTTGCCTCGGGATTCATCGCGGGCGAATCGATGCTCGCCGCCATCATGGCCATGCTCGCCACGCTGGCGAGCGCACGCTTCTTCCCGGGCCTCGCCGGAACTCCGTGAAAGCAGCCACGGGAGCGCCCGCTCACTTCGGCGCCGCCGCGTCCGATCGAACCGTGAAGGGCTTCCACTTCTCCACCTCGTCAGCCTTCCCCCACGCCTCGTACAGCCGGACGATCTGCCTCGCCGCGCTGCGCGACGTTCGCCCGTCACGGCCGATCGCCTTCACGATCATCTCGTGCGCCCGCAGCATCTCCCGCTCCGCCTCCTCATAACGTCCGAGCGTCGTGTACGAATCGCCGATCGAGACGTGCGTCATCCAGCGGAATGTGTTCTCCTCACCCAGGTGCGCGTCCGCCGCGCTCGAGATCTCCGTCGCCACCGCCAGCGCCTCGTCGCCTTGCCCCATCGCGTTCAGCACCCCCGCGAGCGTGATCCCCGCGCTCAGAAGGTCAATATGCCCCGCCGGCATCTGCGCCTTCAGCCCCGCGTACGCCTCCTGCAAGAGCGGCAGCGCTTCCTCATTCCGCCCGAGCACCCGCAGGATCACCGCCAGGTCGCGCACCGCCCCCAGCCGCTCGACATCCGTCGGATCGGTGATCCGCCGATACACCTCTACGATCTCGCGGATCATCGGCTCGCACTCGGCCGGCTTCCCCTTCGAGTAGTACACGCCCGCCCAGCCCTGCTTCGATGAGAGCGTCCGCCGGTCCTCCGCGCCGAAGAGCCTCGTGCGTCGCTCCGTCGCTTCCTTGTATGCCTCCAGCGCCTCGTCCAGCGCCTCCGGCCTCGGAGACCACCCGAGCGTCGCGCCGAGGTCATGGATCGCCTCGATCGTGGCCGGGTCGTCATCGCCCAACACACGCCGCGAATCCGCCACGACCTCTTTCATCATCACGATCGCGTCCTCGACCCGGCTCTCAAGCGCGGTAACCATCGCCAGTTCATGGCGGGTCTTCAGCGTGTCGCGGTGAGCCGCGCCAAGTGTCCTCACTTGAATCTCGAGCGCGCGATCCAGGTGAGGCCGCGCGGACTTGATGTCTTCCAGCGCCCGATAGGCATGGCCGATGCTCGTCCGAACCGCCGCCTCGACCGCCTCCTGTCCTTTCAGACGCTGCTCGATCAGCCCGCTCGACCGATGCAGCGCGGCAAGCACCGTCACGTCCTTCCCCTCCATCCTCGGATCGGGCGATGCCAGGATCCCGTCCAGGAACTCACTCGTCGCCGTCGCCGTCACACGAGCACGCTCGGATTCCGCCAGCCGCTCCGTCGCCAGTTTCTCGGCGGCCACCGCCCGGTCCCGCTCACGCCCCACGTTCACGAGATAGGCCGCCGCCCCA